>JAEDEU010000083.1 GCA_016293155.1 Clostridiaceae bacterium | reverse complement strand
GCGCAGATCCGCCTGGATAAACTGCATATTGTGGTAGCCCAAACGCTTCGCCATTTTTGCGCTTTCCTCCACTACATGCTGATTGTAGTCAATACCGATGATACGGCAGCGCTTTTTGAGCACATCACGCAGATAGTAATTCATGACAAAGCTCAGATAGGACTTGCCGCAGGCACAGTCCAGCAGCAGGATCTCCTCCGTCTCCTTTTCAAACATCGGCGCAACCAGCTCCACATAATGGTCAATCTGATTGTATTTGCGCACCATATCGTTTTTGAGCTTGCCCTGCGCGGTCAGAATACCAATCTCCTTGAGCAGTGCCTCCGCTCCGTCAATGGGAATCAGATATTCCCGTCCGCCGAGCAGAGGATTTACCGTCTTTTTTGCCGCTGCCTTGCGTTCGCCCTGCTTCATGGATACGCCGCGCGCGGTGACATCAATGACAATCTCATAGCCGCGTTCCCGATAATTGAGCGCCGCGCTGTCAAATTTCTCTGCCTCGGCAGAAAACAGATCACATACACCCTGTGCATCGGTCACATTCTGCTGACCGTTGTAATCCGTCCGATAGCCTTCGCCCTCCAATGTCACGGCTGCGCGAAACTGCTTGCGCCCGGAAACAAAGGTCATTTCAATATCCGAAAAATAATCCCGATTCTGCTGCATTCGTGCGCGCAGACCGACCAGGAACAAATTCAGCTTGGATTTATCTTTTTTCTGCATGATGTTCTCCTCATTCGGCAGTAGTTTCTACCATTTTAACAGACCGCACGCAGACATGCAAGCAAAAGAGCGGACTGCGCTGCAATCCGCCCTCTCGATTTTCTTTCAAGCAGGCTTACTTCATCGAGTTCTCATAGGCCTCGATCATCTTTTTTACCATCTGACCGCCGACGCTGCCTGCCTGACGGGCAGTAATATCGCCGTTATAACCCTCCTTCAGGTTTACGCCGACCTCTGCGGCAGCCTCCATCTTGAAACGGTCCATTGCATTACGTGCTTCCGGTACGACCAGATTGTTAGAACGATTATCAGACATATCTTTTCTCTCCTTTGTTTTTGTTCGATCCCTGCATCCGTTATTCTTGCCCGAATGCGTCAAAATACACAGGCAATTTGTTGAATTTTGACCGAGTTTTTCAAATATGCAATTGACCAGCCGTATGCTTGTCCTGTATAATGTGACATACGATATGATTTAAAGCGAAGGAGATCACGAAATGTCCTGTATTTCTGTTCCTACCATTCTGATGCCGAAAAAGGGCACCGATCTGAGCAAGTGGGCTGTTGTTGCCTGCGATCAGTACACCTCCCAGCCGGAATACTGGCAGAAAGCTGACCGGATTGTCGGCGACGCGCCGTCCACCCTGCGCCTGACTCTGCCGGAGGTTTATCTGGAGGATGCCGATGTTTCCGAGCGCACGGAGCGCATCTATGATACCATGAAGCAGTATCTCTCCGACGGCACCATGATCCAGTTCCCGGCAGGCTTTATCCTGACCGAGCGCTGGTCCGGCGGCGAGGTTCCGCGCCGCGGTCTGGTTGCCGCAGTCGATCTGGAAGCCTATGAGTACAAGCCGGGCTCCCGCTCCCTGATTCGCCCGACCGAAAAGACGGTGGAAGAACGCATCCCGCCGCGTCTGGCTGTCCGCAACGGTGCAGTGATGGAGCTGCCGCACATCATGCTGCTCATCGACGATCCCAAGCGCGCCATCATCGAGCCGCTGTTCGAGCAGCTGGATCTGTTCGAGCAGGTGTATGACACCGATCTGATGTTGGACGGCGGTCATATCAACGGCTGGTTCATCCCGCAGGGCGTTGTCACGGATACGATCATCTCCATGTTTGAGGGTCTGAACAATCGCAAGACCTTTAACGAGAAGTATCATCTGACTGAAGATCTTCCGCTGCTCCCGTTCGCAGTCGGAGACGGCAACCATTCCATGGCAACCGCAAAGGCATACTGGGAGGCGCTCAAGCCGTCTCTCTCCGAGGAGGAAATTGCAACGCATCCGGCGCGCTTCGCCCTGTGCGAAATCGTCAACATCCATGACGAGAGTCTGGTAATTGAGCCGATCCACCGCGTGCTGTTCGACGCGGATGCAGACGACCTGTTTGCCGCAGCAAAGACATTTTATGCTGCACACGGCGCGGATTGCGAGATCACGGAAACTGCTCCGGAAAATGCCGAGGATGCACATGTATTCCCGTTCTGTACCGCTGATTGCACCGGTTATGTCACCGTGCGCAAGCCGCAGTGGGGCATCGCATTGGCAACGCTTCAGGCATTTTTGGATGATTACATGAGTACCCGCTCTGCCGTGAAGATTGACTATATCCACGGCGAGGATGTCGTAAAGGAGCTTGGCACGAAGCCGAACAACATCGGTTTCTTCCTGCCGGACATCGAAAAGAACGACCTGTTCCGCGGTGTCATTCTGGACGGAGTACTGCCGCGCAAGACCTTTTCCATGGGTGAGGCGCACGAGAAGCGCTATTACATGGAAGCAAAGATGATCGTCAAATAAACATCTGCCCTCAGAGCCGGACAGTTTCGTCCGGCTCTTTTTGTATTCGATCGTGAAACTCTATTTTATCTTTGCTCTTGCAACAAGATTCCCCATATTGTAAAATAACAATAGAATATAAAACAGGAACGGAGAACGGATATGAACCATCTGATTCAGAGATTTGCTCAGATTCTCTACAACATCATCAATAAGTCCCCTTCGAACGCAGCCGAATCCACTGTAGCGGAAACTTCGAAAAAGCCCGTCCGCAGGAAATTCAGCCGCTTGCCTGCTGTACTGGTCGGAATCGTGCTCGTGATTGTCATCGTTCAGCAGTTTGCCGGCAGACAGGATGATTCCAGCAGTTCCGGCACAGCATCGCCCAGCTCCTCCGTCACGCAGACGGATGTTTCCGCGCAGGACGAAAAACAGAATACCGCCTCCTCTGCCACGCTGACACTGGACGAAGCGAAGGAAATTATGGATGAGCAGGGTGTTGACTACACAGACGGCATTGAAGTGACTGCGGACAACAACATCAGTGTCACCGTCAGCTATGACGGCAAATCGGTTGATTATGTCTATGTTTATGACCGCAGCGGCAACCGCATTTCTTCTACGACTTACAATTCTGACGGCACAGTTGACGTATTCAATGAATTTGACGCCAACGGAAACATGGTGCGCAGTGTATTTTACGAAAACAATGAGCTGGATTTCTACGTCATCTCTGAGTTTGACAGCAGCGGAAACGAAATCAGGGAAGTTTTTTACAACCCGGACAACAGCGTTGATTTCTCCTATACCTATGAGTACGATGCCAACGGGCTGCGCATTCAGGCCAACTCCTACGATGAAAACGGCAATTTAACCAGCTATTATACAAACCAATATAACAGCAATGGCAAACGTGTCCGCACGACATGGTATAATGAAACACATCAAATGACTTCGTATACGATTTACGAATATAACAGCAGCGGGAGTCTGGTCAAATCCGCCGACTATGATGCAAGTGGAGTTATGACCGACTTAACTACATACTGACCGTCAGATCGAACCGTTTTATTGCGGTTCGATCTGTTTTTTTGTCCATTCCAACACTGCTTCTCCTGCTTTTACGCGGCACAGGCAGAAGGCAAAGGCGAGTGGAAATTCGGTATTTTTATCAAAGGCACACCGGATGCGCAGGAGTTCTCCCTCCCGCTCAACGGGCAGATGATGCGCGCGAACCGCATGGTCAATGCACTCGTCTCCGGTGCGCTCGGATATGCTCCATTCCGGCTCTCGTACAGATAAAATATATTCCTCCGGCAGGGCATCCCGATAGCCAAACAGTGCCAGCTCAGAACGGGTGCGCGTGCGGTCAAGCACCAATCGGTCTCCGTCCGGCTCCGCGACCCCCAGAAGAATCGGCTCCCGGTCTGCGGATCTGCCCCACACGCGATATACTGCATCTCTGCACAGCGGTCCGGAAATGCAGAACCGGACTGCTGTGCCGTGCTCCGTAACCTCTGCCGTTCCCCACGCTCTGCCGTTTCTCCTGACCTCTGCCGTCATTCGCTCCCTCCCCCGGAAAAAGCGCTCCTCCGACAATCATCAGAGGAGCGCTCTTTTACTTCGTATTTCCCAGACCGAAGCTGACCGCCAGCGCACGGTCTACTGCGTCCATATGGCTTTCGTCCAGTGTGCCCATCTTTTCACGCAGCCGCCGTTTATCCAGCGTCCGGATCTGCTCGGTCAGCACGACTGAATCCTTCGTCAGCCCAAAGCTGCGTGCGCCCAGCTCAATATGTGTCGGCATCTTCGTCTTGTTGATTTGTGATGTAATCGCCGCGGCGATGACGGTTGGACTGTAACGATTGCCGACATTGTTCTGCACGATCAGGACGGGACGCATTCCGCCCTGCTCACTGCCGACCACGGGGGACAGGTCAGCGTAATAAATATCTCCCCGTTTGACCTGATGATCCACAGTACCTCACACTCCAATGGAAATTTTTTTGCGGGATGGTTTTCCCGTCAATGTTATCATTCCCACACAGGAGGTCTTTTTAGTCGCGCTGTATCAATTTTTCTTGCGCATCAGGTAAAAATCACGTTTACTGCAGCGAACAGTTTTCCACCGCACAGGTCAGCACACGTTCCTCATTGAAGTAGATCTGCACCCGCTGTAGTACCAGGCTCTGCGCATCACATGTGATTTCCTTTGCGACAACTCCCTCCTCCGTCCGCGTCTCATAGCGCAGTACGAGTGTGTTTTCCTCCTCCCAGATCTGCTCCGGCTCGCTGTGTACCAGATCCTCCAGCACACATGGGATTGCATCCAGCGGTGTCTGACCGGTGCGCTCCGGCATCGCTGTTTCCAGCTCGGTATCGTCAAATTCCAGCACGGTTCCGTTTTCCGAAACATGCGCCGTAATTCCATTGATGCTTTCGGGAGCGGTTACCGTCAGATCACTCTGCGTCCCGTTCCAGCTGCAGTGCAGTCCGTATTCCGCAGTCCGTTCCCCCAGCTCGGCAGTGATTGCCGCATCCAGCGTCACAGTTTCCGCCTCGTCATAGCGCGTGCGCACATCCTCCGCCCGTGCCGCAGGGTCTTTGACCGCAGTACAGCCGGCAAGCAAAACCGCCGCCGACAGCAGCGCGGCAGTCCATCGATTCAATTCATCACCACACTCTGGAGTTGAGCGGTTTGAGCACCTGCGGCAGATAGGCGAGCATGTCACTCGGTGTCATGCCGTATTCTCCGATCTCGTTGGCGGCGAAATCGCCTGCGCGTCCGTGAAGATACGCGCCGCAGACCGCAGCCTCCACAGGCGGAATCCCCTGTCCCAGCAGGGACAGAATGACACCGGACAGAATATCTCCGCTGCCGCCCTTCGCCATACCGGGGTTTCCCGTTGTATTGCGGTATACTCGCCCGTCCGGCGCGGCAATCAGCGTGCGGTGTCCCTTCAGCAGCAGCACGCAGCGGTGCCGCTGTGCAAACGCTGCCGCCATTTCCGCAGGCGGCAGCTCGGGACTTTCATCGCAGATGCGTGCAAATTCCGCACGGTGCGGCGTGAGCACCACCGGATGCTCTGCTCTCTCCAGTACATCTATATGTCCTGCCAGCGCATTTATGCCGTCCGCATCCAGAATCACCGGACAGTGTGCGTGCGCGACAATATGACAGACGGTGTCCGTGACACCTTCCCCCAATCCCAGACCGGGACCGGCGAGAATCGCGGCGCGTCGGCCAAGCTCCGGCAGGCATCCTTTCGCAATCCTTCCATTCTCATCATATGCAAGACGCAGAAAGGTTGGTTCATTCAGTTTGCCCGCCAGAATAGGATAAATGCATTCCGGTACGGCAAGCGTCACAATACCGCTTCCTGTCCGCACCGCGCCCATTGCCGCAAAATACGGTGCGCCGATATAGTCTCTGCATCCGCACACGGCAAGCACGCGCCCATAGGTATTTTTGTCCGATTCCGGCTCACGCGGGCGCAGAATAGAAAACACCAGTTGTTCTGTTGTATCCTGTACTCTCATCGCGGCTCCTCCAGCAAAATTGCGGTTGCAGTGGCATATTCCTTACAGTGTGAGATGCTCAGCAAAAACCTGCCCTTGGGAGAAATCACATAGGGTCTGCCCAATGCATCATGCCCGATCTCCACTGAGCGAATCGGCAGATTGAAGCCTGTTCCCAACGCCTTGACAATCGCTTCCTTTGCGCAAAACAGTCCGGCGGCGGATTCTGCGGCGCATACGCCCCGTGCACGCCAGTATGCCTCCTCCTGTTCGGTATATACCCGGCGCACAAACGCCGCTTTGTCCAGATTGCGTGCAATGCGGCTGATCTCGATGATATCTGTTCCAAGTCCAAGCAAATTTGATCGCTCCTTTTTTTCCAACTGAGCCTATTGTATCACACCGGAAAGCGGGATGGAAATGCCGCACAGAATTTTCTCAAAAAAACTCTGAAAAAATACAATTTTCCAGTTGACACGCGACCGGTTATCTGTTAAAATATCAATCGTTGCGAAAAGAGAAGCAATGCATCGAGGTGTGGCTCAGTTTGGTAGAGCGCTGCGTTCGGGACGCAGAGGCCGCAGG
>JAEDEU010000082.1 GCA_016293155.1 Clostridiaceae bacterium | reverse complement strand
GGAATTCAGCCATCCGCTCTGATAGCTTCCGTACCAGTCATACTGCTGCATAATCAGCTCAGGGCTGTATACGTTATCAATCCAGTCCGGGATTTCGCCGAGCTCATAACGCTCACAATCACCGGTGACCGGATCGACAGTGATAACGCCCTTGACATCCGTACCGTTGAACAGCATGATCTTGTGCTCCAGAACCGGGAAGGTCCAGAACGGACGACCGGATTCATCCAGCTCAAAGTGCGGCGTTCCCAGCATATCACACGGATATTTAAATCGGACATGTCGGGTCAGATTATCATTCAGATACGCATTCTGAGAGTACTTGATCCCGTTCTCCATGCGGACAATCTTGGTGTTCTGCGTCTTCATATCCACGGTGATGTACGCCGGAATGCCCTCGCTGCGGTTGAGGAACCATTTGACCAGACCAACATAATCCAGCGGCTGCACGCGGACCGGTGCGCCGTTGACCGTTGTCTGATAGGTTCCGTACAGCTCAAACTGCGAGACCTCCTCGACCAGGTTGCCGAGCGCACGGTTTGCCAGACGCTCCGCGCTGTCGCGGTCGAGCAGCGGCACATTGTCGATCGTCGGAGTATATTCCTGAATCTCCTTCTTCTCAATGGATTCGCTCATCATGTCCGCATAGTTACGCGACTGAATAATCGGACTGGACAGCAGGCTGAGCAGTGCAAATACAATCGCACCCAGCGCAACCACTGCCACACACACCTTGCGCACATTGGAGGCAAACGAACCTCTGCACAAAACTGTGGTCAATACCAGCAGAAGAATCAGGTTTTCTCCCACGAACATCCAAAATCCCGGATTTTGAATGTTAATCGCCGGCAGCATGACATAAAACTGCACAAACAGCAGAATCAGAAAGAGAACTGCCGTCAGTACGATGCGTCCCGGCTTGTTTTTCTGACCGTCCGGCTTGCTGCGGAAAAAGCGCTTGATCGAATCTTTGATACCGCCTGCCTGTCTGCGTGCATCCTCAAACGGATTATGACCGCCAAACGGACTGCCGTTCTGTCCGAACGGATTTCCTCCCTGCCCAAATGGGTTATTGCCAAAGGGCCCATTGTTTCCATTTTGCATTTGTGACATCCTTTCAGGGATTTTGTCCCTCTAAAAAACCTATCACTATCTTACTATATCCACTTCTGCAAGTCAATTTTCTCTGTGCATTGTTCACAGTTTGTGCATAAATGTTCATCGACATCTGAGGTTTTCCCTCATGTCTCCAGCACAAATCTGCGCATGGCGTATGCCGCGCCGTCCTCGCGGTTGGTTTTTGTAATAAAGGTTGCTCGGTCTTTGATGATCTGATCCGCATTGCCCATCGCAATCCGGTGCGCAAACGGCACCTCGAACATATTGATATCGTTCTCGCTGTCGCCCAACACGAGAATCTCCTCCGGAGAGATTCCGAAACGCTGCGCATAGGACTGCACCGCAATACCCTTGCGCGCCTCCAGACCACTGATTTCCAGATTGATCGGCGAGGTGGACACAACCGACAGCGACAGGTCGGCGAGCTTTGCACGCACCCGCGCCATCTGCTCCCGATCCATCGAAACCGTCATGATCTTATAAGCCGGAGCCGCTCCGGAAAAAATCCGCTCCATCGGATATTCCGTCAGATAACCAGCCAGAAACCGATCCAAATCATGACCGTAATCCATGCCGGATGCCTTGCTCAAAGCCGGGAACAGAATATTTTTCAAATATTCCGTCACCTCTGCCCGATTCTGCGGAACGGCCTGTCCGCCGTCCGTGACAATCTGCGTCAGCATATGCTCCTCCATAAGAAGATCCCACACGGTGCGGACCATGTCCGGCTGCATGGAAACATTATGTATCACGGTTCCCTGCTCATCTACCCATGTCGCGCCGCTGTTGCAGATATAATCGCACGCAATGCCGCTGGCTCCGACAATCATATTGGCGCTGTAGTATTCCCGTCCCGTGCACACGACAAAACGGACATCCTTTTCCTGAATCTCCTTTATCGTCTGTGCCGTATATTCCGAAACCCTTCCAAACTGCGTGAGCAGTGTACCATCAAGATCACTTGCAATTAAACGAATCATACTTTCCGTCCTTTCCAGTCAATTTCTTTTCCAGCAGTATATCACATCCACACTGGTTTCACAATTCGTTTCACATGTATTTTCACACGCTCTCCGAAAGAACCAGTTCGGTTCGAACGAGAAAATCGTTTCTTGTGCAGAAATCCGGTTGAAAAAACGGCAAAAAAAGATTATAATAATAAAGTATATCTGAAAACAATGCAGCCAACAGTGCAATATCCTGTTGTTTCCGCATATCAGAATCATTCTCAGATACCCATTGTTATTGATACTTAGGAAGAGGAACACATGCTTCAGAGATTCATCAACGATATCAAACGCTTCGGGCACTATACCCTGTATGCTGCCCGCTCCGAGCTGCGCGCCGAGGTCGCCAACTCGTATCTAAACTGGCTCTGGTGGATTCTTGAGCCGTTCTGCTTTATGCTGGTTTACACCTTTGTATTCGGCTATATGTTTGCGCAGAAACAGGAATATTTCCCCATTTTTGTCTTTATTGGTCTGACCTTCTGGCAGTTTTTTGACCGCCTGTTGATGAGCAGCGTCCGTCTTGTAAAAAATAACAAATCCATTGTTGCCAAGGTCTATCTGCCAAAATTCACCCTGATTCTGGTAAAGATCCTGGTGAACGGATTCAAGATGCTGATTTCCTTTGCCATTGTTTTTGCAATGATGATCGTATTCCGCGTCCCTCTGACGCCGAATATCTTATGGCTCCCGCTCATCATTCTGCTGCATATTCTGATTACATTCGCATTCTGTTCTGTGCTGCTGCACTTCGGCGTCTATGTAGAGGATCTGGCAAATGTCCTGCGCATCGGTCTGCGCCTGCTGTTCTATGTAACAGGCATCTTTTATAACATCGAGTCCAAGCTGCCGGGACAATGGGGTAAATTCTTCAACCGCTGCAATCCTGCTGCGTTTGTCATGAGCTCCGCGCGCGACTGCCTGCTGTATGGAAAGGCTCCCAGCCTGAAATGGATGATTGCATGGTTCATCGCCGGCATTCTGATCCTGATTCTCGGCATCCGTCTGATCTATAAGAACGAAAACAGCTACGTAAAGGTGATATGATGAGCGAATATTCAATCGAAGTCAAGGATCTGTGCATCAGCTACCGCGATCTGAAGGCATACTCCATCAAAAAAATGCTGCTGCGCGGCAAGAAAAATGAGAAGGATATATTTCAGGCCGTCAAAAATGTCAGCTTTGCATTGGAACCGGGTGAGGTGCTCGGCATCATCGGCAAAAACGGCAGCGGCAAATCCACCATGCTCAAGAGCATTGCAGGTATTTTCTCCGCGGATTCCGGCACCATCGACCTGCACGGGCATTCGGTATCCCTGCTTGCCATCGGCGTCGGCTTTCAGAAGCAGCTTTCCGGTCGCGAAAACATCATGCTCAGCGGTATGCTGCTCGGCTTTTCCGAGGAATATATTCAGGAACGCATGGACGATATCATTGAGTTTTCCGAGCTGGGCAAGTTCATCGACAAGCCGGTGCGCACCTACAGCTCCGGTATGTACTCCAAGCTGGCGTTTTCCATCGCCACAACACTGGAATCCGATATCCTGCTGATCGACGAGGTGCTCAGCGTCGGCGATGAGCACTTTAAAAAGAAGAGCGCCGCACGCACCAAGCAGCTCATCCAGAATAAGAACCGCACGGTTATCATCGTATCGCACAACATCAGCACACTCAAATCCATGTGTACCAAGGTCATGTGGATGCACGAGGGTGAGGTTGTCAAAATCGGAGAGCCCGCTGCGGTACTGAAGGAATACAAGGAATTTATGAAATAATGAGCAATCGGCTCCGGTTTCTGCATCCAGCAGACCGGAGCCTTCTTCTTTTTCCGAACACAGGGATATTTTTAATAAATTGTCAACAAAATAAATTATCTCCCTTACTCTGTGTAAAATTTGATATAATAAATCATACCATTCAAAGCAAGGAGGGTATTATTGTGACCTTTTACAACAGCACACCCGAAGCGGCCGCCAAGGAGCTTGGCTCGGATTTATCCCGTGGTCTGGATCCGCAGCAGGCGCAGGAGCGGCTGGCACAGTACGGCGAAAACCGTCTGCGCGAGGCAAAGAAAAAACATATCGTACAGCGCTTTTTGGATCAGTTTAAGGATGTGATGATCCTGATTCTGATTGCCGCCGCGGCTGTCTCACTCGGCATTGCCGTCGTGGAAAAAACCGACTTTTTTGAGCCGGTGCTCATTCTGGTCATTGTCATTCTGAACGCTGTCATGGGCGTCATGCAGGAAAGCAAGGCGGAAAAGGCGCTGGACGCACTCAAAAATCTGTCCGCACCTCATGCACGTGTCATCCGCGGCGGAATGGAATCCGTGATTGACGCATCTCAGCTTGTCCCCGGAGATCTGATTCATCTGGAAGCGGGAGATTTTATTCCGGCGGATGCACGCCTGATTCGCAGTGCCGGACTCAAGTGTGAGGAGTCTGCCTTAACCGGCGAATCTGTGCCGTCGGAAAAGGACGCTGAGGCGGTCATCGGCGCGGATGCACCGCTCGGTGATCGCTGCAACATGGTATTCTCCGGATGCAGCATTACCTACGGCACCGCATCTGCGCTCGTCACTGACACCGGCATGAATACCGAAATGGGTAAGATCGCAAATCTGCTGGAGAATGAGGAGGAGGGACAGACGCCGCTCCAGCAGAAGCTCGCGGCGCTTGGCAAGTACCTCGGCATCGCCGCGCTTGCCGCCTGTGTCGTGATCTTTATCATCGGCATTGCCAACGGCATCCCGGTGATGGAAATCTTCATGACTGCGGTTTCACTGGCCGTTTCCGCCATTCCGGAAGGACTGCCCGCAATTGTTACCATCGTGCTCTCCATCGGCGTACAGCGCATGGTCAGCAAAAACGCAATCATCCGCCGCCTGCCCGCCGTGGAAACACTGGGCAGTGCCTCTATCATCTGCTCGGATAAAACCGGTACGCTGACTCAAAACCGCATGACTCTGGTCAGGGCATACGCAGACGGGATGCAGCCGGAGGAAATCAGCACTCACAATTCCGAAGCGGTGCGCAGGCTGTTGAACTACGGTACGCTGTGCTCGGACGGCTCGGTTGTGCTTGAAAACGGCGAGGAACAGCACATCGGCGATCCGACCGAAACCGCCATTGTCCTTGCCGCGCATAAAAACGGCGCTCCAAAGGAGGCGCTGAATACACGATTCCCGCGTCTGGCAGAAATCCCGTTTGATTCCGACCGCAAGCTGATGACCACGATCAACCACATTGACGGCAAATACATTGTGATCGTCAAGGGTGCCTTTGATGTCATGGCTCAGCGGTGCGTTTCCGGTGACATTCCCGCCGCACAGCGCATCAACGAGGAAATGAGCTCCTCCGCCCTGCGCGTGCTTGCAATCGCCTGCAAGGAAATTGATGCGGTTCCGCAATCTCTCCAGCCGTCAGAGCTGGAAAACGGACTGACGCTGATGGGACTGGTCGGTATGATTGATCCGCCGCGTCCGGAGGCAAAGGCGGCAGTACAGACCTGCCGCCAGGCCGGCATCAAGCCGGTCATGATTACCGGTGACCACATCGTCACCGCCTCCGCCATTGCACGTGAGCTCGGCATTTTGCAGGACGGCGACAATGCCGTGACCGGCGCGGAGCTGGATGCGATGAATGAAACGGAACTGGATGAGCGTGTATCGAACATTTCGGTTTATGCCCGTGTTTCGCCGGAAAACAAAATCCGTATTGTCAAGGCATGGCAGCGCAAGGGGCAGGTTGTATCCATGACCGGCGACGGTGTCAACGATGCTCCCGCCCTCAAGGCAGCAGATATCGGCTGTGCCATGGGCATCACCGGAACGGATGTCGCCAAGGGCGCGGCAGACATGACGCTGACAGACGACAACTTTGCCACTATAGTCGATGCAGTCCGCGAGGGCCGCGGCATCTATGCCAATATCAAAAAGGTAGTCGGCTTCCTTCTGGGCACAAATATCGGAGAAATCCTGCTTGTATTTCTTTCCATGCTGCTATGGCATAAATCTCCCTTGCTTTCCATGCAGCTGCTGTGGATCAATCTCGTCACCGACAGCCTGCCGGCAATTGCGCTCGGCATGGAGGCGGTCGAGCCGGATATCATGGAGCATCCGCCCAAGCCGGCAAACGAAGGGATTTTCGCCCACGGGCTCGGCGTTCGCATCGTACTTCAGGGACTGATGTTCGGTATTCTGTCGCTGATCGCGTTCCGTCTGGGCTGCTCTACCACCGGTACAACAGCCGGCGGTCAGACGATGGCATTTATGGTGCTTGCACTGTCGCAGGTCATTCAGGCATTTAATATGAGATCCGAACGCTCCCTGTTCAAAATCGGATTCTTCACCAACAAAAAGCTCAATGGCGCATGTCTCATCTCCATTCTGATGATTCTGCTGGTGCTGTTTACACCGCTCTCCATTCCCTTTGGCATTCAGACACTGCCCGTGTGGCTGTACCTCTGCGGCTTCGGACTGGCAGCCGTCCCGTTTTTTATCATGGA
>JAEDEU010000081.1 GCA_016293155.1 Clostridiaceae bacterium | reverse complement strand
TGGACTCGCACTGAATCCACCGGGCGCTGGCCATGGCATAGCGTTCAATGAGCTGTGGTGAAACAAGCGCCGCACAGCCGCGCTCCGCCAGCCACTTCCACACATTTTCATAGATTTCTGCGGCACAGAGGGTGGAGCCGTCTTTCTGCCGGGCGGACAGAAACTCGGACGGCTTCGGCATCTCCTGACCCTCAAGGTCAGCCGCGCTGTCACCAAAGTCGATAACAGTCAGCGGTCGTCTGCCGGGATTGCCGTCCGCAATCTTGTCCGCGATGGCCTTTTTCGGCCTGCCTCCGGTGCCTGGTTTGGGTCCTCGCTGGCCCATTTTCGTCACCTGCCTTCCTGCTGGGGGCTATTCCCCCGAAAACTTATGCGATTTCGCACACGCGACCCCACGCCCGTTCCCAGGGCCTTGCCGCCTGGAGATTTTGACCGCCCCTGGGGGTCAGCGGTTGTGCCATCGGTCACCGTGCTGAGCGTGGATTCTGGCATGGCAGGGCTTACAGAGGGCAATCAGATTCTCCCGTGCGTGAGTGCCGCCTTCCGACAGCGGTTTGATATGGTGGATCTCCTCGGTTTTCACATACCGTCCTTCCTTCAGACACAGTTCACACAGCGGATGGGCGGCGGCATAACTGTCGCGGATGCGTTTCCAGGCACGACCATACCGACGCTTGGTTTCTGGGTTGCGGTCATATTTTTCATACCGCTGGGCTTCCAGTTTGGCGTGTTCCTCACAGAATCTTCCGTCTGTCAATTTGGGGCAGCCAGGAAAGGAGCAGGGGCGCTTTGGTTTTCTCGGCATCTGTTCACCTCCATCCGGGCATGAGAAAAGCCCCACGGGATTGCTCCCATGAGGCTCTCTGCATTTTCTTCGCATTATAATGATATCATAAAGGGAATGTGCATTATAGTGGCTTTTAGTGGCTTCTTTCGTTGCCGTCAAGAATCTGCTGCACAGCATCCAGGGCCTTGTCATGCAGCCGGAAGATCCAGCGGCGGTTGTGGTAGAGATTCATGGTGATTTCCTCCCATGTCGCACCGCACAGATACCGCTGTTCCAGCAGGATGCGCAGTTCCACATCTTCGACCTTGCTGATCACATCCACGATATCCTTTTTGATCTGAACCAGTCGGTCCATATCCGATGCGATCTCGTTCTGCAGGTCGATGATCTTACAGACGGCGTCTGCCATCCGGGAAGTGCCGCGATTGGGATTGTGGGGCATTCCGGTCATGGTTGCCGTACAGCTGGTGGCGAGTTCATTCAGGGACTGTATCTGCTCGGATTTGCTTTTTATCCGCTGATCCAACAGATAAGCCTGGTTCAGAAAGTCCTTCGCGGTCATGCTGCCACCTCCTGTCGCACCATACGGCGAACCCCTGTCATAAGGACTTCGCCGTCAAGGTTGGTCAGCATCCCGTACCAGCCGGAACGGAAAAACCGCTCCAATGATGCGACCTCGTTTGCGTAATCCTTGTTATTGGGAAAACGGAAGTGTTGTTTGAGGGCTTTCTTGTAGTCTTTTACTGCCAGTTCTACGATGGCGTTGGCTAATGCCTGATAAGGTTCCATATTCGTACCTCCGATATTTTGTGATCCTCGGATTGGCACGGATTGTCATTGGCTGTCGAAAGATTGTCTCAGATTTTCAAATCGGCCTTGACCGCATCAATCAGCGCGGACTGGGTGCGCTCCTTGCTTCGCAGTGCCTTCATGATCCGCTCGTCAATGGTGCCTTTGGTGATGATGTGCTGCACCACCACGGTTTTGGAGGTCTGGCCTTGCCGCCAGAGACGGGCTACGGTCTGTTGGTAGAGTTCCAGACTCCAGGTCAGGCCGAACCACACCAGCGTTGAGCCGCCGGACTGGAGATTCAAACCATGACCCGCCGATGCCGGGTGGATCAACGCCACCGGAATCTCACCGTTGTTCCATCTGCGAATGCTGTCGGAAGTGTCCAGCTTGGAAAACGGGATATGGCACTTTTTCAGCCGTTCCGAAATGCGGTCATAATCATGCTTGAACCAGTAGGCCACCAGAACCGGATTGCCGTTAGCCGCTTCGATGATATCTTCCAAAGCGTCCAGCTTGCGGTCATGGATGTTGTGGACATCACCGGCATCATCGTATATGGCACCGTTGGCAAGCTGGCTCAGTTTTCCGGAGAGGGATGCGGCGTTGGCAGCAGTGATTTCTCCACCCGGGATGGTCAGAACCAGTTCACGCTTCAGATCCTCATAGTCTTCCTGTTCGGAATCGGACAGACGCACGATATATTCGCTGCTGACCAGTTCCGGCATCTGCAGGTGGTCGGTGGACTTCATGGAAATTGTGATGTCAGAGATTTTTCTGTAAATGGCGTCCTCCGCATACGGCAGGGGCTTGTAGGAGTAAATGATCTGACCGTTCCGTTTGTCCGGCATAAAGTAGTCGGTGCGGTACTTGGTGATAAACCGCCCCAGCCGCTGGCCCATGTCCAGTATGCGGAACTCTGCCCACAGATCCATCAGGCCGTTGGAGGCGGGAGTGCCGGTCAGGCCAACAATGCGGCTGACCTTGGGTCTGACTTTCAGCAGGGACTTGAACCGCTTTGTGTTGTGGTTCTTGAAGGAGGACAGCTCGTCAATCACGATCATGTCGAAGGTGAAGGGAATGCCGCTTTCCTCAACGAGCCACTGGACATTTTCCCGGTTGATGATGTAAATGTCAGCCTGCCGCATAAGCGCCGCTTTGCGTTCTGTCTCAGTGCCGACAGCCACGGAGCAGATGAGGCTCTGAAGGTGATCCCACTTATCCACTTCAGCCGTCCATGTGTCCCGTGCCACACGCAGGGGTGCAATCACCAGCACCCGGTGAACCTCGAAGCTGTCAAACAGCAGGTCAAAAATGGCGGTCAGCGTAATGCTCGTTTTGCCAAGGCCCATGTCCAAAAGGACTGCTGCGATGGGGTGGGTTTCGATGTAGTCAATGGCATAAGCCTGGTAGTCATGAGGCTTGTATCTCATCCAGGATACCTCCAATCTGTTCTTCGTTGTCCAGGACATAGACCTTGAAGCCGAGGCGGGTCAGTAATTTGTGCCTTGCGATTTGGAGCGGGCGGGGCTTTTTGCCGGGAGCCTTGACCTCCACAAAGGCAAAATGGCAACCCGGCAGCAGCACGATTCGGTCGGGCATCCCATCATATCCGGGAGACACGAATTTCGGACAGATGCCGCCGCGCTTTTTTACCATCAGGGATAATTTTTGCTCGATTGCTTTTTCTCTCATAATGTGTTCTCCATCTTGATTTCCGGCAAAGTGCAAGGTGTATCAATGTCTTTTCCTAAACTTTTCCTTATGGTTTTTTCTGAAATTTTCCCTTAAGAAAACTTTTATATATGACCTTGATACACCTTGTCATTGCCGCGCTTAGTTCAGAAAATCCTCGTCCTCGGACTTCAGGCTCAGGCCCTTAAAATAGCGCTTACGGCTTACCACCAAACGCTCGAAGCCTGCGTTCTCCAGCGCCAGATAGAAGTCAGCGGTGTTGCGCACATACTCGTTGCAGTCCAGACAGTAGTTGCGATATGCCTGATACAGCGCACTGGAGCTCTCCTTCAAGCCATCGCCCACATCGCATTTCTCGGCCAGGAAATTGCCAAACCAGTCATTCTGGCTGCGGTAATCATCAATGGCTTTCTGTACGATAGCGGGAACAGGAAATTTGTAGTCCAGGTCAATGACCTTTTTGGCACCCTCGATGATCCAGGCGAGAATGCTTTCGGCGGCATTCTGATACAGGTAGTCACCGTAATTTTTGATGTCGCTCTTGCCCTCAATCTTGGCATTGAACGGGATCACGATCAGGCGACGCCAGGTGCCATCGTCAGAGGCACTGACCCTGGGGAGGTGATTGGTGTACAGCACCAGGCTGTGGCTGGGAGAGAAGCTGAACGGGTCCTTGTATTTCTTTTCGGCAAAGATATCATCGGTGGAACAAAGCTGTTTGACGGTAGAGTCATTCAGACGCGCACCTTCCTGCATCTCTGCTGCGATGAGCAGACGCTTTCCCTTGACCTCGGCCATCTCTGGCTTCACATTGCGGCGGCATCCGAAGGTCAGCGTGTCGGCAGAGATGTTGCCGCTGTAAAGACCCATGACGCGGGAGATGGAGTTCCAGAAGGTGGACTTGCCGTTGCGGCCACAGCCATAGGCAATGATGAGGGCCTCGACCTGTACCTTACCGATTGCAGCAAGGCCGCAGATCAGCTGCACATAGTCGATGAGTTCCTGATCGCCGCAGAAGATGGTGTCCAGGCAGTCCAGCCAGATCTGTTTGCCACGGTCACCGGGAGAGACTGTGGTGGTCTTGGTGATGAAATCCTCTGGGGAATGCTCCCTTGCTCCGGCCATACCCAGGCGCAGATCATAGGTGGCGTCCGGGGTGCAGAGCAGGAAGGGGTTCGCATCCAAATCCTGTGGCGTGATTTCCAGCATCGGACGGGACTCCTTCAGCGTGGCGGTGATGTTTTTGGATGCGCGCCGCTGAATGACATAGGACTGATATGCTTTCGCCGCAAGGAATGCCTTGTATGCTTCCAGCTGTTCATCGTTCATCATGCTTTCGGCCTTAGCTTTGCTGGTGTTTTCCAGGATTTCCTGTGCGCCGCAAGCCTTAAGTGCGGCGAGGGCCGAGAGCATATCGTTGGATGCCTCCCTCATCTGACGGCGGGTCAGTTCATGGGCAACGGCCTGTGCGCCGGGTTCAGTTTCTTGCCAGTACCGACCGTTGTAGCGGATGTAGTGAGTTGCCGGAGAATAACGCAGTTCCCCGGAGAAGTGCTTTGCCAGCACCTCGGCCTGTCCTACATCGGAAAAATCGTCCGGCTTGTAGGAGGTATCATCGTTGTACAGTTCGGGAGGGACGTATCCGTCCTGCTGTTGAACCTTGGCATAGAACTTCTGTGCGGAGTGCCAAATGGTCATCAGTTCCTGCTGTTCCAGCGGAGGAGTGCATTTGTCCGCTTCTTCCATAAAGCAGTTGAAGGCTTCTTCGCAGTCACCATATTTCTTGATAACGCGACCGGCAAAGCGGGACATAGTGGCGTTACGGCTTCCTTCGGGAATAACCTGCGTGCCACCGTGGGAACCGCCGGGCAGATCCGCATCGAAATCGTCAGCGGAAAGATATTCGCTCAAGGTCATCTCGCCGGGGTACATTTCCACCTCTGGGGTAGCTGTGCCGAAGAAGAACCGGGCGGCATCCAGCGCCTTGGTATCGAAGTATGGGAAAATGGTATTGACCAGCTTCTTCATTTCGCTGTAAGCGGCAGCGTCCGTCATGTACTCGATGGGAAACAGCACATGGAACTTAGGCCGGGCGGGTTTTCCATTCTTTTCACGCATATGGAACCGGCTGTAATGCACCGCAAAACTGATGCCGGGAAATGCGGCCTGGACATCTGCCGGGGTGACCCAATCGGCAGGGTTCTCGGAGTGGTCATTGTCACAGTCCACGGGCAGGCAATCGGAGCCGAGGAAATTATCACCGTTGCGGTAGCTGTTCATATACTCGGCGCAGACATAGTCGTGGCTGACCGCCGCAGCGAGAGTGGTCTCATCCGTTACGATGATCTTGTGGGGATAGGAGCAGTTGCCGGGAGAATTGATATAATCCGCACTGTACAGCGTGAACATCAGTCATACACCTCCTTGGCCCCATCTTCCAGGGCTTTCGTAATAAACTTGAGTGCCGTAATCATGGTTTCCAATTCGCAGTCGCCGCCGAGATGCAGTTCAAAGCCATCCCCGCCGTCATGCCCCAGTGCGTTCACTTGAATGGCGGTGCCGCCCATATTCTCAATGCGGATATAAGCGCGGCTGCCGTGTCCTGCATCGCCACCCTGGAACCCGTTTGTACCGGCCTCCACTTCCAGAAGGTTGGCACTGACGACGTCTCTGGTGTAGGTGGTGATTTCCGTTCCGAAAACCTTTCTGGTTCCTTCAGTTATTGCAAACATTGTGTACCTCCTTAAAATCTTCAGAAAAATAACGCAGTCTGTAATTCTTCCACTTGGCGCGCTTGATCTCCGCAGCCATGCCTTCTGAGATATGCTCTCCAAATACCCACACCTCGCTGCACTTGCTCATGAGGGCATTCCCGAAGAACAGCCCAAGCTGGCGCTCTTTCGGATTGGTATCATTCAGAAACTGCGGAAACAGCAGGTGGGGTGCGATGGGAATATATCCGGCATCCACGGCGAAGCGGCTGTACTTTCGAGCATTTTCGACATTGGCAGGAACATCTCCGGCATAGGGTGAGCAGATGTACACGATGGGACGGAATGCACGGAGCGCCTTCTCTTCTTTTTCTACCGCTGACATTGCCTCGAAGGCAGTGGGGTCATAATACCCCTCGCTGTTGAATTTGTTTATACTCATGGGATTTACCTCGTTAATCTTTCTTATAAAAATTGGTCTCATAGCCATCGGCACGAAGCTGCAGCCCCTTTGCCCAAGGCGGAGTCATGCCCATCTGGTCGCAGACTGCCTGCATGGACATCCGGGGATCAGCCTCAATGACTACCTCGTCATGGATGTGCATCACGATGGAGCAGCAACGGAGCGTATTCATGGCATAGCAGAGGATGTCTCGGGCGGTTGCCTGCACAATGTTTTCCACGAACTTGGGACCGTAAGAATCCAGCCGCTCCCACTTTTTCGTACT
>JAEDEU010000080.1 GCA_016293155.1 Clostridiaceae bacterium | reverse complement strand
ATGAACAGGAACTTGCGCGTTGCAAACAGGATTGCAATTGTGACAACACCGACCAGCGTGTTAAGCGGCGAGAGATGTTCCACAATCATCTGGCGGGCGGTGGCGAACATCAGAACCTCAATCACCGTCTCCGGCGTGTGCATACACAGCATCTTGACAAACTCCAGCCCGACAACCAGCGTCAGGACGGAGGAGAGAAATTCATTAAAATTCTCGTTGCGGAAATCCAGCAGGTCGCCGTGCGGGAAATAGCGGAACAGGCTGAGGGTCAAAAGCAGAATGGCGATGATAATAATGACCGCCATGACAATCTCGATATAGCCCGCCGCGGTGGAGATAATGCGGTTGATTTTTCGGAAAACAGGTTGTTTTTTCATATAAGACCTCCTGACAATGCAGGGCATACTGCGATACGCCCCAGTTTATTGTAACACGGAAGCTCGTTTTTCGCAATGCGGGGAGCAGGACGGGAAAACTGCCACGCGATGAAAAAGCCGCTGACCCTCTTGGAAGGACAGCGGCGTAATTTTTTTATCGCTCGGAAATCGGCTGATAGGTATGGTGCTGAAGGATCGGCTTGTATGCCGGACGGATGATCTTGCCGCCGGTGCAGCTCTCCTCAATGCGGTGTGCCATCCAGCCGACGATGCGGGCGGTGGCGAACAGCGGGGTGAACATTTCCTGCGGGATGCCGAGCATACGATAGACCAGACCGGAATACAAGTCCACATTCGCACACATAATCTTGTGCTCACCCTTGGCGCGGAAGTATGCCTCCGGAGCCAGACGCTCGGTCAGCTCGATCAGTGCAAATTCCTTCTCAAAGCCCTTCTGCTTTGCCAGCGGACGGGCGGTGTTTTTCAGGGATACGGCGCGCGGGTCGGACAGGGTGTAGACCGCGTGACCCATGCCGTAGATCAGACCGGAGCCGTCGCCCGCCTCGCGGTTCAGGATCTTGATGAGATACTCCAGAACCTCATCCTCGTCCTCCCAGTTTTCGATGTTCATCATCATCTCGTCGAACTGCTTGCAGACGGCGAGGTTTGCACCGCCGTGACGCGGGCCCTTGAGCGAGCCGACTGCCGCCGCGATTGCGGAGTAGGTATCGGTCGCGGAGGAGGAAACCACGCGGCAGGAGAAGGCGGAGTTGTTGCCGCCGCCGTGCTCCGCGTGGATAATCAGACAGCGGTCGAGCAGCATTGCCTCCTCGCGGGTGAACATGCCGTCCGGACGGATCAGGCTGAGGATGTTCTCCGCCGCGGAGTAATGCGGATCCGGCTGGTGCAGGAACATGGAGGAATTATCATAATAACGGCGCTTTGCCTGATATGCCTGCGAGATGATAACCGGGAACTTTGCAATCAGCTCAATGCCCTGACGGTACAGGTTTGCAAGGCTGGTGTCGTCCGGATTCGGATCGTAGGAATAGAGCGACAGGGTAGCCGCTGCCAGCTTGTTCATCAGGTCACGGCTCGGGGCGCGCATGATGACGTCCTCGGTAAAGCCGTCCGGCAGGGTAGCCGCAACGCCCAGTGCATCCGAGAATGCCGCCAGCTGCTCGGAGGTCGGCAGGCTGCCCGTCAGCAGCAGGAAGCTGACCTCAGCGAAGCCGAAGCGGTCGTCTGCGTCATAGTTGTCCAGCAGATCGTAAAGATTGTAGCCGCGATAGGTCAGACGGCCCTCGATCGGCTCGATCTCGCCCTCGTTGACCATATAGCCGTGTACGTTGGAGATACAGGTGATGCCTGCGAGAACACCGGTGCCGTCCGCGTTGCGCAGACCGCGCTTTACACCGAAGCGGGAAAACATTTTCGGCTCAATCAGGTTATTATCCTCAAAATTGGCGCATACAGTGTTGATGAGACCGGAGTCAATGGATTTCATTAAATCTACCAAGAAAAATCACCTCATATAGCGAACAGGCCGTTGGCCTGCGGTTTCAGCGGATATTGCGTCTGCGAGAAGGTCGGATACATCCGGCGATTCGCAGCGTGAATATATTGTACAACAAACTTGCAAAAAAGTCAAATCGGGCGGGAAGGAGAAAAAGCATGAAGCGTATTGCGGCATTGGGGATGATCTTGATTATTATGGCGTACTTAGTTCCTGTTTTGTGTAAAGAAACGCAAAAAAATGAAGAAAAATCGTTTTTAAGTGCTTTAATTCAAAATGTAGAAAAACAGACGGAAAGCGGGAACAGTGTTGAACAAAATGCTAAAAATGAAGGGAAAACGGATTCTGATGTCGAAAGTATGCAGGATGAGCCGTCAAATCAGTCACAGACAGAGGACGCACCGGCCACCATCACCGTACAGACGGACGGAACGGTGCGCACGATGGATCTGGAAACCTATGTGGCGGGTGTTGTCGCCGCGGAGATGCCCGCGGATTATCCCGAGGACGCCCTGTGCGCACAGGCGGTTGCGGCGCGCACCTACGCGATGTACAAGCGTGCGCAGGGCACCGACAGCGACCATCCGGACGCGGTCGTGTGCGATGATTACCGCCACTGTGCCGCGTTTGCGGATCTGGAACAGGACGCGGGCGAGCTGTGGGGGCTGAAAGCGGATACTTATCGGGAGCGCATTGAGCAGGCGGTGCAGCAGACCGAGGGCAGGATTGTAACCTACGACGGCGAGCCGATTGCGGCGGTGTTCCATGCCGCCTCCGGCGGACAGACCGAATCCGCCAAGGCGGTCTGGGGGACGGATATCTCCTATCTGGTCAGCGTGGACAGCGCAGGAGAGGAGGAATACCGGAAAAAAACAACCCTGACCGCGAATGAATTCCGCTCCGTGATGCTGGAGCACTATCCCAAGATCAACCTGACCGGCAAGCCGGAGACCTGGGTGACGGACATCGAGCGCGAAAAGTCCGGGCGCGTGTCCCAGTGCACCATCGGCGGCGTGACCGTTCAGGCAACCGACCTGCGCACGCAGCTCGGACTCAGCTCCACCAATTTCGAGGTGGGCACGACCGAGGACACGATTACCTTTTCCTGCACGGGATACGGTCACGGCGTGGGCATGAGCCAGTACGGCGCAAAGGCGATGGCGGAGGACGGTCAGAGCTGGGAGGACATCCTGCTGCACTATTACAGCGGCACCAAAATTGAACGCATTTCCAACTGAATATAGCATAGCAGGCGGTTATTGACAGGATATAACCGAACCGGAACAAATCTGTAAATTTTCTGTGACGATGCAAAAAAACAGCCGCCCGGAAAAGCCGGACGGCTGAATATGATTTTATGCGTGGAGGTATCTGCCGGCGTTGTGCGTGGCGCGCGGTACGCGGTACAAATCCACCTTTTCCTCCTGATCGTGGCGGTTGAGCTCCACCTGATGGATCGGATGCAGCATACCGAGGTCGATGCGCGAGGATGCCGCGGCCTCCTCTGCGGAAATCGCGCCCAGCTCCAGACGGCGGATATGCTCCGGCTTCCAGCAGCTGCTGAAGTAGAATGCGACGGACAGCGTCGTACCGAGCACCCAGCCGATGGGATAGCTCAGGCAGATGCTCATGAAGCCGAGTGAATGCGCGGTGGCGTAGGCGAAGCCGACACGCAGACCGAGGTCGGCAAAGGTCGTCGCCATAAACGGCCCCATCGCGCCGCCGCCGCGCAGGATGCTGTCGCAGCAGTTCTTGATGCCGACCAGCGGATACAGCGGCGCAACCGTGAGCAGATAGGTGCGTCCGATTTCGATGGCAGCCGCACCGTCCGCGCCGGTGAGGAACAGACCGAGCAGCGAACGGCTGAACACAACCACCAGTCCGATGATCGAGATGATAACCACCTCGGACATGATGATGCAGGCGCGCAGTCCCTGACGCACGCGCGGCAGATCCTCTGCGCCGATGTTCTGCGCCGCGTAGGAGGACAGCGCAGTCGGCAGGGAGTTCATGATGTTCAGCGCAAAGGTGCTGATCTTGAGCGCGGCGGAAAACGCTGCAATCGTGTCCGCGCCGAAGCTGTTGACTACACCCTGCACCATCAGGATTCCGATGGAGACAAAGGACTGCTGGCACATGGACGGCACCGCGACAATCGACATGCGGACGCACAGGCTTTTGTCAAACACTTTGGGGGTTTCCGTGGTTTCGATGGCGGAAACCTTGCGGATCAGGCAGAGGACTGCGAGAACGGCGGACAGACCCTGTGCGATCAGCGTCGCCCAGCTCAGACCGGCAACGCCCATGTGGAATACGCCGACGAACAGCACATCCAGCGCGACATTGAAGCAGGTGGAAAACGCCAGAAAATACAGCGGACGCTTGCTGTCGCCCAGACCGTTAAAGGTCGCGGTGGCGGCGTTGTATAAAAAGACAAAGAACGAGCCGACGATGTAGATGCGCAGATAAACCATTGCATCGTCCATAATGTTTTCCGGCGTGCCGATGAGGTTCATCAGCGGCTGTGCAAAGATCTCGCCGCCGATTACCATCACGAATGCCAGTACAATGATGGAGAGAATGGAGGTGGTCACGGCGGAGCGCACGCGCACCATGTCCTTCGCGCCGAACAGCTGCGAAATGACCACCGAGCAGCCGATGGAGGCGCCGGTTGCAATCGCCACATACAGCGCCGTGATTGGATACGCCGCGCCGGTCGCCGCCAGCGCGTTCATGCCCAGCATCTGTCCGGCAATCAGGCTGTCCGCCAGATTGTACATCTGCTGCAAAGCCACGCTCAGCAGCATCGGAATGACGAACCGAAGCAGCAGCCGGAACGGATTGCCCTTTGTCATATCAGTCATGAAAAAACCCTTCTTTGTTCCCTGAATTTCCAATTCATTGTAGCACCGCGCAGGGGCAAATGATATCCATGAGTTACACAGAATTTAACACAAATTTCTTGGTTGATTTGTCCAAATTTGTGACTGAATTTTTGTGTGAACTCACAAAGGCAGTTCGCCCGTTCCCGCGTCTTGAAAATACCGCGGGAATGGATTATACTGAACTCACAGGCAAAAACAGACTCACAGGAGGGATAACCCATGAATGAAGTAATGAATACAATTCTGACCCGCCGCTCCACCCGTGCCTTTACCGCGCAGCCGGTCGAGCAGGACAAGCTTGAGCAGATTGTTACCGCCGCGCAGTGGGCACCGAGCGGCATGAACCGCCAGAACTGGCACTTTGTCATGCTGAGCAATCCGGAACGCATTCAGCAGCTTGCAGGCGCTGTCCGCGACGCACTGGATCGGGCAGAGGGCTATAATTTTTACGCGCCGACCGCGTTCCTGATTATCGCGGCGGACAGAGACAACCGCAATTCCATTCTGGACTGCTCCGCGGCGCTGGAGAACGCAATGCTCGCGGCGCATTCGCTGGGCGTGGCATCCTGCTGGATCAATCAGGTGCGTGACGCAACGGACGATCCGGCAGTGCGTGCGCTGCTGACCGAGTACGGCGTGCCGGAGAATTATGCCGTCTATGCCGCCGCATCCCTCGGCTATGCGGAGAAGGAAACCGAGCCGCATGAGAGAGCGGAAAACACCGTGACCTACGTCAGATAAAAAACATCTGTAGGGGCGCGCATTGCGCGCCCGTGCACAGAATCATTCCGGGAACAGGAGGCAGTTATGGATCACAGCATCGAGCAGCTACAGCGCATGATTGACGAGAGCAGCCGCATTGTCTTTTTCGGCGGAGCGGGTGTTTCGACCGAGAGCGGTATTCCGGACTTCCGCAGCGTGGACGGACTGTACCATATGAAATACAAGTATCCGCCGGAGACCATCCTGAGCGCGACCTTCTTCCATCGGAACACCGAGGAATTTTACCGCTTTTATCAGGACAAAATGCTGTGCCTGGACGCGCAGCCGAATGCCGCCCACAAAAAGCTTGCGGAGCTGGAGCGGGCGGGCAAGCTGACCGCGGTGGTCACCCAGAACATCGACGGTCTGCATCAGGCGGCGGGCAGCCGGAATGTGTACGAGCTGCACGGCTCGGTGCACCGCAATTACTGCACCTACTGCCATATGACCGATCCGGATGCGCCGTGCTATGACGCGCAGTTTATGAAGGATGCGCAGGGCGTGCCGCGCTGTCCCAAGTGCGGCTCGGTGATTAAGCCGGATGTTGTGCTGTATGAGGAGGGGCTGGACGGCGCCACGATTCAGAACAGTGTGGATCACATCCGCGCGGCGGATATGCTGATAATCGGCGGCACCTCGCTGACGGTTTATCCGGCGGCGGGACTGGTGGAGTATTTTCATGGAAAATACCTCGTGGTCATCAACAAGGGCGCGCAGAAAAACACGCCGCGCGCCGACCTGATTATCGACGGCCCGATCGGAAAGGTGCTCGGACAGATTCAGGTGAGATAAAAAATCGCTGCCTCCCGCTGAGCAAGCCGGCGGGAGGCAGTTTTGCGTCTGTTGACGGACGGAAAAAACTCTGTTATCATAAGTACAAGAGACATACCGGATGATTCGGCTGCGATAGGCGGTGCATTCTGCTCCGATTTTAGGAATGGATGAAAAACTTCTTTTGCCCCCAACGGAAACAAAGGGGGTGAGATGATGAGCTATGTTACTTACTCCGATCTTTTTCAGTTCGGAACGTTTATGATAGCACTCATTGCTCTGATGCTTCAGATAAAAAAGAAGTGACCGCCTGACTTCCCAATAAGGCGATCACTTCTAAAGCGATTACTTTGAAGGGGGCACACCGCCTGTTCGGTATGTCTCCCTTTTTGTATCTCCAGTATATCCCGCGGCGGCGGAAATGTCAAGCC
>JAEDEU010000079.1 GCA_016293155.1 Clostridiaceae bacterium | reverse complement strand
GATTTTTCAAAACTGTCCAGAGTCAGCATCCGTATGCTGCGCCACTATGATAAGATCGGTCTGCTGAAGCCTGTTTGGATTGATCCGGAGTCCGGATACCGCTATTATGGGGCGGAACAGCTCCCTGTTGCAGGGCGCATCAATGCTCTGAAGGATATGGGCTTTGGTCTTGCCGCCATCGGCGAGATCCTGCCCTGCTACGAGAATCGGGACGCCCTTCAGCGGCATCTGCGCTGCAAACAGGACGAGCTTCAGGCATTGTCCCGGCAGACAGCATATCGGTTGCAGCTTCTGGAGACAGCCCAAAGGCGGCTGAGAAAGGAAGACGAAACTATGAAATATGATGTAACCATTAAGACATTTCCCCAGCGCTATGCCGCAACCGTCCGCATGGTGATCCCGTCCTACGAACAGGAGGGGATGCTGTGGAACATTCTGATGGAAGAAACCGCACCGCTGAACCTGATCGACGGTGACCCCTGCTACTGCTGTGCGGTCTTCCACGATAAGGAGTACCGAGAGGACGAGGTGGATGTGGAGGTACAAAAGGACGTCAAGAGCAGCTACCAAGACACGGAGCACGTTCGCTTCCGGACGCTGCCGGAGATCACCGCAGCCTGCGCCACCTGCAAAGGCTCCTATGAGCAGATGGACGGAATCAATGCCGCGATTGCCGCGTGGGTCTCTGACAACGGCTATGTCTTTGACGGTCCCATGTTCAACATCTACCATGTCAGCCCTCACGAGACCTCGAATCCCGATGAATATGTCACTGAGGTCTGCTATCCCGTGAGAAAAGCGTAATTTCTTGGGCCACGCCGCTTGCAGCGGCGTGGCTTTTCGCTTTCTCTTTCTGCGGATATATGCTATGATTGAAATATCTATAAAATGGGCACATTTCTCTGAAATTTCTGCCTATTCAGACCGGGGCAGAAGCCTTACAATAAAAATAAAAGGGGGAACGTCTATGCTGCGGATGGAAATTGCCTTGTTTTTGGTGCTTGCTTTTGTGGCTTACATTTATTTTTCAGCTGAGAAGGAACAGGCGGCACTGCATCGAACCTTCGCCGGACTGCTGGTAACTGCGTTGGCGCATCTGGCACTGGACGGCATCACGGTCTACACGGTGAATCATTTGGATACTGTACCGCTGCTGTTGAACGATGCCGTTCATCGGCTGTTTTTGGGCAGCATGGTGCTGGTGATCTATTTGTTTTATCAATATATTGCCATTTTGGTGGGAGAGGAAACGGGGAAGCCCCGTCGGCTGGACTGGCCGGCCAGACTCTTTCTGGCCGCGGCGGAGCTGGGAAATTTCCTGCTGCCGATTTCCTACACGGTGACAGCGGAGGGAAACTATTCCTCCGGACCTTATATGCTGGTTCCCTATGGGGCTGTGGCCTTTTATCTCCTGCTCTGCGCCGGACTTCTGGCGGCAAATCGGAAACAGATCGACAAAAGGAAAAAATCCGCCATTGGAATTGCCCTTGCCATTGAATTGATTGTCTGCGTTTTGCAGGGGCTGCACCACACATGGCTCATCAGCGGCATGGGCATCACCTTGATGACCCTGTCCTTCTATCTGACTCTGGAAAATCCGGAGGCACTGCGGGCAGAGCTGACAGAGCAGAAGATGTCTATGCTCTACCTGAAAAGTCAGGTGAACCCTCATTTTCTCTACAATACCCTGGATACCATCCGCATTCAGGCTCAGCTCAACGGCGACGGAAAAGTGGCAGAACTTTTGATGTATCTGGTGGATTTCTTCCGGCTCAGTGTAAAGGTGGATCGTCCGATGGTTGCGCTGGATGATGAGATAGAGCTGCTGGAAGCCTACATGGAGCTGATGTGCTGCCGCTATCCGGAGCTGGACTGCCAATACGACATTGATCCTGATCTGGGCGGTGCTCAGGTGCCCAACTTCATCCTTCAGCCTATTGTGGAAAACAGTCTGCTCCATGGTCTGAAAAATAAGGGATATCGGGGTGAGGTGAGCATCTCCGCCGAGCGGGTCGGGGACAGCAGACTGGAGATCTGCGTCCGGGATACGGGCAGCGGCTTTGCCGAGGGCAGAAAAGCCGCCATTGATGAAATGCTGCGCTCCTACGCCAAGCAGCCTCCAAAGCTCACCGGCAACAGAATTGGCATTCTGAATGTGCAGAAGCGGATCAAGCTGCTCTGCGGGCGGGAATACGGCCTGTCCTATACGGAGAACGAGGCGGGAGGCGTGACAGCTCACATTCTGCTGCCCCTGAAGGAGGAAACAACATGAAAAAACTGCGTGTCCTTTTGGTGGATGATGAGATTATGATCCGCGAGGGCTTTAAGCGGCTCTTTGACTGGGAAGCTCATAACTGTGAGGTAGTGGGCGAAGCCGCAGACGGCATGGAGGCGCTGGCAAAGATTGACTCGCTCCGGCCGGATATCGCCATTATGGATATCAATATCCCCATTATGAACGGATTGAAGGTCATTCAAATGTCCCGGCTCAAACACCCGGATACCGCCTTCGTGATCGTGTCCGGCTACGACGATTTTTCCTACTGCCGGGAAGCGCTGCGGCTCCAGATCACCGATTATATCCTCAAGCCTGTGAACTATGAGGAGTTCGGCACCTGCATCGACAATCTGAAAATTGCCCTGTTCCAGCGCCGGACCTCCCGACAGGACGACCCACAGGAGGGACGAACCATCCATGGCATCACCCGGTTCCTTCAGGAGCATTTGACCGAGGAGATCAGCCTGTCTGTTTTGGCAGAAAAGTTTCATCTGAACCCGCAGTATATCAGTCAGCTTTTCAAGAGCGAGATCGGCGTGGGCTTCCTGGCCTATCTGACCAACATCCGTATGGAACAGGCAAAGAAACTGCTGCTGACTACCTCACTGTCCATTGCGCAGGTGTCGGAGCAGTCCGGTTATGGAGATTACCGGGTATTTACCAAGGTGTTCAAAAAAACCGAGGGCATTACCCCATCCCAGTACCGGCGGGACTTTTGGGAGAAGGAGCAATCACATGGAGATTCGATTTGCAAACGACAGTGACTTGGATAGCTGGATGACCTTGGTGGAGTCTGTGAGAGATGCCTTTCCGGGGCTGGAAACGCTGGAAGCACTGGTCACTCACAGAAACACAGTTTCGGAGTTCATCGGTCGCAGTGAGGCAATCTGCGCAGCGGAAAACGGCTGCATCGTGGGCACACTGCTGTTTTCCCGAAGGGAATTTGAGCTTTGCTTTCTCGCTGTTTCGCCAAAATTTCGCAGGCAGCATATTGCGGAAAGAATGGTTTTCCTGATGCTGTCAGAGCTGGAGCCCGGACAAAATGTGACGGTTACTACCTACCGGGAAGGCGCAGCGGAAGGAATGGCGGCCAGAGCGTTTTACAGGCGTTTGGGCTTTCGGGAGGGAATGCTGACCGAAGCATTCGGAAGCCCTGTCCAGCAATTTGTCCTGAAACGGGAATCGTGAAAAGGAGCAACGTGAAGATGAACAAAAGACTATATAAATCCAACGAAAATAAGATGATAGACGGGGTCTGCGGCGGGATTGCGGAGTATTTCGATATAGATCCCACACTGGTGCGGCTGGCATGGGTGCTGTTTTGCGCTATGGGCGGCAGTGGTTTTTTGGCATACATCATTGCCGCGGTCATCATCCCCCGCAGTCCGCAGTACTGAACGGAAAAGGAGGAAGACGCATGGGCGATCTCATTCAAATTGAACATTTAAGCAAACGCTTCGGAGATGTGCAGGCAGTAGACGACCTGAGCTTCCGGGTGAAAGAGGGCGAGCTGTTTGCATTTTTGGGGGTGAACGGCGCGGGCAAATCCACCACCATCAACATCCTCTGCGGTCAGCTGGCAAAAGACAGGGGCACCGTGACCATCTGCGGTACCGATCTGGATACCGATGCCAGCTCGATTAAGCGGAGCCTTGGCGTGGTGTTCCAGAACTCGGTGCTGGACAAGGACCTTTCTGTGCGGGACAATCTGCGCAGCCGGGCGGCGCTTTATGGCATCCGTGGTGATGCCTTCCGGAAGCGATTGGCAGAACTGGCAGAGCTGTTAGACTTTCAGGAGCTGCTGAAGCGCCCCGTGGGAAAGCTCTCCGGCGGTCAGCGGCGCAGGATCGACATTGCCAGAGCCTTGCTCCATCAACCGAAGATTCTGGTGCTGGACGAACCCACCACAGGTCTGGATCCACAGACCCGAAACCTGCTCTGGCAGGTGGTGGGCAAGCTGCGCCGAGAGGAAAAGCTCACCGTGTTTCTGACCACCCATTACATGGAGGAAGCGGCGGATGCGGACTTCGTGGTGATTTTGGATCACGGCAAAATCGTCGCGGAGGGAACGCCGCTGACGCTGAAAAACACCTATACCGGAGATTACATCACCATCTATGGGCAGGCGGAGACCGTGATCCAACGGCTGGGTGCTCCTTATGAGCCGATTCGGGATGCCTTTCGGGTGTCCGTTCCCAACACTGCCGCGGCTACGGAGCTGATTCTCCGCTATCCGGAGGTATTCCGGGATTATGAGATCACCAAGGGAAAGATGGATGATGTATTCTTGGCGGTGACCGGAAAAGAGCTGACGGGAGGCGCAGAAAAATGAAGATGATGAGAATGACCGGACTGGGTGCGCTGATCCGGCGCAATACAAAGCTGTATTTTAAGGACAAAGGGATGTTTTTCACCTCCCTCATCACACCGATGATCCTGCTGGTGCTGTACAGCACCTTTCTTGCCAATGTCTATGAGGACAGCTTCCGCTCCGCACTGGAGGCTGCGGGAGCCGCCGTGTCGGACAAAGTGCTGTGGGGCTGCGTAGGTGGAGAACTGGTTTCTTCTCTTTTGGCGGTGAGCTGCGTGACGGTCGCTTTCTGCTCCAATCTGCTGATGGTACAGGATAAAATCACCGGTGCTCGGCGGGATCTGACCATTACGCCGCTGAAAAGCGGCACGCTGGCGCTGAGCTATTATCTTTCCACGCTGCTGTCCACTCTGCTGATCTGTTTTGCCGCCCTCGTGGTGTGTCTGGTATACCTTGCGAATGTGGGCTGGTTTTTAACGGCGAAAGATGTGGCAGCCCTTGTTCTGGATGTCGTCCTTTTGGTGCTGTTCGGTACGGCGCTTTCCTCCTGCGTGATCTTCCCTCTGTCCACGCAGGGACAGGCCAGCGCGGTGGGCACCATCATCAGCGCGGGCTACGGCTTCATCTGCGGCGCGTATATGCCCATTTCCAGCTTTTCCGAAGGACTACAGCGGGTGATCTCCTTCCTGCCCGGGACCTACGGGACATCCCTGCTCCGCAACCACGCGATGGGCGGTGCATTTGCGGAAATGAAGGCACAGGGCTTTCCGGCGGAAGTGGTTGAGGCAATCCGGGACAGCGTGGACTGCAACCTGTATTTCTTCGATGAAAAGGTCCCTATCGGCGCAATGTATCTTGTGCTCACAGCGTCAATCGTGCTTGCCCTTGGAATTTATGTTGCTATGAACATCATTTTGGGAAAAAAGAGGCATTGACCGTACAAAGAATTGAGCGGCTTTCCATGTTGGACAGCCGCTCAATTAAAATTGGAGAGAAATCATTATGAATCAGTGTAAAAAATATTTTTGGTCCTGTTATCGGCTGTGCTGTGGCAGGTATCTGCTTTACTATTGCAAGTGAAAATGGTATACTAATGTGGTATCTCAAAACGATACCATGATTAGAACGAGTAAGAAAAGGCGGAGACTTCGTATGCATCAACAACGGTCATTTCATTCTCTATCGCGCGGCGCCGTATTCCGGACAGGTATGCGGGATGGCATCCCCATCGGTCTGGGATATCTGGCGGTTTCGTTTTCTCTGGGAATCGCTGCGCGCAATATTGGACTCAATGCATTTCAGGGCTTTTTGGCAAGCCTTTTGAATAACGCATCTGCCGGAGAATATGCCGGCTTTCTTGTCATTGCCGCCAATGCCTCCTATCTTGAGATGGCGATTGTCACACTGATTACGAATGCACGCTATCTGCTGATGAGCTGCGCACTCAGTCAGCGGTTTTCACCCAAAATGCCGTTCCGGCATCGTCTGATGATGGCATATACCATCACGGATGAGCTGTTCGGGATTACGATTGCACGGGAGGGTGATGTCAATCCGTTTTATACCTACGGCGCCTTTTCGATCGCTGCGCCCTGCTGGGCAGTGGGTACGGCACTGGGTGTCATTGCAGGCAATGTCCTGCCGGCGCGTGTGGTCAGTGCGCTGAGTGTTGCGCTGTTCGGCATGTTTCTGGCGGTCATTATCCCGCCGAGCCGGAAAAATAAGGTGCTGGCAGGCTTTGTCCTGCTCAGCTTCGGTGCGAGCTATGCCGCGTCGCGCCTGCCGTTTTTCGCTGAGCTGTCGAGCGGTACCCGCACGATTCTGTTAACTGTGACCATCTCTGCGGCGGCGGCGCTGCTGTTCCCGGTGAGGTCAAAGGAGGACGAGAGCAATGACGCATAACATCTATATTTATTTGCTGATTATGGCAGGCGTCACCTATGCCATCCGCGTTCTGCCGCTGACGCTGATCCGGAAGCAGATCAAAAACCGCTTTCTCCAGTCGTTCCTCTATTATGTCCCATATGTCACGCTGTCGGTCATGACCTTTCCCGCAATTCTGGATGCAACGCAGAGTCCGATTGCAGGTGCAGCGGCACTGGTGATCGGCATTGCGGCGGCATGGATGAATGCAGGGCTTTTTCCGGTGTCCGTGATTTGCTGTGCAGTCGTATTTGTGCTGGAATGCTTTTTGTAACGCTGATGCCGGAAAGGAAACAGGCATATTTGCAGTTTTGTAAGTATGTCTGTTTTTGTTTGGAATAAAATA
>JAEDEU010000078.1 GCA_016293155.1 Clostridiaceae bacterium | reverse complement strand
TGTAGGGAACGGTCTTGACCGTTCCGATTGTAAAGAATGAGACAGCCGGAGAGCATTCGCTCTCCGGCTCAGTTTGTCGAAAAACCTATTTAAAAAGAATAAATTCTGTTAGGAGCCCTCTCAGTCACGGCATACGCCGTGCCAGCTCTCCCAGAGGGAGAGCCAAGTATCGTAATCTTTTTATCGAAATATACCCGTTTTAACACCGTATTAACGATAATTGAGTACCAATCTTGCCTCTCCCTTTGGGAGAGGTGGATTCAGCCGAAGGCTGAAGACGGAGAGGGCGCTGATATGTTTTATCTTTTCTTGCCACTTTCTCGACAGTCTCAGCCGGAGAGCATTCGCTCTTCGGCTGTTATGCTTAAAATATCAAGTTGTCAAAGGAAAATCAGCCAGATCAGCTTGGAGATAATATGACAGCCTGCGTGCGAGACCATTGCATACTGGATGCCATAGGTTCGGTAAAGTCTGCCAAAGACCAGTCCGAGTACGCCGTTGAACAAAAAGCAGCGTGCCAGAATCAGGGGACTCAGACCGCCGAACATATTCACCGTGGCAGGCAGATGGCCTGCGGCAAACAGCAGGGCACTGAGTACATTCGCGGCGACAAATACACCGGTCGGAATGGTTTCGTGGCTTTGCCTGCGGAAGAACAGCTTCCAGAGCAGGAAGGCGAACAGAGACATCAGGAACAGCCGCATCAGGATTTCCTCGATCATGCCGCCGTAGAATACGGATGCCATCCAGTTGCTGAAGCTGCGGAACAGGAGACCGCTTTCATAGAGTGCCGCGACCTCCGGCAGTGCGCTTCCAAACGTCCAGTAATCCAGAGAGAACAGGATGCCGAGCACCGCAGTGACGGCGCAGGTGCGAAGCAGCGGCTGCTTTTGAAAACGGAACGGCTTCATCAGTCCGATCCGTTCGGAGAGAACATATCCGATCAGGCCGAAAATCACGGTATAAACGACACTTTGCAGTGCGGAGATCAGGGACAGCGAGGAAACGCTCCCGACCTGTGCGAGGATCTGCTGCTGAACCTCCGGTGTATACGAGTCGTAGGCATAGCTTCCGGTAAAGTATCCGCCGACCGCCGCAAAGGGCAGGACGGCCAGTACGAACAGGAGCGGCCGTTTCAGTTTCTCTTTCATCGCGTGTCACACCCTTTTCTTATTTGTGATCCCGACGGAACCAGAGATAGCTCATGACATACGGAATCAGAACGGTGAGCAGCACCGCGGCAAAGAATAGCGCGAATGCGGCATATTCGGGCAGAAACGCCGCCACAAGTGCGATCAGACCGCAGACAAAGAAGCACTTGCCGCCGAGCCGCTGGGTTTTTGCCCAGTTGCGTTCATCGTTCAGCGCCCACGGAGTTTTGATGCCCATGGAATAGTTGTGACGCACCTTGGGCATGGAGTTGCCCAGAAAAACGAACAGCAGACCAAGCAGGATCAGAACCAGCGTCTTGACGTTGACCGTACCCGGATGATAGGTCTCGATCAGCATAACCGCCATCATGGCCGCCATGAACAGCTGCATGACAATGGAAAAGGCATCGTAAAAGCCGCTGAACTTGGAATAATTTTCGGATTTGGGGTCGATCTTCCGCATGAGCGGGAAAAGCACCGCAAACAGGATGGAAATTCCCGGCATGACAAAGATGGTTGCCTTGTCATCATAACGAACCGTGCCGTTAAAGCCCCACTGACCGGGGATGGTATCCGGCAGACGCGGGTAGAAGTACAGTGCGACCGCGCAGAGTGCCAGCGCGATGATCCAGCGCGCAAGGCTGATTTTGTTAAACTGTTTCATATCAATTCCCTCCCTGAAGTGAAGCGATCCACGCGGTGATTTCCTGCATCACCGTGAGATTCAGCTCGTAGTAAATAAAGGTTCCGCGCTTTTCCGTGTCCACCAGTCCTGCGTCCTTGAGGACGGACAGGTGGTGGGAGATGCTCGCGCCCGTCATGTCGAAGTGCTCGCCGATCTCGCCCGCGGAGAGCGGACCGTTTTTGAGCAGATCGAGGATTTCCCGGCGGGTGCGGTCGGAAAGTGCCTTGAAGGTTTTCTGAAAGCCCATCGTACCGCCTCCATTTATTTAGAAGATTTTCTAAATAAAGAATAACACGCGCGGAGCATGATGTCAATCCTTATTTAGAAAAAAATCTAAATATATTCCGGAGAGGAGAAAATCATTTTGATTTGTCGGGGCACCATTGACTTTGCGGGCAGGTTGGAATATAATGAACACAGGCAAAAGATAAAGTGACCATCTAATAACATGACGAACGTCCTGAGAGTTGCAGCTCTCAGGACGTTCTTTTTGCTTTACGGCGCAAACAAACCGAGGCTGGTTACCGGCAGTTTAATCTCTGTCCAGCCATTTGCAAATGTAGTAGGCAGTTACACTTGCTGCGACAGAAATGAAAAAAGATAAAGTGATGTCCATCTAATAACCCCCTTCCTGCTACCAGTATCGGGGCGGTAACACGTTTATTATGGCTGGTCAATGGGCATTTGTCAACACGAAACGACCGGAATCGACCGTCTTTCTCTGTAAAGGCATTCCGCCTGACCGCGCCGCGCAGACCGTCGAACAAACAAGAAACCGCTTCGGCAGTCCGGAAAATCCGGCGCCGAAGCGGTTATTTCGTTCAGTTTTTACAGCTTATGCGCTTACTTAAAGTACTTTACACCGTTTTCAAACAACGGCTGATACTTTTCGCCATAAATGTTCTTGCCGACATACGGATTCCAGCGCTCGGAGTGACCCATCTTGCCGAGGACACGGCCGTCCGGAGAGCAGATGCCCTCGATTGCACACATTGCGCCGTTCGGGTTGAACGCGATGTCCATGGACGGATTGCCGTCGAAATCGACGTACTGGAATGCGACCTGTCCATTTGCGATCAGGCGGTCGATCTCCTCGCGCGGAGCGACGAAGCGGCCCTCACCGTGGGAGAACGGGATTGCGTGGATGTCGCCGACCTCGCAGGAGGACAGCCACGGGGACTTGACCGAAGCGACACGGGTCAGCGCGTAGCGCGACTGGTGACGGTTGATGAGGTTGAAGGTCAGGGTCGGGCAGGATGCGTCCATCTCGCGGATCTTGCCGTAAGGCAGGAGTCCCAGCTTGACCAGTGCCTGGAAGCCGTTGCAGATGCCCAGCATCAGACCGTCGCGGTTGTCCAGCAGGTCGCCGATGGCATCCGAGATTGCCGGAGCGCGCAGGAAGGATGCGATGAACTTGCCGGAGCCGTCCGGCTCGTCGCCGCCGGAGAAGCCGCCCGGCAGGATCATCATCTGAGCGCCGCGGATTGCCTTCTCCAGCTCCTCGGCGGAGGCCTCCAGCATGGATTGGGTCAGGTTGCGGACGACAACGATCTTTGCCTCGCCGCCTGCGGTTTCCACTGCCTTTGCGGTGTCATACTCGCAGTTGGTGCCCGGGAATACCGGAATGACAGCGACCGGCTTTGCGGTCTTGACGCACGGAGCGGAGGTGTTGCGCTCGGTCCAGCTCGGCTTGACCGGAACCTCGTCGCCTGCATCCGCGCGGGTCGGGAATACGGACTCCAAGGTGCCCTCGAAGGCCGCCTTGAGCGCGTCCAGAGAAACCGTCTCGCCTGCGATGGAAATGCCCTGCTTGTCGGTGGTCACGCCGATCTGCCACTCGAACGGCAGCTCCTCGGTGCACTCGACAATAATGCCGCCGAAGTTCTTGAGGAACAGACCCTCGGTCGGGAAGGACGGATCAAACTCGAAACCGATGTCATTGCCGATTGCCATCTTGCAGATGCCCTCGGCGATGCCGCCGACAGAGGTCGCCCATGCGGAGACAACCTTCTTGTCCGCGATCAGCTTGGCAACGGTCTCCCACATGACCATGATCTTCTCATAGTCCGGAGCGCCGTCCTCGCCGTAGGCAGCGTCGAAGAAGTAAACGCGGTTGCCGGCAGACTTGAACTCCGGAGAGATCAGGTTGTCCGCCTCCTGCGGAGCGATTGCGAAGGAAACCAGCGTCGGCGGAACGTGCATCTCGTCAAAGGTGCCGGACATGGAGTCCTTGCCGCCGATGGCTGCCAGATGCAGGTTGATCTGTGCATCATATGCGCCGAGCAGTGCGGAAAGCGGCTTGCCGAACTTTTCCGGATCGCGGTTCAGGCGCTCGAAGTATTCCTGGAAGGTGAGGTATGCAGTCTTGAAGTCACAGCCCGCAGCGACCAGCTTTGCAACCGATTCAATGACGGCTGCGGAAGCGCCGAGGAACGGGTTCTGCTCGGTGAAATACGGGTCGAAGCCGAATGCCATAACCGAAGCGGTGGAGCACTGACCTGCGGTCGGCAGGGTTGCCGCCATGACCTGCGTCGGGGTCAGCTGATTCTTGCCGCCGTACGGCATAAAGACGGAGGATGCGCCGATGGAGCCGTCGAAGCGCTCGGTCAGACCGCGCTCCAGACAGATGTTCAGTGCGGCAGCGTGGTTGAGCAGCTTCTCGGAGAGGGTGTCGCCTGCCGGTGCGCAGGAGATATCCGGTGCGCTCTGTGCGGAAACGGAGGCCTCTGCGTGCTTGGATGCGCCGTTGGTGTTGAGGAAGTCACGGGAAACGTCCGCGATGAACTTGCCGTTCCAGCTCATGCGCAGGCGGCCGGTGTCGGTGACCTTTGCAACCACGGTTGCCTCGATGTTCTCGCTGTTTGCCAGCTCGATGAACTTTTCGACGTTCTCAGCCGCAACGACAACCGCCATACGCTCCTGAGACTCGGAGATCGCCAGCTCGGTGCCGTCCAGACCGTCATACTTCTTCGGAACTGCGTTCAGGTCGATGTCCAGACCGTCTGCCAGCTCGCCGATGGCGACGGATACGCCGCCCGCGCCGAAGTCGTTGCAGCGGCGGATCATGCGGGTTGCCTCCGGATTGCGGAACAGACGCTGAATCTTGCGTTCCTCCGGCGGATTGCCCTTCTGAACCTCTGCGCCGCAGGTCTCAAGGGATTCTGCGGTATGGCTCTTGGAGGAACCGGTTGCGCCGCCGCAGCCGTCACGACCGGTGCGTCCGCCGAGCAGGATGATGATATCGCCCGGATCCGGAACCTCGCGGATGACGTTTTCAATCGGAGCCGCGCCGACAACCGCGCCGATTTCCATGCGCTTTGCGACGTAGCCCGGATGGTAGATCTCGTGTACAAGACCGGTAGCCAGACCGATCTGGTTGCCGTAGGAGGAATATCCTGCTGCGGCGGTGGTGCACAGCTTGCGCTGCGGCAGCTTGTGCTCCAGCGTTTCGTTCAGCGGAACGGTCGGGTCGCCCGCGCCGGTGACGCGCATTGCCTGATAGACATAGCTTCTGCCGGAGAGCGGGTCGCGGATTGCGCCGCCGAGGCAGGTTGCAGCGCCGCCGAACGGCTCGATCTCGGTCGGATGGTTGTGGGTCTCGTTCTTGAACATCAGCAGCCACGGCTCTTCCTTGCCGTCGATGTTGGCGGTGATGCGGATGGAGCAGGCGTTGATCTCCTCGCTCTCGTCCAGATTGCCCAGATAGCCGCGCTTCTTGAGCACCTTCGCGGCTGCGGTAGCGACATCCATCAGCGTAACCGGACGCTTGGATGCCTTCTCCTCACCGTAGACCTCGACGCGCGCCGCCAGATAGCGGTCAAACGCCGCCTGTACCATCGGATCGTCAATCACGGTGTTGTCGATCTGGGTCAGGAAGGTCGTATGGCGGCAGTGGTCGGACCAGTAGGTATCCACCATGCGTACCTCGGTGATGGTCGGATCGCGGTGCTCCTCGTTTGCGAAGTAATTCTGCAAAAACTTGAGGTCGTCCAGATCCATTGCAAGACCGAGGGAAGCGCGCATTGCATCCAGCGCGGTCTCATCCATGGAGATAAAGCCGGATACGGTATCGACCTCGGTCGGAATGTCATAGTTGGCTGCCAGCGTTTCCGGCTTGTTCAGCGAAGCCTCGCGGGTATCGACCGGGTTAATCAGGTACTTGCGGATCGCATCCAGATCGGCCTCGCTGAGCTTGCCGCCGAGCACGTAGATGGTTGCAGCGGCAACCTTCGGGCGTGCGCCTTGCAGCAACAGCTGGACACACTGTGCGCAGGAGTCCGCGCGCTGGTCGAACTGACCCGGAAGCGCCTCGACTGCAAGGATGGTGTAATCACCCTCCGGAAGCGGGAACGTCTCGTCGTAGCAGATGTCTACCATCGGCTCGGAGAATACGATGTTCTTTGCCTTTGCGTAGTCTTCACCGCTCAGACCCTCGACGTCGTAGCGGCACAGAATGCGCACATAGGCGAGGTTATCCAGCTCGAGCTGAGACTTCATGCTTGCGCAGAGGGTGCGGGCATCTACATCAAAGCCGGGCATTTTTTCGGTAAAACATCTTAAAACTGCCATAATACACCTCATAATCTTCGTCCGGACTCTTGCGAAAATCCGGCAGTGTTTTCGGTTTTTTTACCTTTTTTTATCATATCAGTCCCATACCAAAAAGTCAACGCGGCAAAATGTATTAAATTATCCGGCAATGCGTTCGTTCTCTTGACAAACCGGGTTTTAAAACGTATACTGGAAATAGAAAATGAGGCATACCGCTGACGGTGCGCCCCTCAAAAATACGATTTAGAAATAACCGTTCAAAGTTTGGTGGCTAAGAGGCGGTTATTTCTTTTTTATCTGGAACAGAGTAATGAGGGCTGCAACAAGTATTCCGACAGGCATTACGGATAGAAGTCAACGAACGTACAGCGAAAATCAGTCTGACAGCTTGACAATCAAAGTGTATGTGGGTATACTGAAAATAGAAAACGAGGCATACCGCTGACGGTGCGCCCTCTTTAAGTGTTATATGAAATAACCGCTCG
>JAEDEU010000077.1 GCA_016293155.1 Clostridiaceae bacterium | reverse complement strand
ATGGCGGTCTTTTTGTTTTGGTGGAGACGAGGGGAATCGAACCCCTGTCCGAAAGCACGTCCTCAAGGACTTCTCCGGGCGCAGTCATTTTATTGAAATTCCCGCCCCGCTGCGCCAAATGACAGGCTCAGCGGTTTGGTAGCTTCATCATTCATGGGCGGGGCAAAGCTTACCCGCCGCACGTTCACCGCTAAATGACGCTCTGTCCCAAGCCGCGGTGCTCTCAGGCAGAACGGGCCAGCCTACTTAGGCAGCCTTTAAAGAATAAGAGTTGTTGTTTAATTTATAAACAATTGAGACTTTTATCGCAGGGTCTCACTGCGGCCCGCTATCCCGGATTCGGCACCCCCGTCGAAACCAGTACGTCCCCGTAGGGAACAAGCTCTTACTCCTGAAATCGGATTTATCTGCGGGATTTGAGCGCCCGATCCATTTCACGGGCGGCATCGCGCTTGGCGATGGAATCGCGCTTGTCGTGCAGCTTTTTACCCTTGGCAAGACCGATTTCGACCTTGACGCGGGAGCGTTTGAAGTAGAGCGAGAGCGGGACGAGCGCGTAGCCGTCCTGCTTGGTTTTGCCAAAGAGATTCATGATCTCCCGCCGGTGCATCAGCAGCTTGCGTTCGCGGAGGGGATCCTTGTTAAAGATATTTCCCTTCTCGTACGGGCTGATGTGCATACCCTTGATGAAAATTTCACCGTCGCGAAAGATGCAGTAGGAATCCTTCAAACTAACTGTGCCCTGACGGATGGACTTGACCTCCGTACCAAACAGCTCAATGCCGCATTCGTAGCGATCCTCAATAAAGTAATCATGCCACGCTTTTTTGTTGGCAGTGATCTGCTTGGTACCCTGCTTCTGAACAGCCATGACATGACCTCCTTTTTATCTTTGCAGTATCCAAATCATATCAGATATTATAGGCAAAGTCAAGAAAGTTAAACTGACAGGTCAGTCAAAGGCTGGAAAAAAATTATTTGTTCGGGCGGCGGAGCTTCAGACCGTCGTAGCGGGTCGGATGGAACTCATAGGTTTTCTGCTTGACCGGAATGCCGCGCTGCTCCAGTTCGTCGGCAAATGCATCGGCCAGTGCCGGGGAATCGTCGCGCTGTGCGAGCGATACCTTCATAATGCCCTTATAGGAGCTGATGAGAATGCCAAACGGTTGATAGGCGCACGGCAGGATTGCGCCGTAATCCTCGATATATTCCTCCATGGAGGCCGGCAGATTGAAGCTGCCGATGTTGGTCAGGATGAAGCTGTCGCGGCGGACATAGTCGCGCGCCGCCTTGCGCATCAACTCCTCCTTTTCGTCGATCGCCATATCTGCGGTGTGGCCCTTGGTGACACGCGTGCTGCCCGATTTGCCCCAGAATGCAGCATGACGCGGTGCGCGCTGCTTGTCGAATACTGCACGGACGTTGCGGCAGGCCTCCTCGAACGGAAGCTCGAACCAGTCATATTCAAACGGCAGGTCGAGCAGAGCCGCGAAGAAATGCGTGGTCTCTGACGGGACGACCTGACGCAGATCCATCGGAATCTCGGCAACGACCGGTGTACCGATATCGTCATCGGTGTAATAGGTACGATACAGTGCGAAGCAAAGTGCGGTATACAGCAGGCTGATCGGCGTTGCGCCGTGCGAATGCGTCCACAGGCTGAGTGCAGCATACGGGAAGGTCAGCTCGGTCATGCGCTCGTTGCTCTCATAGTCCTCGTTCTCAACCGGGACACGCAGGGACTTGGTTACCTCATAGTGCCCCTCGGACGAAGGATCTGCGCGGTCGAGCAGCGGATAGCCGTCTTCACATTCGCTCAAGGTGAATTCGGTATCGCGCGTGCGGATGCTGCCGTCATTTTCGATCGGATGACCGCAGAGCGTCAGGTATTCATACAGCACGGAGCGGATGAACATCTCAAAGCCGTGTCCATCGCTGATAGAATGCTGGTATTCCATATAAATCGTGCGGTCGTTGTAGCCGACCGTGAACACATAGCCGTTGTTGTCGTCCGAGCCCATGTAATAGGGGGAGATATCCGAAAACGGCAGAACAACCGGCGGAAGGTCGTTAAAATAATAATGATAGTCTTTTTCGCCGCGGGTCAGCCCCACGCGCATCTGCGGAAAGCGGATCAGAGCAAGCTCTGTTGCTTTTTGTAGCAAATCAGGGTTAACAGCTTCGGTGAGACGAATGATATGACGGGGAGCGGTAGCAAGGTCGCGATGTGTCGCGTACATAAAAGTAGGACCGTAGCTGTCGGCCTGAAGAATTTCGCTTGGAAGAAGCGTGTTCATAGATGGAATCCTCCTTATCAATTCGATTCTGTCCATTTCCTATTCCTTACTATCTAGTATAGATGTCTCAAATGGTGAAAAGCAATAGAGGAACCGATGAAAAAGCAGGTTGACAGAAAAGAAAAATCAGTTGTTTTCACAACACATTTTTAGTTTTTGATGAAAAACACACAAAAATATCCTTGATGCGACAAAAAATTAAGAAGGATACCAATGACGAATGGACAAAAACGTGGTATTATAATAACAAAACTGATTCTGGAATTTTGTCGAACGATTCCGCAAAAAGGAATATAACCGGGATATGCGCTGGACGCAAATTCGGTTAAAACCGGATCAACGGAGGAAAATCATGAAAATTCTTAACTTTGGATCGCTGAATCTGGATCATATTTATCGTGTAGAGCATTTTACCGGTGCAAAGGAAACACAGATTACAGAAGCGCCGATCACGATCCCCGGCGGCAAGGGGCTGAATGAGTCTATCGCACTGGCGCGTGCAGGTGCCGAGGTGTGGCAGGCCGGTATGATCGGCGAGGACGGACAGATGCTGCTGGATACACTGCAAAAGGAAGGCGTACATACCGAATTTGTTCGGATCATTCCGGAGAAAACCGGACATGCAATCGTTCAGGTTGATATCATGGGGCAGAATGCCGTATTGCAGTACGGCGGTGCCAACAACTGCATTACAGAGGAATTCATTGATGAGGTGCTGGAAGCCTTCGGAGAGGGCGATGTCATTCTGCTGCAAAACCAGATTTCCTGTCTGCCGCAGCTGATCGACAAGGCATATGACAAGGGAATGCAGATCATCCTCAAGCCGTCGCCGTATACGGATTCGCTGCTGAAGTGTGATCTTTCCAAGGTTTCCATGTTTCTGGTCAACCGGACCGAGGGCAGAAGCCTGACCACATTCGTCCAGCCGGGAGATATGATGATTGAGTTCCGCACGCGTTATCCTCATGCCAATATCCTGTTGACGCTGGCGGAAAACGGCGCATTCTTTGTGGATAAGGAAAGCAGCCTGTATCAGCCTGCAATTAAGATGAAGGAAAACGATACCACGGGTGCGGGCGATGTATTCATCGGATTCTTCCTCAGCAGCTATCTGGACGGTGCTCCGATCCAGGCGGCGATGGAGCGCGCCGCAGCCGCCAGCGCGATTTCCATCACCCGTACCGGCAGCGCAAGCTCGACTCCGACCAAGGAGGAAGTAGATGAGCTGCTGAAACAGATGAAAAAGTCAAAATAAACCTCCGCTGGAGTGCAGGAAATCGGACAACTTGATTGTTGCGAAGCCCTGTATAGTATGATATACTGTAGAGTAATATATTCACCAACCATCGTTTTTTAGGAGTTAACACAGACATGAAACAGACGATTGAGCGCATTGAGCAGCTCAAAAAAGAAAAAGATGTATTAGTTCTGGCACATTTTTATGTGCCGGATGAGGTTCAGGCGATTGCAGATCACCTGGGCGATTCTTATGCACTGAGCAAGATTGCGGCAGATGCCGAGCAGAGCACGATTCTGTTCTGCGGTGTCCGCTTTATGGGCGAGAGCGCGAAGATCCTCAGCCCGGATAAGACGGTCCTGCTGCCGGACGCCGAGGCGGACTGCCTGATGGCGCATATGATTACTCCGGAGCAGGTTCTGGAGATGAAGAAGCAGTATCCGGAGGCAGCAGTTGTCTGCTATATCAACTCGACCTCCGAGACCAAGGCGGTTTGTGATGTCATCGTCACCTCCGCCAACGCAAAGAAGATCGTTGAGTCTCTGCCCAACAAGGAGATCTGCTTTGTTCCGGACTGCAATCTCGGCCGTTTCCTCGCAAAGGGTATGCCGGATAAGGTATTCCACTTCCATGACGGCTGCTGCCCGATCCATGCGCGTGTCCGTCCGCAGGATATTCTGGACGCAAAGGCTGCACATCCGGAGGCACTGGTCTGCATTCATCCGGAATGTACCGAGGACTGCGTTGCCGTGAGCGATTATGCCGGCAGCACCTCCGGTATCATCAAGTTTGCAACCGAGTCGGACGCAAAGGAATTTATCATCGTCACCGAGCCGGGCGTTCTGTGTGAGCTGAAGAAGCGCAACCCGGATAAGACCTTCTATCCGCTGGAAAAGCTGGGCATCTGTGAGGACATGAAGAAGATTACACTGGAAAAAGTTCTGTACACCCTGGAGACCTTTGACAATCAGGTCGTCATGGAGGAAAAACTGCGCGAAGATGCAAAGAGCGCGCTGATCCGTATGCGCGAACTGGCACAATAAAAGGGGGAGCAGGAATGGGAACTGCTGATGTGATTATTGTCGGTACCGGCGCTGCGGGCTTGTTTCATGCACTGAAACTTCCGCCGGAACTGAATATCCTGATTATCACCAAGGACGAGGCGGAGAACAGCGATTCGTTCCTTGCGCAGGGCGGTATGTGTGTCATGCGCGGCGAAGGTGATTATGACAGCTATTTTGAGGACACGATGCACGCCGGTCATTACGAAAATGACAAGGCGGCAGTCGATGTAATGATCCGTACCTCTCCGCATATTGTGGACGAGCTGGTGGATTACGGCGTAGATTTCCGCCGCAATCCGGACGGAAGCTTCGCATATACCCGCGAGGGCGCGCACTCGGAGTACCGGATTCTGTTCCATGATGACCTGACCGGACGCGAAATTACCAGCAAGCTGCTGGAGCGTGCCATGGAGCGGGACAATATCACCGTGATGGAGTACACCACCATGGTGGATATTCTGTGCGATGAAACGGAAAACCGTGTCGGCGGCGTTGTGGTACGCAATTCCGATGGTACCTATGAAGCAATCCGTTCGCGCTGTGTGGTACTGGCAACGGGTGGTATGGGCGGTCTGTTCCGCTTCTCGACCAATTTTCCGCATATTACCGGAGATGCACTGGCCATTGCGCTCCGCCACGGCATCGAGGTCGAGCATATTGACTACATTCAGATTCATCCGACCTCGCTGTATTCCGAGCGCCCGGGCAGACGATTCCTGATTTCGGAGTCCGTCCGCGGCGAGGGTGCACTGCTGTACAATGCCGCCGGAGAGCGCTTTGTCAATGAGCTGCTTCCGCGCGACGTGGTGGCACGCAAGATTCTGGAGCAGATGCACAAGGACGGCAGACCGTATGTCGAGCTGGATATCCGCCATCTGGGCAAGGACGGCATCCGCCGCCGCTTCCCGAACATCTATAAGAGATGTCTGGAGGAAGGCTATGATATGGCAACCCAGCGGATTCCGGTCACTCCGGCACAGCATTATTTTATGGGCGGCATCAAGGTGGATCTGGACAGCAAGACCACCATGGACGGTCTGTATGCGGTCGGTGAGACCAGCTGCAACGGCGTACACGGACGCAACCGACTCGCCAGCAATTCGCTGCTCGAAAGTCTGGTATTCGCCGAGCGCGCGGCGGACCATATCAAAACGCATATACCGGCAGACATTCCGCTTGCCGACCACACCTTCGATGTGAATCCGGAGCAGTATGCTCACATCGAAGAGGTATATCGCAAAACGGTTCTGGAAGAAATCAAGCGAAAGGACAAAGAGTTTTATGAAGAATGGTTTGAATCTGAATCTTAACATGGACGAGCATATCCTGCAGGCGCTCCGTGAAGATGTCACCAGTGAAGATATTACCACCAATGCAATTATGCGCGTTCCGACCCCCGGCAAGGCAGAGCTGATCTGCAAGCAGGACGGCATCCTGTGCGGTCTGGGCGTATTCTCCCGCGTGTTCGAGCTGCTTCAGCCGGATTCGCACTTTGAGACCACCTACAAGGACGGCGATGCCTGCAAGAAGGGCGAGCTGATCGGCGTGATTTATGCGGATATCCGCGTCCTGCTGACCGGCGAGCGCACCGCGCTCAACTACCTGCAGCGCATGAGCGGCATTGCGACTCATACCCATCAGCTGGTCGAAATCCTCAAGGGCACCAACACGATCCTGCTGGATACCCGCAAGACCACCCCGACCCTGCGCCAGTTCGAAAAGTATTCGGTCAAGGTCGGCGGCGCGTGCAACCATCGCTACAACCTGTCCGACGGCGTGCTGATTAAGGATAACCACATCTGCGCAGCAGGCTCGATCACCAAGGCGGTTCAGATGGCGAAGGAGTATGTTCCGTTCGTCCGCAAGATCGAGGTCGAGACCGAGACGCTGGATCAGGTTGCAGAGGCAATCGAGGCGGGTGCAGACATCATCATGCTGGACAACATGGACAACGACACCATGCGCAAGGCAGTTGAGATGATCGGCGGCAGAGCGCAGACCGAGTGCTCCGGCAATGTCACCGCAGAGCGTCTGCTGGAAATCGCGGACATCGGCGTGGACTTTGTTTCCTCCGGTGCGCTGACCTATGCTTCTCCGGCGCTCGATGTATCGCTGAAGAATCTGGAAGCATTTTGAAATTTTTGATTTTTGCCGCTCTCCGCGTGTTGGAGAGCGGTTTTTTCGTTGACAATCAGACTTTAGTACGCTAATATAATGGATAGAGAAACTGGAGTATTTCCCGAAAGGAGAGCCGCTATGTCGAAGCCGCCGTATAAAATTTATCTGTCCGAGGATGAAATCCCGGAACAGTGGTATAACGTCCGTGCGGACATGAAAACCGATCATCGTCCGATTCTGCATCCGGGCACGCTCAAGCCGGT
>JAEDEU010000076.1 GCA_016293155.1 Clostridiaceae bacterium | reverse complement strand
CGCTCAAAGCGCGCGTGCGCAGGCTGTTCGAGGTCACGGGCGACGGGATGTTTAATTAGAGCAGGCAAAAAAGAAAGCCGCGGCTTGACAAGTCAGACCGCGGGGGAGTATACTGAGAAAAAAGGAGGGCATACCGATACGGTTCCGCCCTCAGGATATGGTATAGAAGTGACCCTTACCTTGTTGTGCGAGAATCAGGCGGGTCACTTCTTTTTTGTAATCTTATAGACAAGATTAATCAATGCAATAACAAATGTACAGAACAGAATCAGATCTGAAAATGTCAGATACATGCAGACACCCCCTCTCTCTGAGAGGGGGAAAGAAGTATTCTCACCCTCTCTTGAAGTTAGAAGAGGGCGGAGCCGCCGTGCATCGGTATGCCTTAAAGGCAGGATAGCAGACGGCGAATATTTTGTCAAGTAAGTAAGAACGGACTTCCACAGGGTCACTTCGCCTGTCAGAAGTCCATTTATTCTTTCTAAATGATTTTACAGCTTGCTTTCGCGCGTCATGGGTCTGCCGTCCAGCGCGGCGAGCACGTATTCGAGCGCGAGCGTCAGATTGTCTGCGTCCACCTCGTCGCTTGCGTCGATGCGTGCCTTGAGGTCGCGGGTGACCTCGCCGCGCAGACCCTCATCGTCCAGATAGCGCAGCAGGTTTTCCGGAACCGTGGATTCATCGCGCAGGGTGGCGTGGAAAAAGATATTTTGAAGCGCGTTCAGCAGCAGATCGGCGGACGGCTCAAAGCTGCGCGTGCCCGTCAGCGTCAGCGCACAGCAGGTGGATTCCGGATGCTGCGGCAGCAGGGGCTTGAGTGCTTCTGCAAGTGCCTTGTCGGATTCCATTCCGTCCATGCGGATGGAGCAGCGCTGGAAGCACAGCGCATCCGTGCGCACCGGATGCAGATCGACTGCGCCCTTCTCGACTGTGCCGGTAAGGTAAATCTTTTCGCCAATCTCATTGACCGAGGTCGGGGAGAAGCAGCCTGGGCAGGACAGCACGGTGTCACCCGCGCGGAACATACCGCTGTAGGTGTGATTGTGACCGAGCGCGATGTAGTCAAAGCCGCTGATCATTGCGGCGCGCTCGGAGATCGGGTTGTAGCCGTTGTCGCCGCCCAGCTCGCCGTGCAGAACACAGATGTTGATCTTTTCCGGATCGACCTCCGCATTCAGGCGGATATTTGCCTTTGCCGCCTGGAATGCCGCGCCCCAGATGACAGTCCTGCCGTCATCCAGCTCGACCGGCGTGAGAATGCGGTCGTCAAATACCGTCAGGCAGGACGGCAGGGGAAGCGTCGCATAGGGACTCTGTGAAAAATAATAGTCGTGGTTGCCCGGGGAAAGAAAGATCGGGCAGCGGCTTTTGCCCAGCGTGGCAAACACCGCGGAGGCGATATCCGCGCGCGGCGTGGGGGAATCGAACAGGTCGCCTGCAATCAGGATGGCATCGGCATCGCAGTCGTTGGCGCGCTGAATCAGCTTGTCCAGCGCGGAAAACTGCATGGAAATCGCAGCGGATGCCTTTTCCGGCGGCAGAGAGTCAAAGGATGCGCCGATGTGCAGATCGGCAATATGAAAAATGGTTGGCATGGGATCCTCCATTCACAAAAGCGTGTGCGGTTTGTCCCTAGTATAGCAGTTTTTGCGAAAAATGAAAAGATGCAAACATAGAAAAACCGCCCTCACAGGCGGTCTTTCCGTTCGCATACGTTTCACAAAATAAAAAAGGGGGACAAAGATGAAAAAGATACCGGCATATCTTTTTCGAGGGGTCACGGGCTCGCATTTCCCTTGACCACCCTTAGTATACTGTATTTCGACTGGGAAAATGTTAACAAACTGTAAACATTACATGAAAATTTATAAAAAATTACTAAAAGAGATAGGTGGAGGACTAGATGATTTCGGCATTTTTCTGCTTTCGGATGTCTGTGCCGAGGAATCGGAGCTGAATGAACTGCCCCAAAATGCGCGAAGCGATTGCCTCGGAATACCGCTTTTCCAGCATGGGAGGCTGCAAATTGGTGTTGATAATCATCGGGCGGTGCTCCATCAGGCGGCGGTTGATGAGGTCGTACAGAGAGGAGATCGTAAAGGAGGTCGTCATCTCCGTGCCGAGGTCGTCGATGATGAGCAGGTCGGCATTTTTGTACTTTTCCAGCGCGGCGGACGACTGCTCAAATGCTGCACCGCCGAATTTGACCGTGTTATAGTGGTCAAAAATGGAGATAGCGGTGTCATAGGCGACCGAAAATCCATGTTCTGATACCGCGCGTGCGATGCACGAGGACAGGAAGGTTTTGCCCAGTCCGGTCGAGCCGTACAGCAGCAGATTGCGCTCATGGCTGCCGAATTCATCCGCAAAGGCACGGCATTCACTGAGGTTGTTCTCCATCGCATAGCGGGGAGAGGAGCCGATTCTGCGGTCAGCGGTGCTGCTGTAATAGTCCAGCGAAAAGGTGGAAAAATTCTCGCTTTCAATGGGCAGAATGGTGGACAGCTGGCGAGTCTGCTCCTCGGCGCACTGACGGCGCACACATTCGCACAGCTTGGAGCCGACATAGCCGGTATCCTTGCATTGCTCACAGTCCGTCACCGGTGCGAGATAATTGGCCGGATACCCGTGCCTTGCCAGCAGCTCGCGCTTTTCCTGCTGGAGGGCGAGATTTTTGACGCGCAGCGCCTCGATGGACGCGGCGGAGTCCTCGCCCGAGGCAAAGGCAGTGCGCACGGCGCGGATGGCAGTGCCCTTCAGCTCGCGGTCGATCTGACCGATGCGCGGAATGCTGCTGACAACTTCCCAGCGGCGCTGCTCCGCCTGCGCTTCGTGATCCGCACGGCGGCGCTCCATGCGGCGCAGTACGGCGGAAAGAATGGCTTTATCCATGGTTGTTCTCCTTTCGTCTGCGGATGCGCGCCTCCTGCTGTCTCAGCCAGTCGCGCTCCCAGTCCTCCAGCTCGGGATTCTGTTCCGGATTCGGTGCGGCGGGCGCAGTCGGGTGCGTGCCGGGCGCGGCGGGCAGACTGCCGTGTGGGGTGGTCTGCACGGCCGGCTCGAGCGCCGTGATTTCCTCCGCGGTATGCACATTTTTCTCGTGCCAGCGCTGCAAAATGCCGCGCAGATAGTTCCAGCTGAATTTTCCGAGCCGTGCATACATTTTGTCGCGTGCCAGCGCAACAGCTTCTGCCGTGAAGCCGCTGTGCACCAGCTCGGATAAAAAGCGGTACTCCTTGGGATTCGGTTCGCGTCCCGCCATATCCAGTACGCGCATCATTTCGGCAATGAGCGGCTTTTCGTTTTCCCGGCGTGCGAGGTATTCCGCCGCATCGTCGGCGGTCAGGATACCCATGTCCGCCCAGAGGTACGCCTCCTGCTCGATGTCGCGGCGGGTGACCGGGTGTTTTTCGCGCCCCAGATACGCCAGCAGGTCGATGAGCACATCCGCGGGCAGTCCGAGGTGCTCATAGGCAGTATACAGCGTTTTGAGCGCGGAGGCGGTCAGGGTGCGCCCGAGGACGGATTCCGCACTATGACAGACCGCATCAAACCGGTGATCGGCGGCGCGGCGTGCGGCGATTTCGGTTGAGGTATATTTGGGCGCGTCCTCTGCGCGCGCACGGGGCACGGCAGCCGACGGGGCGGAAACCACCTGAATACTTTTCAAGGTATGCACCGCGCGTTCAAAGCGGGCGCGGTCCATACCCAGCTCGCGCATGGCGGTCTGCTCGTCAAAGACCGTAGACTTTCGAATCAGATATAAATATAACAGTGCGCCGTCTCCGTCACCGCTGGAGATCAGGCGGTCCGCGATGTCTGCACGCAGGACGCAGAATTCACCGCCGTTGGGCACAAGAGTCAACAGAGACATGGGACAGCTCCTTTTCACATTTGGGTAGATTGCAGCCGCTCTCCGGGCGGCAGCTTTACCTGTTCATTATACAATGCGGCATATTTGGTGTCAAATGTATAGGTTATGTGCAAATGCAATGCAGAAATTTTATGGATTTACTGATGATTTTTTGACTTCCGAGTAGTATAATATAACCGTATCGTTTCTTGACGGAAAAATGTGCGTTTGTACAATCGGTCGAAACGAAAAAAGACAGGCGCATCCGTCGGACGGACTGCGCACAGTTAGAAAGGAAACCGACATGTCTTCAAGTTTGATTTCCGTGCTTTTGGGCGGACGCTGCGGAGCAGACGGTCTCTATGCCGCGCAGCGCACCGTCCTGTTCTCCACAGCAGGTCAGCTGACCGCAGATGCGATGGCAAAGCACGGCAGTGTTTACTATGTGAAGGAAGCGGACGAACAGGCGCCGGACGGCGTGCAGGAGGTCACAGTTCCGAACGGTGCGGATATGCGCACCATGCTGGAGCAGTGCCTGACCATTTCGGATGCCGAAGATTATCTGATCGCGGCAGATCCGATTCCGGAGGTGACGGACTATGCGCCGCTGCTTCATGCCTACCGGCAGAGTGGTGTGCCTGCGGTCGCACTCGGAGGCGCGTCTGACGGTGTATATCATGCCGCCGTTATCAGCCGCGCACAGCTGGAAACCGCGCTCGCAAACGGCGCTCGGCAGCTGCCGGATATCGTCTGCGGTGCACAGAGCTATTCCGTTCCGCATACGGCAGTGACCGGCGGACGGCAGGCATATCAGGCACAGAAGAACCTCATGACCGCCATCAACTTCCGGCTGATGGATCAGGGCGTCAGCATTTTTGCACCGGAGGACACCTACATTGCACCGGATGCATCCATCGGCGCGGGTACGGTGATTCTGCCGGGGACGATTATCCGCCCGGGCTGTACCATCGGCGCGGGCTGCACCATCGGCCCGAACAGTCTGATCGAGCAGGCAACCGTGGGCGACCGCACGAACGTCAACAGCGCTCAGATCTATGAAAGCAGTGTGGGCTGCGATGCAACCGTGGGTCCGTTTGCGTATGTCCGCCCGGGCTGCACCATCGGCGACCGCACCCGCATCGGCGATTTCGTCGAGCTGAAAAAGGCGCAGATCGGCAACGATACCAAAGTATCTCATCTGACCTACATCGGTGATGCCGAGGTCGGCGAGCGCGTCAACTTCGGCTGCGGCACGGTTGTGGTCAATTATGACGGCTATGTCAAGAGCAAGACCACCATCGGTGATGACTGCTTCATCGGCTGCAATACCAATCTGGTCGCTCCGCTGGAGCTGGGCAAGCGCGTGCTCACCGCTGCCGGAACAACCGTCACCCGCAATGTACCGGACGGCGCACTCTGCGTGGCACGTATCCGTCAGGACAACAAGGAAGGCTGGAACGACCGCCGCCGCCGGATGCACGGACAGTCCGCAGACTAACAAAAAAGATAGAAAGCTGCTGCGGCAGCTGAAAATAGTATGAATCCAATCCAATTATGCACACTATGCAGGGGGTAACACTCGAATGATCTCTCATGGTAAAAACATTAAGATTCTGGCCGGCAATTCTCACCCGGCGCTGGCAATGCAGATTGCTTCCGCACTTGGTCTTCCGCTGAGCAAGTGCACTGTCGGTCACTTCGCAGACGGTGAGGTTTCCGTTTCCATCAGCGAATCCGTACGCGGCTCGGACGTATTCCTGGTACAGTCTACCTGCGCTCCGGTCAACGACAACCTGATGGAGCTGCTCATCATGATCGACGCATGTAAGCGCGCATCCGCAGGCCGTATCACTGCCGTCATTCCGTATTTCGGCTATGCGCGTCAGGACCGCAAGACCAAGGCGCGTGATCCGATTTCCGCAAAGCTGGTTGCAAACATCATCACCGCAGCAGGCGCAGACCGCGTGCTGACGATGGATCTGCACGCACATCAGCTCCAGGGCTTCTTCGATATTCCGGTGGACAACCTGATGGGTGCATCCGTGCTCATTCCGTATATCGCAGGCAAGTTCGGCCGCGGTCGTGAGGATACCGTGATCGTATCCCCGGATCTGGGCTCGGTCAGCCGTGCGCGCAAGTTCTGCGAAAAGCTGGACTACCCGCTGGCAATCATCGACAAGCGCCGTCCGCGTGCAAATGTCTCCGAGGTTATGAACATCATCGGCGATGTCCGCGGCAAGCGCTGCATTATCTGTGACGACCTCATTGATACCGCAGGCACCCTGTGCCATGCAGCAGAGGCGCTCATCGAAAAGGGCGGCGCAACCGAGGTCTATGCCTGCGCAACCCACGCGGTTATGTCCGGTCCGGCGATTCAGCGCCTGCAGGACAGCGTCATCAAGGAGCTGACCGTTCTTGACCCGATTCCGCTTACCCCGGAGAAGGAAATTCCGATGATTAACGTGCTGCCGGTTGCTCCGGTCTTTACCGAGGCGATTGCACGCATTTATGAAGAGGTTTCCGTTTCTCCGCTGTTTGACTGATGAAAATTCTGGCGATCGGAGATGTAGTCTCTCAGCCCGGTCTGGATACCGTCCATCGGCTGCTGCGTCAGGTCAAGCGCAAATACGGCGCGGACCTCACCATCGTCAACGGGGAAAACGCTGCGGGCGTGGGCATTACGCCAAAACAGGCGGATTATCTGTTCGACTGCGGTGCGGATGTCATTACACTGGGCAATCATACCTTTCGCAAGCAGCAGATTGCGCCGTATCTGGATGATAACCGATATATTCTCCGTCCGGCGAATCTGGCGCCGCAGCTGCCCGGCACGGGCGCAGGCATTTATGATGCCGCAGGCTGGCGCGTGCTGGTGTTTGAGCTGATCGGACGCTGTGATATGCAGTATGGTCCGGACAATCCGTTCCTGCGGGCTGACCGCATTCTGCGGGAGTATGAGGGACGGTATGACATCGCCGTATGCGAGTTCCATGCCAATGCGACCTCGGAAAAGCTGGCGATGGGATACTATCTGGACGGGCGCGTCTCCGCCGTCTACGGCACGCACACCCATGTGCAGACCGCGGACGAGCGGGTGAATCCCAAGGGCACCGGATATCTGACGGATATCGGCATGACCGGTCCGGTCTGGTCCGTGCTCGGTGTGCGTCCGGAGCAGTCGGTCGCCATGTTCCGCGGCGATCTGACCAGCTATTTTGAGCCGGCAGAGGGCGAATGCTCCATGTGCGGCGTGCTGTTTGACATTGATCCGTCTACGGGAAAATGTCTGTCCGT
>JAEDEU010000075.1 GCA_016293155.1 Clostridiaceae bacterium | reverse complement strand
GGCTCCCGCGTTGCACCGATGACCATGGATGCAAAGCTGGAGGAGAGCAAGCACAATGAGTACCTCCTGCCGTGGACCCGTCAGGTCATTCAGGACGCATACCGCACCGCAGGTCTGACCGTTGAGGACATTGATGTGTTTGAGCTGTATGACTATTACACGGTTGCAGAGCTGGTAGAGCTCTCCTGTGTCGGTCTGACCAAGCCGGGTGAGGAATATAAGTTCATCCAGAACGGCGGTCTGGAATTCGACAACAAGCAGGTTATCAATGCATCCGGCGGTCTGATCGGATGCGGACATCCGCACGCGGCAACCGGTATCCGTATGTGCCTGGATCTGTATAAGCAGCTGACCGGCACCGCAGGCAAGTGCCAGGTTGCAGGCAATCCGAAGAACGGTCTGATGCTCAACATGGGCGGTACCGCGACCTCCAACTACGCATTCATTCTGGGCGTAGACGATTGATAAAATAATTTTTCTGTATTCAATAAAAGCCCTCGTTCCGGCGGAACGGGGGCTTTGCTTCTGCTCATTTTACGCTTCTGTCAGACGGCTGTATAGATCGGTGATATTTTTTTGCCATGCCGGATACTCGTCCGCGTTTTCCTCCCAGAGCTGACGCAGCTCGGAATGCTCCGAAAGAATCAGCCGGAGCGCCTCGGCCGCCTTGCCGCGCAGGTCGGACAGCTCCAGTCCGTCCAGCAGCTCGCGCAGGGTGGCGAGATCCTCGTTTTCCTCGTCCTCATCCCAGAAGGCAAGCTCCATGCCGTGAAGCGAGGCATCCACTGCGGCGGCGGCGACCAAGGCGTACTGCTCTGCATCATATTCCTCCGGCTCCTCGATCATGCCGTCTAAAAAGTCTGAGATCGCCTGCTCGGGCACATCGCTTTCCAACAGATCGGCGAGTGCATCCAGCGCGATGTCATCGCATAATATTTGATAACCCCAGCATCCCATGACAGGTAGTTCCTTTCCCGAAATCGTAGTTTGAATTTGTTACAGACAGTGTAGCAGATTTGTTACAGACATGCAAGGGGAGGATTGTCTGCTGCGCTTCGTCGAATTGGAACGGAAAATACCGTCTGTATTTTTCAGTTTTCCGCAGATGATGTGGAAAACTCTGTTGATAATGTGGAAAACACCGCGTGGCATGGGGATTATTCCGTGCTGTTGATACTGTGGATGAGGATCGCGTGCGAATGGACTTTACATTCTGTAATGGAACAGGGAGGCGGGCTGACAATAAAAAAAGAGATTTTCCATGCTTCAGCGGTGGAAAATCTCTTGGGGATGGATAATGAATTGATTGAATGGCTGCATTGGAAAGATCCTTTTCATACGGTGGAGGTGGTTACTTCTCGGAATGTCGGGGTTCGACCTTCTCCTCGCCGTAGATGAGATCATCAATGTCCGGCTTGGTGGGTGTGTTCGGGTAGTTTCTGATCTGAGGAATGACCCATGGACTCATGCTATCACTTCCTTTCTGCGTACATAGATTAACCATATTATATGCTCCGGCAAAAAAGAAGTCAATATAGAAACAATTGAAAAACTGTAAATTTTTTGTATGAACAAACTATGTGTGGTATTTTATGCTGCGAAAAACTGGTGAAAATGACGAAAAAAGTCGAGCCTTATACGCCGGAAATGACTCGAATGACATGACCGGCAAGCATCATGCCGGCAACCGGCGGCACCCAGGATACAGAACCGGGCACACTGCGGCGGCCCTCGGCGGGCTGCTCCAGCGGCTGGGGCTTGCGGGGCGGTTCGGTAGAAAACAGCACCTCGTGGTGCACAATGCCCGCAGACTTCAGCTCGCGGCGCATGACGCGCGCCAGCGGACAAACCGAGGTCTTGGACAGATCGGTAATCTGAAATAGCGAGGGATCCAGCTTGTTGCCCGTGCCGAGTGCGGAGATGATGCGCAGTCCGCGTGCATGGGCGGTGCGGATCAGATGCACCTTGGAGGTCACGGAGTCGATAGCATCAATGATATAATCGTAATCCGTATCCAGCAGCCGCTCGGATGTCTCGGCAGAATAAAACTCCGCAATGGGGCGTACACGGCAGGCAGGATTGATATCACACACGCGTGCGGCGAGGACATCCGCCTTGCGCTGTCCGACCGTGGAGGTCAGGGCGCACAGCTGGCGGTTGCGGTTGGAATCCGCAACCTCGTCATGATCGACCAGTGTCAGTGCGCCGACACCGGCACGCGCCAGCGATTCGACTGCAAAGCTGCCCACGCCGCCCAGACCGAGCACGAGCACATGCGCGCGCTTCAGCCGTTCGACCGCCTCCTCGCCAAGCAGCATCTGTGTGCGCAGATATAATTCATCCATAAATTACAATCCTCTCTGAGTTATCGTATTGATTGAAAAATTGAAAAAAGAAAACGGATCGGAAATCCGATCCGTTTGTGACGAAAAAAATCCCGCCACGGCCGATGTCGCCAGATTAGTAACCTGCACGACCGCAGGTGGGTCTCCTATCCCAAATCGCTGCGCTTCCAACTTCCAATCCACCGCGAAGGTGGACCGGGAGGCCTGCACTTGAAGTGGGAACAATACTTCGGAGTCCCTTAAACTAAATGTGGGTTAAAAAAAGGCAACTGTCGAACCGGGCAGGAAGTTAACTGAATTATTCGTCGTCGTCCTCGCCGAAGAACTGCTCTTCCGCCTCCGCCATTGCGATCTCATAGATGCGCTCGGCTTCTTCGTCATCCTCGACCGGAACGAGAACATCGTCCTCGATTCGCATGATGACAACACCGGCTTCCTCCTCAAGGTCAAGCTCGCGCGGAATCAGCACAACGTACTCGGAGCCTTCATCCTGCACGGTGCATACCGGCTGGAATTCGATCTCGTTTCCGTCCTCGTCAACCATGACGTAATACTCGTTCATTTCTTCGCTCATCAGTAATCCTCCGTAGCGGTGAGTACTTTTTTCTTGTGAACAGTATACCTCATTTCGCTCAAAAGTGCAACAGTAATATGTGGGATTTCAGAGATTTTTTGTGCAACATTTTACGGGGCACCAACAAAAATCGGATGGGTTTAGCCGGTGCGTCTGCGTTTTGCACGAAAACGGAGAAAATCAAAAATAACTGTTGACAGTGTGCCCTCGCAGGGGTATAATATACAGGCACAAGAAAGAAGGGCATCGCCGTCCTCACCTCGCGCGGAAGCAGAGAGGTTAACACAGGAGCACAGTATTTACGATGTGCCCGGTTTGTTACGGACGGCAGGAACCCGTCCGTTTTTGCTTTTTGTTTTTAAATTTGGAGGTGCTTTAACATTAGCAGTATGGAACACCAGATCAATGAAGAGATCCGCGATAAAGAAGTCCGCCTGATCGGTGATGACGGCGCACAGCTGGGCATCGTGCCGATTGCAAAGGCTCAGGAGGCTGCCAGTGCGAAGAATCTTGATCTTGTGAAGATTGCTCCGAACGCACAGCCGCCGGTATGCCGTATCATGGATTATGGCAAGTACCGCTTTGAGCAGGCGAAGCGTGAGAAGGAAGCCAGAAAGAATCAGCATGTGGTTGAGATCAAGGAGGTTCGTCTGTCCCCGGGCATCGACACCAACGATTTCAATGTCAAGGCAAAGCATGCAATGCGCTTTTTGAAGGAAGGCAACAAGGTTAAGGTATCCGTTCGTTTCCGCGGTCGTGAGGTCACGCATTCTTCTATCGGTCTGGATCTGCTCCGCCGCTTTGCTGACACCTGCTCCGAGCTGGGCAGCGTGGAAAAGCAGCCGAAGCTGGAGGGCAGACAGATGCTGATGTTCCTCGCACCGAAGAAGGATACCCCCAAGAAGGCTCCGAACAAAAAGGGCGGAAAAAAGCCTGAAAAGGCAGAGTGATTGAAAGTATACAACCCACCGGTACATCCGGCGGGGCAATAGAGAGGAGAACTATCCATGCCGAAGATTAAGACCCACAGCGGCGCGTCCAAGCGCTTCAAGATGACCAAGAACGGTAAGATCAAGCGTGCGCACACCAACCGCCGTCATATTCTCAATAAGAAGTCCACTAAGCGTCTGAGACACCTCAGAAAGGAAGGCTTCGCAGATTCCACCAACGTTGCACAGGTTAAGCGCCTGATCCCGTACGCATAAGCATCCGCGTACCAGAGCAACAATATTACGTTTAACATTATTACTGAATTTTAACGGAGGCATCGTTTCGATATGGCAAGAGTTAAGGGCGCAATGATGACGCGCAAGAGAAGAAAGAAGATCCTGAAGCTGGCCAAGGGCTACTGGGGCGCTAAGTCCAAGCTGTTCAGAACTGCAAATGAGGCAGTTATGAAGTCCCTGCGTTACGCTTACATCGGCCGTAAGCAGAAGAAGAGAGACTTCAGAAAGCTCTGGATCACCCGCATCTCTGCTGAGTGCAAGGCAAACGACATCAACTACAGCCGCTTCATGAACGGCCTGAAGAAGGCTGGCATCGAGATCAACCGCAAGATGCTGGCTGAGCTGGCTGTCAGCGACAAGGCTGCTTTCGCAGCTCTGGTTGGCACCGCTAAGGCTGCTCTGTAATTTCACAGACAATAAGCTGATCGGATGTTCCGGTCAGCTTTTTTGCGCCATAAAACAGAAAACCGCCCTGAGAACGGCTGCTCTCAGGGCGGTGCTGTCTGTCATCCCCAGCGCATGATATCCTTTTTCATGCGTGCGATGATGCGCTTTTCCAGGCGCGAGATATAGGACTGGGAGATGCCGAGCAGATCGGCGACCTCTTTTTGCGTTTTTTCCTCCTCGCCCGCCAGACCGAACCGCAGGCGGATGATGGTCTGATCCCGCTCGGGCAGATTTTTGAGTGCGCGGCGCAGCATCTGACGATCAACATCCTCCTCGATCGGGCGCATCACACAGTCGCTGTCCGTGCCGAGAATGTCGGACAGGAGCAGCTCGTTGCCGTCCCAGTCCGTGCTCAGCGGCTCGTCGAAGGAAATCTCTGTTTTCTGACCGGCAACCTTGCGCAGGTGCATCAGGATTTCATTTTCGATGCAGCGGGAGGCGTAGGTCGCCAGCTTGGTTTTCTTGCCCGTGTCATAGGTGTTGACCGCCTTAATCAGCCCGATGGTGCCGATGGAAATCAGATCCTCGATATTGATGCCGGTGTTTTCAAACTTGCGCGCAAGATAGACCACCAGACGCAGATTGTGCTCGATCAGGCTGTTGCGCGCATTCTCGTCGCCCTGCTGACAGGCGGAGATGGTTTCCAGCTCCTGCTCGCGCTCCAGCGGCGGGGGCAGGGCGATGGAGCCGCCGATGTAGTGAACCTCGTTTTCTCCGGGCAGCAGACCGATGCGCACGCAGACCGACCGCAGCCATCCTCGAATGCTCATGAGTGCACCGCCTTTGCGCCGCGTATGGGAGCGATCAGACCGTCATAATCTCCCACACTGTCCGCCGTGACCGCGACCAGAGCCGGATATTCCGTCCCGTCCGCGCGCACCACGCGCTGCGGGCGGAAGCACAGCATCAGTCCCTCGCCGCTGATGGTATGGCAGGACACCAGACGGAAATCACCGGAATTCGTACCGAGACGGCAGAGCAGCTCGGCGGAATTGTGCCGCCGCAGCTCCATCGGAACAAAGCGCAGCTCCGGTGGAAACAGCTTCATGGCGCTTACGCGGTTGATGACCAGCACGGGCAGACCGCTGACCGGATCGCGCAGTGCATTGCCGCTGTCGGGCAGCAGATGCACGCGCACCTCCTTGCCGCGGAAGCCGATGGTCACGGTCTCACCCTGCGGGATGTCCCCGCTGGCACGCCGGCGGAACACCAATGCGGTGATGCCCCATGCGCACGCCGCAGCGGCCGCAATCATCTCCAGCGTCACGGGCAGATAGACACCCGTGCCTGCGATGCGCACGGCGCTCGTGCACGAAGCCAGCGCGGAAACACAGCCGGCAAACACAAAGCTGACCAGCAGCACGCTCAGCAGACTGCGCACCGTCCGGCGCAGACCGTCCAGCCCGAATGCGGTGAGCGCCATCAGCACGCCGCACAGCACGCGCGCCGGTACGGATGCCGCCGGTATCCACAGCACCGAAATCACCGCCCAGAGCGCGCCGACCGCTGCGCCCGCGCAGATGCGCCGCTTTTGCAGCACGCGCCCGGACAGCGATGCCGCCGCGCACAGAATACATCCATCCATCAGTGCATTGAGCACAAACAGAACATCCAGATAAATTACTTGCATACAAATACCTCCCCTTTCTGGTGAGGTTATTATACGCCGTTTTCCGTGCCGATTCTGTCAAACGGGTGCACGGTTTTACGATTCCGCCGTGCTTCTCGCCGCAAAGCATAAAAATGCTGAAAAACTGCACGTATCCCGTCGAATATCAAAAAATATATTCGGTATATTTGATCGCCGTCCGGACAGAATGAAAACAGGATCGAATGACGGAGGCGAAACCGAATGCAGGGAAAAGTAGAAATCTGCGGCGTGAATACGTCGCGGCTGACCGTACTGAGCAGCACCGAGATGGACGCGCTGCTGCGGCGCTCTGCAAAGGGCGACCGCGACGCGCGGGAAAAGCTCATCGCGGGCAATCTGCGTCTGGTGCTCAGCGTCATCCAGCGATTTGCCAACCGGGGAGAAAGCATGGATGATCTGTTTCAGGTAGGATGTATCGGACTGATTAAGTCGATTGATAATTTTAATGTAGAGCTGAACGTGCGCTTTTCCACCTATGCGGTGCCGATGATTATCGGAGAAATCCGGCGGTATCTGCGCGACAACAGCGTGATACGTGTTTCGCGTTCCATGCGCGATACGGCATACAAGGCACTTCAGGCAAAGGAAAAGTTCATCAGAGAGCACCAGCGCGAGCCGACGGTGGAGGAGCTTGCAAAGCAGCTGGAACTCCCGCGGGAGGATGTGGTATTTGCACTGGACGCAATTATGGATCCGGTTTCCCTGTTTGAGCCGGTATTCGAGGGCAGCGGCGATGCCATTTGCGTGATGGATCAGGTGGGAGATACCAAAAATACGGACGAGCAATGGCTGGAGCACATCGCCCTGCGCGAGGCGATTGACCGGCTCGGAGAGCGGGAAAAGCACATCCTGCGTCTGCGCTTTTTTCAGGGGCGCACGCAGATGGAGGTTGCGGACGAGGTCGGGATTTCGCAGGCGCAGGTGTCCCGTCTGGAAAAAAGTGCGCTCCAGTGTAT
>JAEDEU010000074.1 GCA_016293155.1 Clostridiaceae bacterium | reverse complement strand
CACGCAAAAACGCCGCGTATCCTCGGATACGCGGCGCATTGTTTTGTTTACTTGGATGCGGCGTTGATACGTGTCAGTGCACGCTTCAGCTTTGCCTCCGCCATCGTCAGCTCGCGCTCGTCGCGCTTCTTGGCGATGCGCTGCTCCGCCTTCTGCTTTGCAGCCTTGGCACGCTCTACGTCAATCTGGTCTGCCCACTCAAAGGTCGTCGCCACAATGCGGACTTCGCCCTTGATGACCGACAGCATTCCGCCGGTGCAGGCCGCCTTGCGGCGCTTGCCGTCAAGCTCCACGATGCAGGTGCCCATGCCCAGCGCGGTCACATAATCCGAGTGACGCGCCAGAATGCAGACATCGCCGTCGATGGTGCGGGTCAGCACCTTGTTTGCCTCGCCGTCATAGAACTGTCCGTCCGGTGTGACGATTTGCAGATGGAAGGTACTCATGGTTTACCCCTCCTTCTTTGCCTTTTCGATTGCCTCCTCGATGGTGCCGACAAACAGGAACGCAGACTCCGGAAGGTCGTCATGCTTGCCGTCGATGATTTCCTGGAAGCCGCGGATGGTCTCCTTGATCGGGACATACTTGCCCTCCATACCGGTGAACTGCTCCGCAACCGAGAACGGCTGAGACAGGAAGCGCTGGATCTTTCTCGCGCGGGCAACGGTCAGCTTATCCTCCTCGGAAAGCTCGTCCATACCCATGATGGCGATGATATCCTGAAGCTCCTTGTAGCGCTGCAAAATTCTCTGTACGCTTCTTGCCGTCTCGTAGTGCTCCTGTCCGACAACGTCCGGCGCCAGAATACGGCTGGTGGAGTCCAGCGGGTCAACTGCCGGATAAATACCCATGGATGCGATGCCGCGGTCCAGTACCGTGGTAGCGTCCAGGTGGGTAAAGGTCGTAGCCGGAGCCGGGTCGGTCAGGTCGTCTGCCGGCACGTAAACTGCCTGTACGGAAGTGATCGAGCCCTTCTTGGTCGAGGTAATGCGCTCCTGTAGGGCGCCCATCTCGGTTGCCAGCGTCGGCTGGTAGCCTACTGCGGACGGCATACGTCCGAGCAGTGCGGATACCTCCGAGCCTGCCTGCGTGAAGCGGAAGATGTTGTCGATAAACAGAAGTACGTCCTGACCCATCTTATCGCGGAAGTACTCCGCCATGGTCAGACCGGACAGCGCAACGCGCATACGTGCTCCGGGCGGCTCGTTCATCTGACCGTACACCAGTGCGGTCTTGTTCAGAACGCCGGACTCGGTCATCTCGCGGTACAGGTCGTTGCCCTCACGGGTACGCTCGCCGACGCCGGAGAATACCGAAATACCGCCGTGCTGCTTTGCGACGTTGTTAATCAGCTCCATAATCAGGACGGTCTTGCCGACGCCTGCGCCGCCGAACAGACCGATCTTGCCGCCCTTTGCATACGGGCAGATCAGGTCAACGACCTTGATGCCGGTCTCCAGCATCTCGGTGGTGCCTTCCTGCTCCTCATAGGACGGAGCCGGACGGTGGATCTCCCACCGCTCCTCTGCCTCAACCGGACCGGCATTGTCTACCGGCTCGCCGAGCAGATTGAAGATACGGCCGAGCGTCTTTTCGCCGACCGGAACAGAAATCGAGCTTCCAGTGTCGAGCGCGGGCGTGCCGCGGGTCAGACCATCAGTGGAGTTCATTGCAATGCAGCGTGCAACATTGTCACCGATGTGCTGTGCGACCTCCGCAACAACGGTCGTGCCGTTGTTGTCTACCTCGAGTGCGTTGAGGAGGTTTGGAAGCTGTCCGTCTGCAAATTTTACATCCAGTACCGGGCCAATGACCTGAACCACAGTACCAAAGTTCTTTTGCTCGTTCATGCACATAATCTCCTTCTTTTGTAGTCAGGGGGCTGAATCCCCCTTCGGTCAATGCTCTGCGCCCGCAACAATCTCCGTGATCTCCTGCGTAATCGCCGCCTGACGGGCACGGTTGTACCGCAGGCTGAGATCCTCGATCATCTCTCCGGCGTTCTTGCTCGCCGAATCCATCGCGTTGCGGCGCGCGCCCAGCTCGGATGCCCAGGACTCGCTCAGTGCGCCGTAGAACATACCGGAAATATATTCCGGAACAATGGCGTTGAACACAGCCTGTGCACTCGGCTCATACAGCGTGACCGTCTTGGACGGCTGTGCTGCCGCCTTATCATACGGAATCGGCAGAACCTGCATGACCATCGGGCTCTGCGTCATCATGGATACAAACTGGGTGTAAACGACATGGATCTGATCAAAACGCTCCCGGACGAAGTCGTCTGCCAGCATATGCGCCAGCTCGTAGCAGTCGCCGACGGAAACATCCTCGACGCATATATAATCCTTGGTAACGATTTCAATTCCACGGCGCTCACAGAACTCCACTGCCTTCTTGCCGACCGGAACCACGCAATACGGGATTTCCAGCTTTTCGCTGTGTGCGGTGAACAGTTTGAATACATTGCTGTTGTAGCCGCCTGCCAGACCGCGGTCGCCCGCAATCAGGATATAACATGCCTTCTTTGCCTCGCGCTCCTTGATGAACGGGGAGGAAAAGTCGTTTTCCGAATAGGCGATATCCGACAGGGTATTATGCAGCGTGATAAAATACGGACGTGCGCGCTCTACGCTTTCCTTTGCCTTGCGCAGCTTGGACGAGGCGACCAGTTCCATCGCCTTGGTGATCTGCATCGTACTCTGTACGCTTCGGATGCGGATCTTAATATCCTTCATAGAGGCTCCCATTCAAAGCCCCCCTTATCTGCTCTTCAGGAATGCGGTCTTTACCGTCGTAATAGCATCCTTGAGCTTTGCAGTGGTCTCGTCGCCCATCTTACCGGTATCGGCAACCTCTGCCATAATATCCGGATTTGCGCTCAGGTGGTCGTACAGCTCCTGCTCAAAGGCGCCGATGTCCTCAACAGCGATGTCATCCAGATAGTTATTGGTAACCGCATAGATGATTGCGACCTGCTTCTCAACCGGAATCGGGTTGTTGCGGTCCTGCTTGAGGATCTCCACGATGCGTTCACCCTGTGCCAGACGGCGCTTGGTGTCCGCGTCCAGATCCGAACCGAACTGTGCGAAGGATTGCAGCTCGCGGTACTGGGAATAAGCCAGCTTCAGCGTACCGGAAACCTTCTTCATTGCCTTGATCTGCGCGTTGCCGCCGACTCGGCTGACCGAAATGCCCGGGTTAACCGCCGGCATGATACCGGAGTGGAACAGCTCGGTTTCGAGGAAGATCTGACCGTCCGTGATGGAGATGACGTTGGTCGGAATATACGCCGAAACGTCGCCCGCCTGGGTCTCGATGATCGGCAGAGCGGTCAGAGAGCCGCCGCCATACTCCGGAGCCAGACGTGCTGCTCTCTCAAGCAGACGGGAGTGCAGATAGAATACATCGCCCGGATAAGCCTCGCGTCCCGGCGGTCTGCGGATCAGCAGGGAGAGTGCACGGTAAGCGACAGCGTGCTTGGACAGGTCATCGTAAACGATGAGGACGTCCTTGCCCTGTGCCATGAAGTACTCGCCCATTGCGCAGCCGGAATACGGTGCGATATACTGAAGCGGAGCCAGCTCGGATGCGGTTGCCGCAACAACAATGGTGTAGTCCATTGCGCCCGCGCTGCTCAGGTTTTCTACCAGGTTTGCAACGGTCGAGTTCTTCTGACCGATTGCGACATAGATGCAGATAACACCCGTGCCCTTCTGGTTGATAATGGTATCGGTTGCAATCGTGGTCTTACCGGTCTGGCGGTCGCCGATAATCAGCTCACGCTGACCGCGGCCGATCGGGATCATGGAGTCGATTGCCTTGATACCGGTCTGGAGCGGAACATTAACCGGCTCACGGGTAATGATGCCCGGAGCGATGGTGTCGATCGCGCGGGTTTCGGTGGTCGTGATCGGGCCCTTGCCGTCGATCGGCTGACCGAGTGCATTGACCACGCGGCCGATCATCGCCTCGCCGACCGGAACGGATGCAACGCGTCCGGTGCGCTTGACGATGTCGCCCTCCTTGACTCCCTTATCCGAGCCAAGCATTACGATGGAAACCGAATTCTCCTCCAGGTTCATGGCCATGCCGTATTCACCGTTGCTGAATTCGACAAGCTCATTCGCCATACATTTCTCAAGACCGTGCGCACGTGCGATGCCGTCACCTACCAGAATGACGGTACCGGTTTCGCTCTGCTCGATCTTGCTGTCGTAATTTTTAATCTGTGCCTTGATGACACTGCTGATTTCTTCAGGACGTAACTGCATAGTCTCACCAACTTTCTTTCCAGCTTACGCGATCACGCGGAGCAGGCTTGCCCGGATCGCATCAAGCTTGTGTTTTACTGTGCCGTCCAGCTGGAGACCGTCCATATTCAGACGGATGCCGCCCTTGCAGTCCGGGTCGACCTTCTTTTCGAGCTGGATGGTCTTTCCGGTCAGATCGGAAAGCTTTTTGACCAGCTGCTTCTCCATCTTCGGCGTGAGCGGAATGGCGCTGACGGCGACAACCGTCTCAATGCCGCGCTCAAAGTTATAGCGGTCACGGAAGTCCTTGGCGGTGTCGATGAACTCGCCCACGGTTCCGTTTTCCGTAATGATCTTTAAAAAGTTCAGCAGATAGGGGTGAACTTTGCCGCCGAACGTCTTATCCACGATCTCGATGCGCTCCTCCTTCTTGAGGGTCGGGGCGCCGAGCAGGCTGATAAAACGCGGGTTTGCCTCAAAAATCGCACGAAGGCCCGCAAGCTCCTCGTTGATCTGATCGACAGCGTTTGCCTCGTTTGCCAGTTCGTACAGCGTCGAGCCGTATGCCTTTGCGATATCTGTCATGAAGCCTCACCTACACCCTCGATAAACTGCTGAATCAGGGCTTCGTGGTCCTTCGCGTTGATTTCGCGCTCAACCACCTTCTCGGCAATGTCGATCGCAATGCCGGAGATCTCGTTTTTCAGCTCATTAACTGCCTTCTTGCGCTCCATCTCAATCTGCTGCTCCGCCTTCTGCTTCAGGTGAGCCGCCTGCTGCTGTGCCTCGGCAATGATCTGCGCGCCCTGCGCATTTGCCTTGTCCGCAGCCGCCTTGGTGATCTGAGCCGCTTCATTCTTCGCCTCTGCGATCCGCTTTGCGTAGTCGTCGCGCAGGGTTTCCGCCTCTGCCTTTGCCGTCTCAGAGTCGGCATAGTTGGCATCGACGTCATTCTGCCGCGCCTCCAGCATCTTGGTGACCGGCTTGAGCAGGAACTTGCTCAGGAGAAGGCACATCAGGAGAAGGTTAATGATCTGCGTGATGATCTCATACACGTTGATATTGAATATGCTGAGTGTATCCACGTCTGTTCTCCTTTCTCAAGTATTCGCCTCTGATACAGAGAACCTCTGAATCAACCGAACGGCTTGAGGAAGATGAGCAGCAGGGCGATGATGAACGAATAAATACCGGTGGTCTCTGCAACTGCACAGCCAACGAACATCGTACCCATAACAGAGCCTCTGCACTCCGGCTGGCGGCCGATTGCCTCACAAGCCTTACCAACAGCGTAACCCTCGCCGATACCAGGGCCGATACCAGCGATCATTGCGAGACCTGCGCCAATTGCATATGCTGCATGAACGATTGCGGTTTCCATAATAAAATCCTCCTAAATTGAAAAATGTTCAGGTAAACGTGTAATAGTTGATGTTTTTTCGGTTATTCCGTCTCTGCCGCCGAGGACACATAGATCATCGTCAGCATACAGAAGATGAACGGCTGCAAGCATCCGGAAAATACGGTAAAGTACAGGTTCAGAACCGCCGGAATGCCGATCTGAAGCAGCGGGAAGTCTCCCAAAATACCCGGCAGCCCGCCCAGCAGAGCCTGAGACGCTGCGCCCAGTGCACCGTACAGCAGCAGTCCGACAATGTAGCCGGACAGGATGTTGCCGTAATGACGGAATGCCATCGAAACCGGCGTTGCGATTTCACTGATGATATTCATCGGGGTCATCACGACAGTCGGCTGCGCGTAGGTCTTAAAGTAACCCAAAAATCCGTTTGCGCGGAACTTGTGGTACGTGATAAGCACAAAGACGCAGACCGACCACGCCAGGAACGTGCTCAGGTCATTTGTCGGAGAGTAGATTCCGACCAGGCTGAGCATGGATGCAACGGTCGAAATGCACAGGATGGAACCGATAAACGGTGCAAAGCCGCGCCACTGCGGTCCCATATTGGTTTCAATCAGGTTGTACAGCGAGTTTACCATCAGCTCTGCGATCACCTGCCGCTTGCCAATGCCGCGCTTTTTCAGTCCGTGCGTCAAAAAGATGCACAGAGCGATGACCAGAAACATGGACACCCAGGTGAACACAAGGGTTTCGGTTACCGGATAATTTCCGATATAACAGAACACTCTTGGGCCTCTTACCTCAATTTCCACAGACTATTCCTCCTCCTTTCTTTTGGACTGGAACAGCGATTTGACAAAGATCACAACTCTCGGAAACAGCTGCGGAAGCGCCACCGCCAGACCGTTGAAGCAGGGCGCCTTGAAGCCGATGATGAGAACCACCGCCATCAGCAGCAGACGTTTGGTATAGGAGCCCTGAACGATCAGCTGCCCCTGCTTCGGATCACCGCTGTCTACTGCGCGCTGCACCGCGATCCCGAGCAGCAGGAAATTGCAGATTGCATAGCCTGCGCCCAGCACTGCGCCCAGCACAACGGTCATCAGATTGATCTGCACCAGCTCTGCGGCATTCAGCACCGCAAAAACTGCCACCATAATCACACTCATGATGCCGACACCGATTGCAATGGATCTTGTCTCTTGCTTGATTTCTTGCGAAAGCTTGATATTATCACCACCCGTTACGTTATTTTCGCTCCGCTTGCGGCACAGAAGCTCTGACCGCCTGTTCCGTAAGCGGAACCCACCTCTCCTTCGGCATGATACCGAATTCATTGGTCCTTTCGACTGCCCTTCCTCAGGATCATCTGATAGCTCCGCCAGAGACCGCCGACTGCTCCGAGCAGTCCGGCAATCACGCCGGCTATCACGACCCAGCCGCCCAGCTCAAACCGGCTCCGCAGCCAGTATGCGCCATAGGTGCACAGCACCAGCGGCACTGCAATCGAAAGACCGATCTGCGACAGCAGAACAAGACTGCGCAGGCATTCCCCTGCGGCAGAAGGTTCCTGCATGACGGTTCACCTCCATCATTTTCCA
>JAEDEU010000008.1 GCA_016293155.1 Clostridiaceae bacterium | reverse complement strand
TGCCTCCGGCTGTCTGCATATGTTCGGAAAATTACTGATTGTCCTCGATATACTTTACGATATCGCCGATGGTAGACATCTTAGCAGCTTCCTCGTCCTCGATGGTGATGCCGAAGTCCTCTTCCAGATCCATCATCAGCTCAACGATGTCCAGAGAGTCAGCCTTCAGGTCTTCCTTGATGGAGGTTTCCATGGTCATGGTGGACGGATCTACGTCAAACTTCTCGCCCAGCAGCTCACAAATCTTTTCAAACATTGTTTCGTTCTCCTTTGAATAAAAGAATTAAATATTTTCATTGAAAACTCCGATTTTACGGAACTTTTCATACCTTTGGTTGCGCAGCTCCTCGCCGCTCATCGCGCTCAGGCGATTGACTGCCTCCAGCAGCACCGCGCGAATATTTTTAAAAATGTTATGCTCGCGGATGATGCCCTCAATCATGCCAAAGCGATACAAATCAAGTGCAGTACAGTGCAGCGCCTCTGCCGCCTCCAGCTCTCTGCTGGCATCCTTCCACAGGATGCTTGCACAGCCACGCGGAGAAATGACGGAATACATCGCATTCTGAAGCATATAGACCTCATTGGCAACAGCGATCGCCAACGCGCCGCCGGAGCCGCCCTCACCCGTGACAATCGAAATCACTGGTGTGCGCAGACCCATAAATTCATACAGATTGCGTGCAATTGCTTCGCCCTGACCGCGCTCCTCCGCGCCGATTCCGCAGAATGCACCCGGCGTATCCACAAAGCAGATGATCGGGCGGCGGAACTTCTCCGCCTGATGTGCCAGGCGCAGCGCCTTGCGATAGCCCTCCGGATGCGGCATGGCGAAATTCGCCGTGATGTTTTCCTCGGTCGTCTTGCCCTTGCGCTGACCGATTATCGTAACCGGCGTGCCGTGCAGATAAGCCAAACCGCAGCACATCGCAGGATCCTCTCCATACAGGCGGTCACCATGCAGCTCGATAAAATCGTCAAATACAGCTGCAATGATATCATCAATATTCGGACGCTTGGGCGAATGGATGATCGCCATCTTCTCCGCAATCGTGGTTTCCGTTGCGCTCATCCCGCTCACCGTCCTTTCTCAGAATATCCGTGCAGCTTCAGCAGCTGAACCAACGTCTGCTTCATGCGGCTGCGCGGAATAATTTTATCACAAAAACCGTGTTCCAGTATAAACTCTGCCGACTGAAAATCCTCCGGCAGCTTTTCACCAATGGTGCCCTCAATGACGCGGCGTCCGGCAAAGCCGACCGTTGCGTTCGGCTCGGCGAGAATAATATCGCCCAGCATCGCAAAGCTGGCAGTGACACCGCCCGTAGTCGGGTCGGTCAGTACCGTGATGTACAGCTCTCCTGCCTCGGAGTGCCGCGCCGCCGCACCGCTGACCTTTGCCATCTGCAGCAGCGAAAACATACCCTCCTGCATACGTGCGCCGCCCGAGCAGGTGAACAGAACAACCGGAAGATGTGCTTCCGCTGCATATTCAAACAGCCGTGCCAGTCGTTCCCCGACCACTGAGCCCATGGATGCCATCATAAAATGGCTGTCCATCACACCCAGACAGGTGCGCACACCGCCGATGGTGCACACGCCGGTTACAACGGCATCGTTCATACCGGTCTTTGCACGCAGAGCGGCAATTTTTTCCGGATATCCCTCAAATCCGAGCGGATCTGCCGTGGACAGCTCTCCGTTCAGCTCGCGGAACGAATCCTTATCTGCAATCTGCTTAATACGGGTACGCGCCAGCAATCTGCCGTGGCTGCCGCACTTCGGACATACATACAGGTTTTTGCCATATGTTTTCGCATCCAGCTCTGCGCCGCATTTTTTACAGGTAAACTTCACCACATCAGGGTTCTGATTGCCCTTTTCACGGATCTGCATAGAGCTGTCGCGCGTCTTTTTAAATAAATCCAGAAGCAAAGCGATTCCTCCTGACTGTCAGTTTTCTGGGAAAAAGTCACCGTTTTCAATCGAATTGGTGTTAAACTCAAACTTTTCAAATGCTTCCGACATCAAGATGCCCAGCTGATAGTCCGAGCTTGTCACAATTCCCTCAAACAGCATTTCGGTAATTGCGCGGCGGAGGCGGGCAGTTGCCTGCTCACGGGTTGTGCCGTGCGCAATCAGCTTTGCAATCATGCTGTCATAAAACGGCGGGATCGTGTAACCATGGTACACACCGCAGTCCACACGGATGCCGGGACCGCCTGCAACATACATGGATTCGATCTTTCCCGGACGCGGCGCAAAGTTGCACGCCGGATCCTCGGCATTGATACGGCATTCGATTGCGTGACCGTTCAGACGGATATCCTCCTGCGTATAGCCCAACTCCTCGCCTGCTGCAACGCGGATCTGTTCACAGACCAAATCCACTCCGGTGACCATCTCGGTAACCGGATGCTCGACCTGAATGCGGGTATTCATCTCACAGAAGAAGAAATTCTTCTGATCGTCCACCAGAAATTCAATCGTGCCCGCGCCGTGATAGCCTGCGCGCTTGGCGAGATTGACCGCACATCTGCCCATATTCTGACGAATTTCATCGTCAATGAACGGGGACGGTGCTTCCTCAATCAGCTTCTGATGACGGCGCTGAATGGAGCACTCACGCTCGAACAGGTGCACGACATTGCCGTGCTGATCGCCCAGAATCTGCACCTCAATGTGGCGCGGGTTCTTAATATAGCGTTCCATGTACAGGCGTCCGTCGCCGAAGTTTGCGACCGCCTCGCTGGACGCGGATTCAAATGCCGCCTTCAGCTCGCTCGGCGTTTCCGCTACGCGGATGCCCTTGCCGCCGCCTCCGGAGGATGCCTTAATCATCACCGGATAGCCGATGCGCTCTGCCCATTCCGCTGCGTCATCCAGCGTCTCTACGATGCCGTCCGAGCCCATCGCAAGCGGGACGCCCGCCTCGATTGCCATGGCGCGTGCGGTCGCCTTATCGCCCATCTTGCGGATGGTCTCTTCGGTCGGGCCGATAAACGCCAGACCGTTTTCCGCGCAGGCATGGGCAAAATCCGGATTCTCGGACAAAAATCCATAACCCGGGTGAATCGCCTCTGCACCGGCGCCGACCGCCGCCGAGATGATATTGCTGATATTCAGATAGCTTTCCTTTGCCGCGGCAGGACCGATGCATACCGCCTCATCCGCAATCTGCGCATGAAGCGCTTCCTTATCCGCCTCGGAGTACACGGCAACGCTGATGATGCCCATATCGCGGCAGGCGCGGATAATGCGTACTGCAATTTCTCCGCGGTTTGCAATTAAAATCTTTCTGAACATTGGTTTAGTCTCCGATCGCACAGGTAAATACGCCCTGTGCAGCCTTTTCGTCTCCGACAAAGGCCTCGCCCTCTGCGACAACCATCGGACCGCGCATCTTGACCATCTTCACCTTGAGCGTCAGGGTGTCGCCCGGCAGAACCTTTCTGCGGAACTTAATCTTGTCCCAGGAGGCGAAGTATCCGGTTTTGCCCTTAAACTGCGGCAGAGACAGGATTGCACATGCGCCGGTCTGCGCCAGCGCCTCGATGATGAATACGCCCGGCATAACCGGATTGCCCGGAAAATGTCCCGGGAAAAACAGCTCATCGCCGGTCAGATGCTTTTTGCCGACAACGGTAACCGCCTCAAGATCCATCTCCGTAATCTCATCCACCATCAGCATCGGATCACGATGCGGGATGATTTCCTTAATCTGCTCTGTGTTGTAAACCATGCTGCACCTCCGTTATTCGATCACGAACAGCGGCTGCTTATATTCAACCAGATCGCCGTTCTGAACCAAAATTCTGCTGACCGTACCGTCGCACGGGCTTACGATGGAGTTCATCGTCTTCATCGCCTCGATGATGCACAGCGGATCCCCCTTGGCGACCTTGCTGCCAATCTCGACAATCGGCGGCTCCTCCGGAGAATTTGCCGCATAGAAGGTGCCGACCAGCGGAGCCGGTACGACCGTACCGGTATATTCCTCCGGCTCCTCTGCTGCTGCCGCAGCCGTCGCAGAAACCGCAACCGGCGCCGGTGCAGCCGGAGCTGCAGCGACCGGCGCTGCCGGTGCATGTGTTTCAATTGTAATGCTGAAATCCTCGCCGGACAGGGAGAAGTGTGCAAGATTTTTTGCAGCTACCTTATCCATGCACTCAAACGCGAATTCCTTTAATTCTTTTAATTCCATCACGGCTCAGCCCTCGTATTTCTTAATCAGAATCGTGGCGTTGTGACCGCCAAAGCCCAGCGAATTGGAAATTGCAACCTTTGCCTCCGGCAGCTCTGCCGCAGTGTTCGGAACATAATCCAGATCGCATTCCTCATCCGGGTTATTCAGATGGATGGTCGGCGGAATAATGCCGGTTTCCATCGCCTTTGCACAGGCAATCGCCTCAACCGCGCCTGCTGCACCCAGCAGATGTCCGGTCATGGACTTGGTAGAGGAAATCTTCACCTTGGATGCCGCATCACCGAAGGCAATCTTGATCGCCTTGGTTTCGCACGGATCATTGACCGGTGTGGAGGTGCCGTGTGCGTTGATATAATCGACATCCGCCGGCGTCAGACCTGCATCCTCAATCGCCAGTGTCATTGCTCTTGCCGGAATATTGCCGGTCGGATCCGGAGCAGTGATATGATGTGCATCCGAGGTCGCGCCGTAACCGGCAACCTCGCCATAAATCTTCGCGCCGCGCGCCAGTGCATGGCTCAGGCTCTCCAGAACCAGAGCTCCCGCGCCCTCGCCCATAACAAAGCCGCTTCTGCTCTGATCGAACGGACAGCACGCCTTTTCCGGATCCGGCTCAGTGGTCAGCGCGTGCATGTTCATGAAGCCTGCAACCGCAACCTCCGTGATTGCCGCTTCCGAGCCGCCTGCTACACAGACATCCAGATATCCGTGGCGAATCGCACGCATTGCCTCACCGATTGCATGCGTGGAAGTTGCACATGCACTGACCGGGCAGTAGCTCTGTCCCTGCAAACCGTGCGCCATGGAAATATGCGCAGCGGCCATATTGCTGATCATCATAGGAATCGCAAACGGCGAAACACGGCGCGGACCCTTTTCCATCATTGCCTGCTTGCCTTCCTCAAGAACCTCCATGCCGCCGATGCCGGAGCCGAATATCACGCCGGCACGCAGCGGGTCAAAGCCGCTTTCCTTGAGGCCGGACTGCGCCATTGCCTCCTGTGCCGCTGCAACCGCAAACTGGCTGAAGCGACCCATGCGCTTTGCTTCCTTCTTATCAATATAAACGGTCGGATCAAAATCCTTGACCTCAGCCGCTACCTTCACCTTGAAATTTTCGGTATCAAATGCACTCAGCGTTCCGATGCCGTTTTTGCCTTCCTGAATGCCTTTCCAAAATTCCTCGACATTCAAACCGACCGGAGTTACGGCACCCATACCGGTAATTACTACACGTTCCATCCTGTTTTCCTCCTTACATCGCCAGACCGCCGTCCACAACCAGTACCTGACCGGTCACATACGACGCGCTGTCCGAGGCGAGAAATGCTGCTGCACCCGCAATATCCTCCGGCTTGCCGAAGTGACCGAGCGGAATCTGCTTGTTTGCGCCTTCCTTGATCTCATCCGAAAGGACATCCGTCATATCGGTCTCGATAAAGCCCGGAGCAATTGCATTCACCGTAATGCCGCGTGCGCCAAGCTCCTTGGCCGCGGTCTTGGTCATGCCGATCACGCCCGCCTTTGCCGCAGCATAATTGACCTGACCTGCATTGCCGTGAAGACCGGTGACGGATGCGATATTGACGATGCGTCCGCGCTTTGCGCGAACCATCATGGCGGAAACCAGGCTGAGCATGTTGAAGCAGCCCTTCAGGTTTGCCGAGATTACCGCATCGAACTGCTCCGGCTTCATGCGGATCAGCAGACCATCGCGCGTAATGCCTGCATTGTTGACCAGAACAGCCGGGACGCCCAGCTCCTTCTTGATCTCTGCCAGTGCAGTCTTGCACGCATCATAGTCCGCTACATCCCATGCCTTGGCAACCGCAGTCACACCGAATGCACGGCATTCCTCTGCAACAGCCTCTGCCTTTGCGACATTGGATACACAGTTGAGGACTACATCATATCCGTCCTGTGCCAGCTTCTTTGCAATCGCCGCGCCAATTCCGCGGGATGCACCGGTAATAATGGCTAATTCTCCCATTTGTTCTCCTTTTCAATGCTTTCAGCCGGTTCTGTCCCGGCCGAAATGATTCATCCAAGCAGGGACGGTGCATTCTTCAGCAGATCCTCCGCACCGTGTACCATGTACTCGATCAGTTCTCTGCACGTGCCGGTTTTGTTGACCAGACCAGCGATCTGACCGGACATAAACGTGCCTTCCTCGTAGTTACCGTCCTGTACCGCCTTGCGCAGCGAGCCTGCGGTTGCGGTTTCGATTTCCTCCAGCGTGCGCTCGTCGATATGACCCTCCATATCCAGCAGCTTGCGGCTGAGCGGAGTCTTGAGCGAACGTACCGGATGACCGTTTGCCTTACCGGTGACGACAGTAGAGATGTCCTTCGCCTTGAGGATCAGCTCGCGGTACTTATCCGAAATGACGCACTCATCTGCTGCGAGGAAAATCGTACCACACTGAACGCCCTGCGCGCCCATCATCATGGCTGCCGCCATACCGCGTCCGTCCGCAACGCCGCCGGCGCAGATAACCGGAACGTCAACTGCGTCAACAACCTGCGGCAGCAGAGCCATTGTTGTGGTCTCGCCGATATGTCCGCCGGACTCCATGCCCTCTGCGATGATTGCATCCGCGCCGGAACGAACCATGCGCTTTGCCAGTGCAACCGAGGAAACGACCGGCATGACCTTGATGCCCGCATCCTTCCACGCTGCCATGTACTTGCCCGGAGAGCCGGCGCCTGTGGTAACCGCCTTGATGCCCTCGTCGATGACCAGCTGAGCCAGATCATCCGCATTCGGGCTGAGCAGCATAATATTCACCGCAAACGGCTTGTCCGTCATCTCCTTGCAGGCACGAATGGACTTGCGCAGCACATCAATCGGCGCCGCGGCGCCTGCGATAATGCCCAGACCGCCCGCATTGGAAACGGCAGCTGCCAGATGCTCCTCCGCAATCCATGCCATCGCACCCTGAATGACCGGATACTCAATGCCCAAAAGCTCTGTAATTTTGGTCTTCATTCTATTACCTCACTAAACTGCAAACCCAATTAAATACGAATCAAAATCGAACCGTAGGTCAGTCCGCCGCCGAAGCCGACAAAGATTGCCAGCTGACCCTTTTTCAGAAGTCCCTGACGGCGCATATCATCCAGACACAGCGGAACGCTCGCACTGGACGTGTTGCCGTAATACGGCAGGTTTACAAAAACCTTTTCCCGTTCCAGACCATATCGACGAATCACCATATCAATGATGCGGGTATTTGCCTGATGCGGAACAATCCAGTCCACCTCGGAAATATCCACACCCGCCTGCTTGATGACCTCATCAATTGCCTGCGGAACCGCCTTGGCGGTAAAGCGATAGACTTCCTTGCCGTCCATCTTGAGGAAACGATCCGAGGACGGATATTCTCTGTCACTGCTGAACGGATCTTCTACCGGCAGTGCCTTTGCCAGCAGCGCCTCACCCTTGGAACCGTCGGAGCGCATGTATGTGGACAAAATGCCCTCCTCGCCCTCACGGGCCTCAAATACGGCAGCCGCCGCACCGTCACCAAAAATGCAGCAGGTAGAACGGTCTGTGTAATCAATGATGCGGCTGAGCACCTCTGCACACACAACCAAAACGGTTTTTGCCTTGCCGCACTTGATATAGCTGTCTGCAATATCCGCCGCATAGACAAAGCCGGAACACGCTGCAATCACGTCAAATGCAAATGCATTTTTGGCACCCAACTTGCCCTGCAAAACACAGCTGAGAGACGGTGTGTAGCTGTCCGGCGTAGCAGTACATGCAATAATCAGATCTATTTCCTCCGGAGACTTTCCGGAGTCCTCCAATGCTCTCTGCGCTGCGGGAAGTGCAATCTCCGCTGTCGATTTTCCGATCGCAATCCGTCGCTCCTTGATACCCGTGCGCTGGACGATCCACTCATCCGAAGTCTCAACCATGCCTTCCAGCATCTGATTGGTGAGACAAGTTTCAGGCTGGTAGCTGCCTGTACCTATCAATACGCTTCCTATGCTCATCACACCCTTATCATTTTCTTGACATCTTCACCCTGTTAAATGGCGGGTGTATCCTCTGTCTCATCACGTCAGTCTGTCGCTTGTTTGACAAACCTATGTTAATTTATTATAATTTACTAACAGCATGATGTCAAGCGATCACACGTACTTTCGAGCTTACATAAGTCGAAAACCAACGGGTGTTTTGTAATTTTAACATCAAAAAACGAATTTTTTAGGACAATTTCAGGAGGTTTACCAATGACAATCACTGCTTTTTTCCCGGGTCAGGGCGCTCAGCATGAGCAGATGGGTCTTTCCCTGTATGAAAACAGCGAGGCCGCAAAGCGCATCTTTGAGTGTGCCGGCGATGTAACCGGTCAGTCCGTTACAAAGCTCTGCTTTGAAAGCCCGATGGAGGAGCTTTCCCGCACGATCAACAGCCAGATTGCAATCTTCACCTGCTCCATGGCAGCATTTGCAGCGCTTCAGGAACGCGGCGTGGAAATTGATGCCTGTGCCGGTTTCTCGCTCGGCGAGTACACCGCTCTGGCAGCCTCCGGCATTGTCTCGCTGGAGGACGGCTTCCGTCTGGTACAGAAGCGCGGTGAGCTGATGCAGAAGGCTGCGGACTCCACTGACGGCTGTATGTATGCCATCCTCGGTCTGGATGACGCGGTTGTCGAAAAAATCTGTGCGGAGACCGAGGGCGTTGTCCTGCCGGTCAACTACAACTGCAAGGGTCAGCTGGTCATCGCCGGTGAGCGCGCCGCCGCCGAGGCCGCCGGTGCTGCCTGCAAGGAAGCCGGTGCACGCCGTGCCGTACCGCTGGCGGTTTCCGGTGCATTCCACACCCCGCTGATGGCACCCGCTGCTGCCGAGCTGCGCGAGTTCGCCTCCTCGATTGCGTTCCACGCGCCGTCCATGCCGCTGTACACCAATGTGACCGGTGCAATCCTCAAGACGGACGACATGCCGGCACACCTTGAAAAGCACATGGTTTCCCCGGTTCGCTGGAAGGAGCTGGCGGCAAATATGGTTGCAGACGGCCATAAGACCGCACTGGAGCTCGGACCGGGCAAGACTCTGACCGGATTTGCGCGCAGAATCTCCAAAGAACTCTCCTGCTCCGCAGTAGAAACCATGGAAAATGTCCTTTCTGTCGTGGAATAAGCAATAATATTTGACGAACACCAGAATTTAGGGTATACTGAAAAAGGCAGGGATGTGCTATCCCTGTCTTTCTTTTTTCACCGATATTCAAACCGTTGGAGGTTATTTTTTTGACAAACAATCTTGAAATTACGTTTGACCAGCTCCCGCTCTCCGAGCCCGTTCTGCGTGCGCTGAACGACATTTCCTATGAGCATCCGACCGAAATTCAGGCACAGGCAATCCCACTGATTCTCAGCGGCAGAGATGTCATCGGCAAATCGCATACCGGCACCGGCAAAACGCTTGCCTTTGGCATTCCTGCCGTAGAGCAGTGCGCCTCTCACACAGACTGCCGCGAGGTGCAGACGCTGGTACTCTGTCCGACCCGTGAGCTTGCCATGCAGGCTTGTGATGAGATCCGCAAGCTGACCCGCTATATTCACGGCGTGCGCGTCGTTGCCGTTTACGGCGGTCAGCCCATTCAGAATCAGATTCCTCAGCTGCGCCGCGGCGCACAAATCGTCATTGGCACACCGGGCCGCGTCTTTGATCTGATCGGACGCAAGGTGCTCAAGCCGCAGAATCTCAAAATGCTGGTGCTGGACGAGGCGGACGAGATGCTGAACATGGGCTTCCGAGAGGACATTGAGTCCATTCTTGCCTTTCTGCCGGAGGAGCGCCAGACCACACTGTTCTCCGCAACCATGCCGCAGGCCATTCTGGACATCACCGACCAGTATCAGCGCGACCCGCAGATGATCGAGGTCAGCCACGGCGAGGAACGCACCATCGACACCGTCGAGCAGTATTATTACGAGGTGCCGCTCGGCAGCAAAAAGGATGCGCTCTCCCTGCTGCTTCAGGTTCACGATCCCAAGCTGGCGATTGTATTCTGCAACACCAAAAAGATGGTGGATGAGCTGTCCATGTATCTGACCGGCAACGGCTTCCATGTTGCGGCGCTGCACGGCGACATGAAGCAGGAATCCCGTACCGCAGTCATGCAGGCCTTTAAGTCCGGCAGAACCCCGATTCTGATCGCCACCGACGTCGCTGCCCGCGGCATTGATGTGGACGACGTGGATGCCGTGTATAATTTCGATATCCCGCAGGACTATGAATATTATATTCACCGCATCGGACGTACCGGACGCGCAGGAAGACGCGGTGTCTCGTATACGCTTGCCGCAGGCCGCCGTCAGGTATTCTGGGTGCGCGACATCGAAAAATTCATCAACGCAAAGATCGAGCGCCGCGAGCTTCCGAGCTCCAAGGATGTTGTACGTCAGAAGCAGGATGAGCTGCTGGATGAGCTGCGCGCACAGCTGGCAAAAACCTCGGATGAAAAGGCAAACCGGCTGATTGTCCGCATGATGGACGAGGGCTACAGTCCGGAGCAGATCGCCGAGGGACTGATGGTCATGCTGCTGCGCCGCGAGGTTGTCAACGTTCCAACCGTCACGCCGGTCGGCGCCAAGGCAGAGCTTCCGCCTCCGCCGGAGGGCTATGTCCGCCTGCGCTTCAGTGTCGGACGCCACCAGCGCGTTGCGCCGAACCACATTGTCGCCGCAATCGCGGATGCGACCCGTGTTCCAGGCAAGCAGATTCAAAAAATCTACTGCTATGGCGATTACAGCCTGGTTGAAGTGCCGTCCAAGTTCAAAAACTTGATTATCTCCAAGGCAAACGGCATGAAGATCGGCGGACACAAAACCGATGTGCGCCTGTACGACAGCAAGCCCAATCCCCGCAAACCGGACAACAGCAAACAGCGTTCTGATGATTCCGCATCCGAGGCACCGCAGAAAAAGCGCGGCGGCTTTATGAAAAATTTGCGCTCCAAGCCGGATTCCCGCAAGGGCGGACGCAATTCCAAACGCGCCTGAGTCTTTGGGCTTTACGCCTTTCGCTTCCCGTGTTATAATAACAGTAGTATTGGAACAATCGGCAGTTCATACAAAATGAAACGCCTGTAAAAGCGACCGTTTTTTTGATGCCTGTCATGTATACTACTCCAGAAAGCAGGTGGAATGATGAATTATCTTGAACGTATTATCTCTTCCCGTATGCGCGGCGAAAATGCTGCTCCGGAAGTGCCGGCAGCTCCTGAAACAGCTGCACCGGTGCAGGAGAATCCTCCCGTGCATACCCGTACCTCGATGAGAACCTCCGGTCGTACCTCTGCGCGCACTTCCGCTCGGACGTCTATGCGAACCTCCGGACGAAACTTCGGTCAGAATCAAAACGCGAATCAGAATACAAACCGAGGCTCCAGGCGCACGTCATATACGTCCTATTCCTCCCGCTATACGTCGTATACATCGGGCAGATCCTCGATGCGAACCTCTGCCTCGACCTCACAGGAGCATTTCGGCAGCTCGGCTCCCACCCATCCGGTGGATGAGCCCTTTGATCCGGCTCTGCTTCAGGCAATTCCGACCTGCTCTGCGGATCTTCTGGGCTATGGTCTGCACCTGATTGACGAATGACTGGTTTTCATTCGCTGTGGAGCCGTCCCGCAATGCAGAGGGACGGCTCTTACTGTATCAGCGACTTTGAATTACTGACCGCTGCACTTTCCGCCGCTTCATGGCGCGCTCTGGGCGGAAGCATTCGCCTGATTACCGATTCCGTCGCCTATGCCTTTCTGGAGCAGAACGGGCTGATTCCACTCTGGGATGGCGGCGTCACCACCGAGCTGGATGATATGCCGGAAGAAATCCGTCCGGACACCTTCTGGGCGGGCGGCAAGCTATTTGCACTTTCCAAAGTTCCTGCACCCTGCTTTATGATCGACACGGATTTTATTCCATGGCATCTGCCGGAGATTTCCGGCATCGACCTTGCCGTCATTCACCGCGAGGATATCCAGCCGGATATCTATCCGCCCAAGGAATTTTTTGTATTTGACACGCCGTTTTCAAAGAATTGGAACTGGGAAGCACTGCCCTGCAATACGGCGTTCTGCTACTTCGGCACCGAACACTTTAAGCAGCTTTATACCGACACAGCACTCCGCCTGATGCGCTGTGCACGCGGACACGATGAGCTGTGCTATATGGTATTTGCCGAGCAGCGTCTGCTGTCGATGTGTGCAGAGTCTGCCGGAGTCACCATCCATTCCTTCTCCGATCTGGACGAGCTATTTTCCTTCGAGCAGCGCAGCTATACACACCTGTGGGGTTATAAGCAGGTGCTGCATGAAAATCCTGCCGAGCGCGAACGGTTCTGCCGTTCCTGCGCCCGCCGGCTGATGCGTCAGTTCCCCGATACCGGAGAAATCTGCAAAACATCCCCCATCCTAAAACAATATTTTGCATGAGAAATGCCGCCGTTTTTTGCAAACGGCGGCATATTTTTTATTTTGTATACAGCTTGTCGAGATAGCGCACAACATCGCGCAGCGCGTGCTCATCATTTGAGCCGACAACGACATCTGCCAGGCTGCGTGCATCCGCTGTGGCATTGCTCGGGACAAATGCCAGCTCTGCAACCTCCAGCATGGGCAGATCGTTAAAATTATCGCCTACGGTATACACATGCTCCTTCGTGATGCCGAACAGCTCCGCTGCCCGCAAAACACCGGTGCCCTTGTCCCCGCCTTTGAGCGTCATCTCATAGAATACCGGCGTGGAATATGTGAGGTTGTAATTTTCCTCCTCCGGACGCAGAAACGCATGAACGCCCTCCATGTAGTCATGCGGACCGGTAAAATTGATCTTACCCCACAGCTCGGTCGGCTCCGGAATGTCATCCAGATCAATCAGCTCATATGGGATTTTGAGATGATCGAAATGGTCAATCGTGGTCTGATTGTTGCGGCAGACATAGGATTTATCGTACAAAAACACCTCTACGCCCACCTCTGGAAAATGCTCAATCACCTGATGGGCAACCTCTCTGGCATGGTCGTTCATGCCGTCCATATGTACCATTGTCTGCGTGCTTTCATCCACGATCAGCGCACCATTGAGATACACCGACGGGCCGCTCATCGGCAGGATTCTGCGGTACTGCTCGGTCGCCGGACGGGTACGCCCCGTGCAGAGCGCGAAGGAGCCACCGTTTTGAGTAAAATATTCCAGTGCCTCGATGTTTTCTCTGCTGACGGTCGCGTCCGTGGACAGCAGAGTAAAGTCCATATCGCTCGCCAGCAGTACCCCGTCAAATTTCGCCATAATGATCCCTCAATTTCTTTAAAACTGCTTCAAACTGCGGCGGCAGTGGTGCGGTAAACACCATATCCTCGCCGGTGCGCGGATGCCGGAGCCGCAGCTCGCCCGCGTGCAGGCACTGTCCGTCCAGCTTCCACTTGTCCGCCTTCGACCCGTACAGCGGATCCCCGATGATCGGATGCCCCAGGTGTGCCATATGCACGCGAATCTGATGCGTCCGCCCGGTCTCCAGCTGGAATGCCATATAGGTATAGCCGCGGTAACGCTCAAGCACCTCATAATGGGTGATCGCTTCGCGTCCGCCCGGAACAACCGCCATCTTCTTGCGATCGGTCTTGTGGCGCGCAATCGGTGCGTCCACGGTGCCGCTGTCCTCGCGGATATTACCCATGACAACGGCATAATACCGCCGTCCGGCAGAATGCTCCTTGATCTGCTCCGCCAGTCCCTGATGTGCCAGATCATTTTTGGCAACCACCAAAAGACCGCTCGTGTCCTTGTCGATGCGGTGCACGATGCCCGGACGCAGCTCACCGTTGATGCCGGAAAGACTGTCGCCGCAGTGGTACATCAGCGCATTGACCAGCGTGCCGTTCCAATTGCCGACCGCCGGATGCACGACCATGCCCTGCGGCTTGTTGACCACGATGATATCGCCGTCCTCATACACCACATCCAGTGGAATGTTTTCCGGTGTGATCTCCACTTCCTTCGGCTCCGGCACGGTGACGTCCAATACATCCCCTGCCGCAACCTTATAGTTTTTCTTGATCGGTCTGCCGCGCAGGAGCACCGCTCCATCTTCAATCAGAGACTGTACCGCAGAGCGGGTCATATCCTCCAGCTGTGTGCTCAGAAAGCTGTCCGCGCGCTGGGAAGCCGCTTCCTGCGGCACGGTAATTGTGATATTCATTTCTGTGCTGCCTCCGCCTTATCGTGAAGAAACAGGTTATAGACCAAAAACAGAATCACACCGACTACAACATAGATGTCCGCGACATTGAACACCGGAAAATGAATCAGCTCAAAGCTGAACAAATCCACGACAAAGCCGCGTGCAACCCGGTCAATCAGATTCCCGACTGCGCCGGCGATAATCAGATAAATCGAAACTTTGCCCAGCGCCGTAAGCGCCCAGCCATTTTTGAGCGCCCATACAGCCGCCAAAACGACAACGAGTGCGATTGCAGCAAGCAGATACTGCTGATTTTTGCCGGCAAGCAGGCTGAACGCCGCTCCGGTGTTCTCCACATAGGTCAGCGCAAACACGCCGTCAATGAGCGGAATAGTAACCGCCGGTGCCAGCACTGTCACTGCCCAGTATTTGACGAGCTGGTCCAGCGCAACCAGTGCAAGAATGGATAAAATTACGAGCATACTTTTCTCCTGTCAGCAAAAGGGGCAGAGGGATCTCCCTCTGCCCTCTATTCTGTGAAATTAGCCTACAACGGATGCACAGCGTGCACACAGAGTCGGATGCTTTGCGTCCGAGCCGACCGTCGGATCGTAAATCCAGCAGCGCTCGCACTTCTCGCCCTCAGAGCGTGCAACCGAGATCTTGATGCCGCCAAGTGCCTCGTACTCCTCACCGTCGCCCTCAGTGACAACATTCAGGCGGGAAACGATGCACAGCTTTGCCAGATCCTCGCCGCAGCCGTTCAGCAGCGCAGCGGTCTCCTCGTTTGCCACGATGGTGACAGAAGCCTCCAGCGGCTTGCCGATCAGCTTTGCGCCGCGAGCCTGCTCCAGAGCCTTGTTGACCGCATCGCGTGCCTCGATGATCGCATTCCACTTCTGATTCTGCTCCTCGGAGAATGCCAGTGCCGCATCATACTTCGGCATATCATTGTATACGATATTGCCCAGATCGTCGCCCTCGATATGCGGCATAGCCTGCCAGATCTCGTCTGCGGTGAAGCACAGAATCGGAGAGATCATGCGTACCAGCGCGTTCAGGATCTTGTAGATTGCAGTCTGTGCGGACTTGCGGCTGATGCCCTCGTCGCAGTACAGGCGATCCTTGATCACGTCCAGATAGAAGTTGGACATATCAACGACACAGAAGTTATGGATTGCATGCATAACAACATGGAACTCATAGCTGTCATATGCCTTGATGACCTTGTCAACCAGCTCGTTGCACTTCATCAGCGCCCACTGATCCAGACCGGTCATGTCCTCGTAAGCGACCATATCTGCCGGATCGAAGCCGTTCAGGTTGCCCAGGATGTAGCGCGCGGTGTTGCGGATCTTGAGATAATTCTGGGACAGGTGCTTGAGCATCTCCTTGGAAATGCGCATATCCTGACGGTAGTCGGAGGATGCAACCCACAGACGCAGCACATCCGCGCCGTTCGTCTTGAGGATATCGTCCGGAGAAATACCGTTGCCCAGCGACTTGGAGAACTTCTGGCGCTCCTCATCGACGATCATACCGTGGGTGATAACGGTCTTGTACGGAGCCTTGCCGATGGTGGCAATTGCGGTCAGCATGGACGACTGGAACCAGCCGCGGTACTGATCGTTGCCCTCGAGGTATACATCAACCGGAATCGGCTGCTGCTCGCGTGCCTCGATGACGGACTTCCAGCTGGAGCCGGAATCGAACCATACGTCCATGGTGTCGGTTTCCTTCTCAAACTCAGTACCGCCGCACTCGCAGGCAAAGCCCTCCGGCAGGATGTCCTTTGCGTCCATCTCGAACCATGCGTTGGAGCCCTTTTCACGGAACAGGTCAGCTACGAGCTGGATGGTCTGCTCGGTGACAATCGGCTTGCCGCACTTCTTGCAGGTGAAAATCGGAATCGGAACGCCCCAGATACGCTGACGGGAAATACACCAGTCGGAACGCTCACGAATCATAGAGGTCATGCGCTCCTCGCCCCAGCCCGGAATCCAGGTGATATCCTTGCAGGCTGCGATCGCATCATCCTTGAGCGCGTCAACGGAGCAGAACCACTGCTCGGTCGCACGGAAGATAATCGGGTTCTTGCAGCGCCAGCAGTGCGGATAGGAGTGCTCAATCTCCTCAATTGCCAGCAGTGCATTACATGCCTTCAGATCGTCCAGAATCGGCTTGGTGGTGTCGTCGTAGTACATGCCTGCATACTTGCCCGCATCTGCGGTGGTCATGCCCTTGCCGTCAACCGGAACGATGATGGAGATCTCCGGATAATTCTGGCAGACAACAAAGTCCTCTGCGCCGAAGCCCGGAGCGGTGTGTACACAGCCGGTGCCGGCATCCAGCGTAACGTGTTCGCCGACGATAACCAGGGACTCGCGGTCCATGATCGGATGCTGCGTGGTGATATATTCCAGATCCTGACCCAGCAGAGTGCCCAGAACCTCCCAGGACGCAATGCCGGCGGACTTCATGACGGCGGAAACCAGTTCCTTTGCCAGAACGTAGATCTCGCCATTCGGGACCTTGACCAGGTCGTACTCGAAGAACGGATTGACCGAAATCGCGAGGTTGCCCGGAAGCGTCCATGTGGTGGTGGTCCAGATGACGAAGTATACGTTTTCGGTGGTGCCGAGGATTGCGCTGATCTTGCCCTTGTCGTCCTTGACGGCGAACTTGACATAGATGGAGTCGCACTTGCTGTCCTTGTACTCGATCTCCGCCTCAGCCAGTGCAGTCTCGTCGTGCGGGCACCAGTAAACCGGCTTCAGACCCTTGTAGATGTAGCCCTTCTTTGCCATTTCGCCAAAAATCTCGATCTGCTTTGCCTCGAAATCGTGGGTCAGGGTCAGATACGGGCGCTCCCAGTCGCCGATGACGCCCAGACGCTTAAACTGCGTGCGTTGGGTATCGACATGCTGGCGTGCAAACTCCTCACACTTCTTGCGGAATTCGGAAACCGAAACCTTGTCTCGGTCCATGCCGTACGCCTTGATCGCCTGACGCTCGATCGGCAGACCGTGGGTATCCCAGCCCGGAACATACGGAGCCTTGAAGCCGTTCATATTCTTATAGCGGATGATGAAGTCCTTCAGCGTCTTATTCAGCGCGTGACCCATGTGAAGATTGCCGTTTGCATACGGAGGGCCGTCGTGGAGAACGAACAGAGGCTTGCCCTCGTTCTTCTTCATCAGCGTATTGTAAACGTCCTGCTCATACCAGCTTTCCAAAAATCCAGGCTCACGCTTCGGGAGACCTGCACGCATCGGAAAATCAGTTTTAGGCAGATGGATTGTCTTATTGTAATCCTGCGGCATTGCACCGTACCTTCCTTTCTTTTTTGAGAAACATTTGGCGGATATCCCCGCCTGCGGAGCGCACAGCCCCGCAACTGCCGAAAACGGCAGAATTATTGATAAAACAGAACACTCTGTTTTGAATCAGCAAGTTATGGATTTCCATAAACCGCGGTGCCTTCCTCCTCCGGCCGATAGGCTCGGGGAGCGGCCACTGCACTTGGGCGGGCGGCCTGCACCAGATCCAGCACATCCGGCTCCTCCGGATGCGGCGTCTGCGCAGGTGCAGTCTGCTCATAGGTTCCGACTGCGGCGGCAAGCAGATCCATTTTATCAATCTCACCCTTAAAGCACGCGGTAATATTGGTCAGAAATACTGCACAGGTATCGCGTGCCTGCTTGAGGCGCGCCTCCTCCTGCGCAATACAGCTCTGATATTGTTCCAGCACGGCCTGATTCTCGCGGCGGGCATGTTCCAAAAGATCGTCTGCCTGCGCACGTGCACCCGATAAAATCTCGGCGGCCTGCTTCTGCGCCTTATCGACTAGCTCGACCGAGGCGCTCTGTGCGGTGATCAGCGCCTGCCGGATGCTGGCTTCCATCGCACGATATTCCTCCAGCTTGGCGTTTGCCGCCTGGAGAGCACTTTTTGCTTCCGCAGCCTGCTTGAGCAGTGCGGCATAGCTTTCTAATACATCTTCCAAAAAATAATCGACGGATTTGCAGTCATAGCCGCCAAAAACGGCCTTTTCAAATTCTGCCGATTGAATTTCCTCTATGCTCAGCATGGTTCTCTGCCTTTCTCATCCACGGGACGCATCCCACTGACTGACACTGGAAAAAGGCCGGGCAGACCCGACCGCCAGAACTTTCCTCATGAAGCACAATTTAGAACGAATAGAGCATGGATCTAACCAAAACTAATATCATAAAGGCAATCAGAACGGAAAAATCGATCGGCATGGTCCGCAGTGCGCTAAAACGCATTAAAAAAGAGCGGATCGGGGCGAGCATCGGCTCAGTCAGCGTATAAATGAAATCATAAATACTGCTCGCCTGCACCTGCGGAAACCATGACATCAGACAGCGAACTACCAGCAGCAGCTCTAAAATATTGAGAATCGCTACGACAAAGGACACAACGATCATCATACCGTGCACGACCTCCTAACCCGCAAAGCCATTACAGCGTGATGCCGCTGTTTTCCAGCTCGCTGATTAGATCGTCACCGACAATGTTGACATCATACGGAGTAATCAGATACGTATTCTTTGCAACGCGCTTGATCTTGCCCTCAACCGCATAGGTAACACCGCTCAGGAAGTCCAGCATACGCTTTGCGGTTTCCCGCTCGGTTGTCTCCAGATTGAGCACAACCGTATTCTTGCTCTTGAGCTCATCTGCAATATCGGCTACCGCGCTGAACTGCTCCGCCTTTACGATGACGACCTTCAGGCTGGTGGTCGCATTCACGGTAATTTCGCGGTTGCCGGACGCACGTGGCGCCCGCGCAGACGGTGCTGCCGCCGGAGCAGCAGCCGGCGCAGTATAAGCCGGAGCCTCCGGTGCTGCCGGTGCCTCCTCGTACTGCTCCTCTGCGTACTCGTACTCGTCCTGCATATCCTCGTCGGTCTCACCGCTGACCCAACGCTTAAAATCATTCATAAGTCCCATTCTGTTTGTCCTCCTGAAATCCAAGTAGTACGATATCGTCTTTAATAATGACGCGCGCCGAAAATAACCGTGCCAAGGCGCACAATATTTGCTCCGCAGGCGATTGCCTGCTCAAAGTCCGCGCTCATTCCCATCGACAAATAATTCATAGAAACATTATCGTATTTTTTGTCCGAGATGTCAATAAACAGATTCCACATTCTTTCAAAATAATACGTACTTTCTTGATTTTCCGATGGTTTCGGCGGGATTGCCATCAATCCGCAGACACGAATCGCATCCAGTCCGGAAATTTCCCCGATTGTTTGTTCGATTTCGTCCGGATCAATGCCGAGCTTGGCCTCCTCCCTGCCAATATTTACCTCAAGCAGGATGTTTTGGCAGATTCCGGCCTTGCGCGCTTCCTTATCTATCATCTTTGCGAGCTTGACCGAGCTGACCGACTGGATCAGATCAACCTTTCCGATCAGATATTTGACCTTGTTGGACTGCAGCGTGCCGATAAAATGCAGCGGTGCTCCGTCATAGGCGTGCTCCTCATACTTTCCGAGCAGCTCCTGTACGCGGTTTTCTCCGCAGACATCTATGCCCGCCTGAATCGCTGCCTGAACCCGCTCCGCATCATTCATCTTGGTTGCCGCAACCAGCATGATATCCTCCGGCTGCTTTCCGGCACGGATGGCAGCCGCAGCGATTTTTTCCCGAACCGCAGCGACATTCCGTTCAATTTCCAGTCTTTCAAGCTGTGTCATTTGAATACCTTCTTTTCATCGAGATCCTTTGCACTGACCACAATGTCATCGTGCAGAACAAGCGAATCATCACCTGTTACATTCATCTTTACGATATAAAACGACTGATCCTCGTAGAGCGTTTCAATTTTCTTAAACGCAGTCATGCTGTTGACCATGACATAAACGCCCATTGTGGACGTGCCGTCTCCGTTGTCGCGCATATGAACCGCTTCCTTCGGAACCTTCAGACCGGTATAGGAGGCAAAGATAATATCCGCCCCCTGAACGCGCATCCCTACCAATTCCTCATTGAAGGTAAGAGACTTGAGTACCAGCAGCGTTTTATCCGAATCCGGATCATCCGAGACACGATATACCGATGCAGGAACGTCCTCACTCAGCTGTGCAAAGCGAAGATTCACCGTTTCAACATTTTCAAACCGTTCCGCCTCTTCATCGCTGATCTCGGCGGCAAAATACCATTCACTGCCCTGAATAATCTTGACCGAGCTGAACGGGCTGTCGCCGGAATCGGTTTCCTCCGGCTCTGCCTTGAGATCGCTCAGCGTGAGATCATCAATTTCACTCGCCTTGAATTTATTTTCATAGCCGTCCAGCGATTCACAAAAATAACCAGAGTATTCCGAATTGATCTGTTTGGTCTTGCCAATCACGCTGGATTCCAGCGCACTGGCCTGACTTTCCAGTTCTTCCAGCTGTGCGTTCATCTTCTCGGTATCGCCGGAGGAATAGCCCCGGCGCACTGCGTTTTTGCGCAGCTCGGAGCTGAGACGCGGAATCTCACTCAGGTTTCCGCTGTCCACCGCGCGGGAAACCGATGCAATGGAGTCGATAATCTGCTTGTCCAGCTTGCTGGAATCCATCGCAGTCGAGTTGCTCTGAATGGCGGCACGCAGCTGCGTGACGGTGTCTGTGATTTCCCTGAGGGTGCGGCTGGTCTCCAGTGCCTCCGGATCCTCATAGACCGTGGCAAGCTCTGCGCCCTTCGCCACCTTGTCCCCGTTGGAAACCGAATATTCGACGGTATCTCCGTTGGTAATCTTGACAATCTGCTCGTCCCGGATAAAGCATCCGGTCACAGAAAGGCTGTCATCGACCGAAATTTTTGCCGCAGCGACGGTTTCCACCGGATTATACAGATTTGCAACCAGGTGAATGCCAAAATAAAGGAGAGTTATGACACAAAAAATCGCCAGTGCGCGCAATGTACTGATTGGATGTTTCTTTGTTTTTGCCATGCAAGGTGCTCCTGATAATTACCCCGTCCGGCCGTCCTCCTTTCTGGCAGAAAGCTCCACGCGATACTGCGGCGCAATGGTAGAAATTGCGTGCTTGTACAGCATCTGCTGCTTTCCGTCGCTGTCCAGCATGAGCACGAAGGTATCAAAGCCGCGGATCAGTCCGCGCAGCTGGAAGCCATTGGTCAGAAAGACGGTAACCGGCACCCGCTCCTGCCGTGCCCGGTTGAGGAACGAGTCTTGTAAATTGATCTCACACTTCATTATAAAACAAACCTCCCACGATGTACAATAATTTTTGGAATTTCCCGATACATCCAACTGTATCAGTGATTCCTTTATACTACACCATGAGATCGAATGATTTTTGTCGAACGCCGGACAAGCTCCTCAAATTCCTCCGAAGAATCATAGTTCAGCCATTCGATATTGGGATTGCGCTTCAGCCATGTGAGCTGGCGTTTTGCGTAGTTTCGAGAGGCCTGCTTGAGCGTTTCCACACAGGCTTCCAGCGTCGCCTCTCCCGCAAAATACGGCAGAAGCTCCTTATATCCGATTGCCTGCGCCGCCGTGCCGGTGATTTTCCCCTGCTCCAGCAGTGACCGGGTCTCCTCCAGCAGTCCCTGCTCCAGCATGACATCCACACGCCGGTTGATGCGCTCATACAGCAGCTCGCGGGTGGACGGGCACAGCCCGATCATCACCGCTTCATATTTGGGTTCCCTGCGCTTATTGCGGCGGTTGAGCTCATCCAGCGTTATGCCTGTCTGCTCAAACACCTCGAGCGCACGGATCACACGCTTGAGATTGTTTTCGTGAATGCGCTCCGCCGCTTCGGGATCGACCGCACGCAGGCACTCATGCACTGCGTGCACGCCCTGTTCCTCCGCCATCTGCTGATATTTTTCCCGAATTTGCGTGTTGGTCTCATCTCCGGAGAACGTGCTGCCGTCGATCAGGGCATCCATATACAGCCCGGTGCCGCCGCATACAATCGGTACCATTCCGCGTGCGAGAATATCCTGCGCGCAGGCATCCGCCAGCTGCTGATAGCGTGCAACCGAAAACGATTCGCCCGCTTCCGCAACGTCAAACATATGGTGCACCACACCGCCGCGCTCGCGTACATCCGGCTTTGCCGTGCCGATATCCATGCCGCGGTACAGCTGCATGGAATCCGCCGAGATAATTTCGGTGTGCAGCTGCTGTGCCAGCGCAACCGACAGAGCGGTTTTGCCGGATGCGGTCGGTCCTGCAATGCAGATCAGTGTTTGCTTCATGCAGTTCCCTCCTCACTGATTGACGCGCTTGAACAGCTTGTCAATCTCATACTTGGTCAGCCGGACGGTCACCGGTCTGCCGTGCGGGCAGCAGTTCACCTCCGGATCGCTCAGTACCTGTTCGACCAGCTGCTGACTTTCCATCGCACTGGTGCGGCTGCCCGCCTTGATTGCCGCCTTGCACGAGACCGTGTGAATCAGATCATCAAACCGGTCTGGCAGCGGCGCGCGGCGGTTTGCCAGCTTTTCCGCCATTTCGGAGATCGTTGCAGGCAGATCGCCCACGTCCAGATACGCCGGCGCCTCACGCACAATCACGCTGCGGTCGCCGAACAGCTCCATTTCAAATCCGAGCGCGCGGATGCGGTCCAGCCCCTCAGTCACAGCGGCGAGCTCCTCGCGGGACAAATCCACGACCAACGGCGCAAGCAATACCTGTGTGGGGATATCCGCCTGCGTGCGCAGCCTGTTGAACAGAATGCGCTCGTGCGCGGCGTGCTTGTCGATGAGCAGCAGCCCGTCCGCATCCTCCGCAATCAGATAGGTGTCAAAGCACGAGCCGATCACCCGGACGGACGGCAGCTCCACCATCGGCACAGGCGCTTCCGGTTCGGATTCCGGCTCTGCATCAGACAGTGCCTCCGGAAACGCAATAACCTCCTGCGGTGTGTCCTCAAATATCTCCTGTGCGTTTTGTCTCTCCGGCTGTTCCAGCACTGCTTCCGGCTTGAGCGTCTGTTCCTCCAGCACCGCCTCGTCCTCCGCATCCACTTCGATGAACGGACGGATGTTTTTGCGCGGCAGCGGGCGGAGTGCCGGTGTTTCCTCGTCAATCCGGTATACCGGAGCCGGATGGCGCAGGGTAAGCACATCGCTTCTCGGTGCCGCTGTCACGCGCCCGCGCAGTGGCGGAAGCGGTTCCAGCTCGTCCGGCTTGGGAATGCTCACCGTGCGCGGCGGTCTCGCCGGAGCGGGCGGCGCGGCGGGAGCCGGCTGTGACGCCTCGGAAACGGTCTCGTGCTTCGGCGCGGCTGCCTGCTTTCCATGCAGCTCCGGAATGTTGTCCTCCTGTGCCAGCACTGCACGGCAGGCGGCGTAAATCGCATGAAAGACACGCTTTTCAAATGCAAATTTGACCTCGGTTTTTGCCGGATGCACGTTGACATCCACCTCGGTCAGCGGAAGCGTCAGACAAAGACAGCAATACGGATACTTGCCGGTGATAATGCTGTTTTTGTATGCCTCCTCCAGCGCCGCCTGCATCAGCTTGGACTTGATGAAGCGTCCGTTGACAAAAAAGTGCTGATAGGTGCGGTTTTTGCGCGCGGCATGTGGCTTGGAAATGTAGCCCCAGACGCGATAGCCTTCGCTCTCCAGCGCGGGCACCTCAATCAGATTGCCCGCAAGCTCCCGACCGAATACATGAAACACAGCGTTTTTGAGCTTGCCGCCCGAGGTTCGGAACACATTCTTGCCGTCCTTGATGACGCGGAACGCGATTTCCGGATGGCTCTCCGCCGCGTGCTCCACCACGGCAATCACATAGTTCGCCTCGGTAAAGTCCTTTTTGAGGAACTTCATACGTGCCGGTGTGTTGTAAAACAGGTCACGGATAATGAAGGTTGTACCCTCTGGGCAGCCCGCAGGCGCATTTTCCGTAATTTTTCCCGCCTCCAGATGCAGGTGCAGACCCTCCAGTGCACCGGTCTGCTTGGTCATCAGATCCACGCGGGACACGGCGGAAATCGCCGCGAGTGCCTCGCCGCGAAATCCGAGCGTGCCGATGCATTCCAGATCCTGCTCCGTGCGGATTTTGCTAGTCGCATGGCGGCGGAAGGCAATCGGTGCGTCCTCTGCGCTCATGCCGCAGCCGTTGTCCGTGATGCGCAGGTAGGTGATGCCGCCGTGCTCCAGCTCGACTGTGATGGCGGTCGCACCTGCGTCAATCGCGTTTTCGACCAGCTCCTTGCAGACGGACGCAGGACGCTCAACAACCTCACCGGCTGCGATCAGATCCGCCATATGCGGCTGTAATTCGTGAATCACTGCCATTTGTCCGCCCTCCTTTTGTTATGACTGTATCATTTTCTGAAGCTCATAGATCAGATTGAGTGCTTCGATCGGGGTCATAGTGTTGACGTTGACCTTTTCCAGCCGCGCGGTAATCGCATCCGTTTTGAGGTCAAGCATACTGACCTGCTGTTCCTCCTCCGGCTCATCCGCCGTCTCTCTCAGGTTGATTTTCGGTGCACTCTTTTCCAAATCCTTTAAAATTTGCTTTGCCCGGCGGATCACCGGATTGGGCACGCCGGCGAGCTTCGCCACCGCGATGCCGTAGCTGTCATCCGCACCGCCCGGAACGATTTTTCTCAGGAATGTGATATCGTCTCCGCGCTTCTTCACGGCGATATTGTAGTTCTTGACACCGTCCATCAGCTCTTCCAGCGCGGTCAGCTCGTGATAATGCGTTGCAAACAGCGTCCGCGCGCCGATTTTTTTCTTGTCCGCGATGTATTCCACCACCGCACGAGCGATGGACATGCCGTCAAAGGTCGAGGTGCCGCGGCCGATCTCATCGAGCACAATCAGGCTCTGCGCCGTGGCATGGTTCAGAATATCCGCCACCTCACTCATCTCCACCATAAAGGTAGACTGACCGGAAGCGAGATCGTCCGATGCGCCGACGCGGGTAAAGATGCGGTCTGTCACACCGATGCGTGCACTTTTTGCAGGCACAAAGCTGCCCATCTGCGCCATCAGCGTGATGAGCGCAACCTGACGCATATACGTGGACTTACCCGCCATGTTTGGACCGGTAATGACTGCAATGCGGTTCGCGCGGTCGTCCAGCTTCGTATCATTTGCGATAAACATCGTGTCGCGCAGGACGCGCTCGACCACCGGATGGCGGCCGTCCTGAATCTCGATCACCGGCGCATAGTCGATCTCCGGGCACACATAGTCGTATTCCTCGGCGTCCTCCGCCAGTGCTGCCAGTACGTCAACCGTGGCCAGCGCCTGCGCGGTCGCCTGAACGCGGTGCACCTGCTCGGCAAGCGTTTCGCGCAGTTCGACAAACAGCTGATATTCCAGATCGGTAATTTTCTCCTGCGCGCCGAGCACGGTGTTTTCGTATTCCTTGAGCTCCTCCGTAATGTAACGCTCGGTGTTCGCCAGCGTCTGCTTGCGGATATAGTGCCCGGGCACCTGCGCCGCCTGAAGGCGGGAAACCTCGATATAATAGCCGAATACCTTGTTATATCCAACCTTTAGTTTGGAAATACCGGTCGCCTCGCGCTCACGCTGCTCAATCGCCGCAATCTGCGAGCGTCCGCCGGTGGAGATATCGCGCAGACGGTCAAGCTCCTCGTTGTAGCCCTCGCGGATAAATCCGCCCTCGCGCAGCAGCAGCGGCGGCTCGTCCACAATGGCAGCGGCAATCAGCTCCCGCAGGTCGTGCAGATCGTCCATACAGTCGCACAGGGTTTCCAGCATCGGGCACTGTGCCTGCGCCAACAGCATACGAATTTCCGGCAGCTGCTCCAGCGTCAGGCACATACTGCGCAGGTCGCGTGCATTTGCGGTGCCGTAGACCACGCGCCCGATCAGGCGCTCCAGATCGAGCACACCGCGCAGGCACTCGCGCAGATCGCCGCGCAGCATTGCCTCCTCCAGCAGTTCGCCGACCGCGCCCTGCCGCTGTAAAATCAGCGCCGGACTGAGCAGCGGCTTGCACATCCATGCACGCATCAGGCGCGCGCCCATCGAGGTACAGGTGCGGTCAAGCACCCATAGCAGCGAACCGCGCTTTTCCTTGGTGCGCATGGTCTCGCACAGCTCCAGATTTCGCCGCGCGTTGAGGTCAAGCTCCATATACTGCCCGTGGCGGTACACCGTCAGGGTTTCCAGATTGGACAAATCGGTCTTTTGCAGCTCCTCCAGATGCGTCAGCAGCGCACCGACCGCGCCGCACACGGCGGGATTTTCGGTCAGCGTCTTCTGCTCCAGCTCCGGAAACTGCCGTGTGACAACCGTAAAACAGCGTTCGGGGTCAAACTGCGCCTCGTCCAGCACCTCCGGGCGGCAGTCCAGACGGTCGGATAAAAACTCCGGCAGCTCGGTTTCGGATGCCTGCCCGTTGATGAGTACCTCGCGCGGCAGGAAGCGCCCCAGCTCGCTCATAATATATTCCACTGCCGTGCTGTCCGCGCTGCCGGTCGCCAGCGCCTCACCCGTCGTGATGTCGATCAGGCACAGACCCAGCTGCCCGCCGAACGCGCAGACCGACGCAATATAGTTATTGGATTTTTCGTCCAGCATGGAGGCATCCAGCACGGTGCCGGGTGTCATAATACGCACAATTTCGCGCGGAACAAGCCCTTTACAAGCCTTCGGATCCATCATCTGCTCAGCGATAGCGACCTTATAGCCCTTCCTGACCAGACGCGCCAGATAGGTTTCCGCCGAGTGGTACGGAATGCCGCACATCGGCGCGGGATCGTCCAGACCGCTTGCGTGCTTGGTCAGCACCAAATCCAGCTCCCCCGAAACCAGCTTGGCATCCTCATAAAACATCTCGTAAAAATCGCCGATGCGGTACAGCAGGATGCAGCCGGGGCATTGTTCTTTTAAATCAAAATACTGCCGAAGCATCGGCACGAGTTCTGCCATTGTTGTTCCTTTCTATCGCTCAGACCTGCGTACCGAACAGTGCGCGCAGGCTGGCTTTTTCAATGTTAATCTCGACAAAGTCGCCGATATTCAGGTTGTTTCCGCGGCAGAGCACCAGCAGACCGCCGTCCGTGCGTCCTGCCATCGGATAATCGGACGGCTGCTTGCCCGTGCCGTCGATGAGCACGCGGACGGTTTTGCCGACATAGGCGTTCTGGCGGCGCTCGATGATCCGCTCCTGCGTTTTGAGCAGGCGGTCAAAGCGCTCCTGCTTTTCCTCCTGCGTCGCGCTGTCCGGCATGGTCGCCGCCGGCGTGCCGGTGCGCTTGGAGTACAGGAAGGTGTAAAGCAGATCATATTCCACGTCCTCGACCATGCGGAGGGTCTGCAAAAAGTCCTCCTCTGTCTCGCCCGGGAAGCCCACAATGATATCCGAGGACAGCACGACATCCGGCATCGCTTCGCGCGCCTCTGCAATCAGCGCGCGGTACTGCGCGGAATCATACTTGCGGTTCATGCGCTTTAAAATCTCGTCGCTGCCCGACTGGAACGGCAGATGCAGCTGGTGGCTGATGTGCGTGCCGTTCGCCATCGTGCGGAACAGCTTTGCAGAGGCATCCTTCGGATGGCTGGTCATGAAGCGGATGCGGTAATCGCCCGGAATGGCATCCAGACGGGCAAGCAGGTCGGAAAAGTCGATCGGCTCGTCCAAATCCTTGCCGTAGGAATTGACATTCTGCCCCAGCAGGGTGATGTCCTTATAGCCTTCTGCGACCAGCTCGCGCATCTCCTGCTCGATCACCTCCGGCAGGCGGCTGCGCTCGCGTCCGCGCACGTAGGGTACGATGCAGTACGAGCAGAAATTGTTGCAGCCGTACATGATGGACAGCCATGCATGGCAGCCCTTGCCGCGCAGCACGGGCAGTCCCTCTGCAATCTCACCCTCGTCGCTGCCGCCGATCTCAAACAGGCGCTTGCTTCCGCCGAGGCGGCGCAGCAGCAGCTCCGGAAAACGCCAAAGTGCGTGCGTGCCGAACACGATATCCACACGCGGATAGCTCTTTTTGATCTTTTCCGTAATGTGCTCCTGCTGTACCATGCAGCCGCACATGCAGATGGTCAGCTCCGGATTGGTCTCCTTGAGATGGGTATAGCGTCCGATAATGCCGAGCACCCGCTTCTCCGCGTGCTCGCGCACCGCGCAGGTGTTAACCACGATCACGCTTGCCTCTGCCGGTTCCTCCGTCGGCTCATAGCCCATTTCCTTCAGCATACCGGCGATGCGCTCGGTATCTGCCTCGTTCTGCTGGCAGCCGAAGGTCTGGCAAAAGGCGCGCGGCGGCTCCGGATACACCTCGTTCATGCGGCGCACCTGCTCGATATTTTCCCACTGCTGATTGATTTGTTGCTGAGAAATTCGCTGCATTTGTTTTACTCCAATTTATTTAAACTGATTCATATCCGCGTCATAGACCATGAGACGGTGGTAATCCGCGCCCAAAATCGAATACTGCGGAAGCTCACGCTCGATGACCTTGGTCACATATTCCGGACTGAGGTTATTATTGCCTGCGGCGGTGGTGACAGTCACGCGCACACCGTCCGGTGCATCCTCGATTTCCAGACCGCGCAGGTATTCCTTGATATTGACTTCCTTTTCGCCGCGCTTGGATTTCTTTAAAATAACAATCTCCTCGCGGGCAAACAGCTCATGCACTGCATCAATAAAGCCCTCCGGCGTCTCTCCGTCGAAGTCATAGGTGATGCGATACTGTGAATATGCGATATCGCGCACCGGCTTTGCCTTTTTCACCGGATAAATCTCATGTGCACGCAGTCCCTTCGGCATGACGGCGTTGAGCGACTTGACCGCCTCCGGCGGGATCTTGTCCGTCATCAGATTGAAGTCCAAAAACTCCCACTCACCGGAGTAGCACGTGGACAGCGGCAGTGCGACCGAAATATAGATGTGCTGGTTATAGCCCTCGGTGTACCACACCGGCAGCTTTGCGCGCGCCAGCACGCGCTGCATGGTATGCATCAAATCGAGGTGCGACAGATATGCCGCCTCCTCGGTCTTGGAAAATCGCATTCTGACCTTATACACAGCAGGTACCTCCGTTCAACAGTCGGTTGGAGCCGCAGCCGGCGCACTTGGTCATGCAGTCCGGCGTAGTGACAGCCTCGCGGGAGCGCTGCCATTCGCGCTTGAGGTGCTCCTTGGTCGTACCGCAGCCGATGTGATCCCACGGGAACAGCTCGTCCAGCGGACGGGCGCGGTTGGCATAAAACGCCGGATCCAGTCCGCATTTTTCGAATGCGGCAAGCCACTTCTGCAAATCAAAGCACTGATCCCAGCCGTCCATCTTGCAGCCGGACTTCCACGCTTCGTACAGCGCCTTGCCCGTACGTCGGTCGCCGCGGGCAAAGACGCCCTCCATAAAGCTGGTATCCGAGTCGTGCCAGCGGAAGGTGACGTTTTTGGTCTTCATGACCCCGCGCAGGTAGTCGGTCTTTTCCTGAAGCTCCTCCTGCGTGCACATGGCATCCCACTGGAACGGGGTCTGCGGCTTGGGCACAAAGCAGGACGCGGATGCGGTAATCTTGACACCGCGCGCCCGGTTCGGGGTGTTCTGACGCCAGCACCATGCCACCTCGCGGCAGAGTGCGCTCATTGCATCCAGATCCTCCTGAGTTTCGGTCGGGAGACCCATCATAAAGTACAGCTTGACGTTGTTCCAGCCGCCCTCAAAGGCAATGCGGCAGGCATTTAGAATATCGTCCTGCGTCAGATTCTTGTTGATAACGTCGCGCAGGCGCTGGCTTCCTGCCTCGGCGGCAAAGGTCAGACCGCTCTTGCGCACCTTCTGCACGCGCTCCATCAGCTCCAGGCTGAACGAGTCCGCACGCAGGCTGGGCAGCGCAAGGCTGATGCGGCGCTGCTCACAGTAATCCAACAGGTCGAGCGTCAGATCCTTCAGCTGACCGTAGTCGCTGGTGGACAGCGAAGACAGCGAAATCTCCTCATAGCCGGAGGATTCCAGCACGTCATGTGCCTGCTGTAACAGAACCTCACTGCTCTTGGTGCGCAGCGGACGGTAGGTGTGTCCCGCCTGACAGAAGCGGCAGCCGCGCGGACAACCGCGGAACAGCTCGACCATCGCACGGTCGAACACGATTTCCGTGGACGGAACGACGAAATATTTGGGATAATACATCGTGTTCAGGTCGGTCACAATGCGCTTTTGTACAAATTCCGGTGCGCCGTCCAGTGCGCGGATCGCCGCAACCGTGCCGTCCTCGTGGTAGTCCACCTCGTACAGGCTCGGCACATACATACCTGGAATATCCGCCGCTGCACGCAGGAACTGCGGCTTGCTCCAGCCCTCGCGCACCGCTTTGCGGTACAGATCGGTCAGCTCCAGCATGATTTCCTCGCCGTCACCGATCATGAACAGATCAATGAAATCCGCAAGCGGCTCCGGATTGTAGGCACACGGACCGCCGGAAACGACCAGATTTTTCAGTCCGGTGCGCTCCTTTGCAAACAGCGGCACACCACCGAGATCCAGCATATTTAAAATATTGGTAAATGACATCTCGTACTGTAGGGTAAATGCAATAATATCGAACTCGGACAGCGGCGTGCCGCTCTCCAGTCCGTACAGCGGGATATCCGCTTTGCGCATTTCCTCCTCCATGTCGATCCACGGCGCAAACACGCGCTCGCACCAGATGCCGTCCTGGTCATTCAGCAGACCATACAGAATGCGGCTGCCCAGATGGGACATACCCACCTCATACGTGTCGGGAAAGCAAAACGCGAAGTGCAGGTCAACCTCGTCCAAATCCTTGACCACGGCGCCCCATTCTCCGCCGACATAACGTGCCGGCTTCTGAACACGCGGCAGAATGCGCTTCAGCTTGCGATTCAGCATAAAACAGTTCCTCCAGAATGAACAAAAAATGTTCCGGTTTCTCCCGTATCCGCTTCCGGCGGACACGGATTTCCATCAAATTGAAAAAGCAGCCGTTCGGGCGGCTGTTCGGACGTATTTCTCACGCCATTTTGTCTTTTTCTGATCGCTTGATTATATCATGATATGACGATTTTTGCAACGGCAGGAAGTGCTCTGTCTGGGAGAACTCCCGCCAAAAAAGATCAATTTTTTGTGAATTTGAACCAGACAACGCAGATGGGCAGACTCCGGACTGTCCCGGTTCCTGCCCACCCAAGAGAGCGTTCTGTCAAGCAATCATCTGAAAAATACTCCGAATCTCCGGATCAAAATGTTTGGAAAACACGGTAATCGCCAGTTCTTCCGCCGCAGATATTCCCGCAGCAATGCAGAGTCCTGCAAGAACCGTCTCGATACTGCAAAAACGAATGCTGTATGGAGCAAAAAATAACAGAATGCCGACGAGCTTATTCAGTATGGTATGAATTGCTGCAAACCGACGGTATTTCAGCGCTCCAATCAAATAAGACAGACCCCGAATGCCTGCAACGATCCATATCCCCTGCCAGATTGGTGGAGATAACCGCATTGCCGGAAGCAGCCTGCTCAACGCTGCCAACCAAAACATCACATCGGCAGCACTGTCCAGCATTGCACCGGTTTTGCTCACGGTCTGCGTTT
>JAEDEU010000073.1 GCA_016293155.1 Clostridiaceae bacterium | reverse complement strand
ACCTCCGGCATGGTGCGCAGACGGCTGATGGAGCGCGACGGCATCCGGATATACGATCCGGAAACGCTGCTGAAGGAGCTGACCGAACAGGGCTATGAGGATATTCTGGTGCAGCCGACACATGTGATTCCGGGACTGGAATACGAAAAGCTGATACTGGCGGCGGCGCGGTATGAGCAGGTGCGCGTGTGCAGACCGCTGCTGTGGGAGGCAGCCGATTATGAGGAATGCGTCCGTGCGGTGATGGAGCTGCTGCCGGAGCTGGCGGACGATGAGGGCGCCGTGCTGATGGGTCACGGCACCACGCATTTTGCAAACGCGGCATATGCGCAGCTGGAGCATGAATTCCGTGCGGCGGGGCAGGAAAATGTGTTTGTGGGCACGGTAGAGGGCTTTCCGGATCTGGATTTCGTCCGCAGCCGTCTCAAGCGCACGCCGCTCAAAAAGCTGTACCTCGCGCCGTTTATGATCGTCGCAGGTGATCATGCACAGAATGACCTCGCCGGCGAGGAGGAGGACTCGTGGAACAGCATCCTCCGCGCGGATGGCTATGCAACCGAGATCATCCTCCGGGGACTGGGCGACAGCGAGCGCATTGTGCAGCTGCTGGTCAAGCACAGCTTGGAGGCATAAAAAAGCAGAGCCCCAAAGGACTCTGCACAACTTGCGGAATATGCTTTGCAGAAACGTTACTTCACCAGCGAAGTAAATTCCACATTTTTGATTTCAAATTCCCTGCCGTCCAGATAGCCGAGGGATTCGGCATCCGTGCGGAACTCGAATTTGAGCTTATACGAGCACAGGCACTGATTTTTGCGGTGATATTTGCGGTTGGGCGTGTTCAGACCGTACTTGCTGTCGCCGAGCAGCGGGTGCCCGATGGACGCAAAGTGCGCACGGATCTGATGCGTGCGTCCGGTGACCAGCTCGCACTCCACCAGCGAAAGCTCGCCGTTTTCGCGCAGCACGCGATAGTCTGTGATTGCGGTTTTGGAGCCGGGTACACGCTTTTTGTGCACGGTGACGCGGTGCTCCGCTTCGTGGCGCAGAATGTAGTTTGCAATGCGCCCCTGCTTCGGGCGGATGGGTCCGCCCACCGTGACGCAGAGATAATACTTTGTCATCTCGCGGTCGCGGATTTTCTGGTTCATCACGCGCAGCGCCTCGGCGGTCTTTGCCGCGATGACAATGCCGCCCGTGCCGCGGTCGATGCGGTTGCACAGCGACGGGGTGAAGGAGGATTCCTTGTCCGGATCCCACTGACCGCTCTGGAACAGATACGCCTGAATCCGAGCAATCAGCGTATCCGCGGCGCCGACGTCGTCCGTGTGCACCACCACGCCCGGTGCCTTGTTCACCAGCAGGATGTGCTCGTCCTCGTAGACAATATCCAGCTCGGGCTTCACCTTTAAATAAGCGGTGTCTTCCTCTGCCTTCTCAAAGAATTCATCGTTGATATAAAGCTGAAGCACATCGCCTTCGCACAGCCGCGCGGCAAATTCCGTGCGCTTGCCGTTGAGCTTGATTCGCTTGAGACGGATGTATTTATGCATCAGTCCGCCCGGAAGCAGCGGCACCGCCTTTTCCAGAAATTTGTTCAGACGCTGTCCGCTGTCGTTCTTGGTAATGGTAAATTCGCGCATCGCTTTCAGACCTCTCAGATTTGGTGAAACTATTGTAGCGTAAAATGAGTACGGATGCAATCTTTTTTCATTTTGCCACTTGTGCACAGGCGGAAACAATGCTATAATGTTCAAGTTAGAATTTCTAAAAACCGTACAAATAATAGTTGACAAACCGTATCCGAATAGCGTATACTGTTAAATAGCCGTCAGTGAGGGACGATATGATTCTGGATTTAAAAAACATCGCCGGCGCCTACGGGGAAAGCCTTCCGTTTGCATATGAGGCAGACCTGTCGGAGATGGAAATGAATGGCGAATATCCGTTCAAAACACCGGTAACCATTGAGGGTGTGGTGAAAAACCGCCTCGGAGTACTCGAACTGCACGGAACCGCCCGTGCGCTGTATGAGACGCGGTGCGCACGTTGTCTGGCTCCGGTCAAGGTGGATCTTTTTGCGGAATGTGACAGCATCCTGTCGCATGACGCCCCCGCAGAGGATCGTGATGATATCTATCTGCTGGAGGGAGATTTTGTCGATCTGGACGACCTGATGATTCCGGCGCTGCTCATCGAAGTCAACATGGCTTATTTGTGCAAACCGGATTGCAAGGGACTTTGTCCCAAGTGCGGAGCGGACCTCAATCAAGGCGAATGCGGATGTCAGACGCATGAGGTGGACGAGCGGCTTGCCATTCTAAAGACCCTTCTCGAAAAGAAGGATTGATGGCTCAATTCAAATTGTGAAATCAAAAACAACCATTAGCGGAGGAGGTGTCACAAATGGCAGTACCGAAGAGAAAAATTTCCAAAGCAAGACGCGATACAAGACGCAACAACGTCTGGAAGCTTTCTATGCCGGGCATGGTAAAGTGCCCGAAGTGCGGCGCGTTCACCCTGCCGCACAGAATGTGCAAGGCTTGCGGAACCTACAAGGGCCGTGAGGTCATGAAGGTTGCAGAGTAAGCAACAAATTAGCAAAAAAGGTAGAGAAGGCAGGGTATTGCTTTCTCTATTTTTTTTCATCTGATTTTCGAAAGGAGCGCACTTATGGCTTCAACAATCATTTCGGTCGATGCGCACAGCCCCGCGGCGCGCAGCGGAATCCGCGCCGGAGAAACGCTGGTTTCCATTGACGGACAGGCGGTACGCGATGTGCTGGACTATAAATTTTACAGCTATGACGCAAATCTCTCCGTCGTGATCCGCGATGAGCAGGGCGAGCTGCGCACGGTGTATATCCGAAAGCGCGAGGGGCAGGATCTCGGGCTGACCTTTGAGACCTACCTGATGGATAAGCCCAAGCACTGCGCCAACAAGTGCGTGTTCTGCTTTATCGACCAGCTGCCCAAGGGGATGCGCGACACCCTGTACTTTAAGGACGATGACGCACGGCTCTCCTTCCTGCTGGGCAACTATATCTCCATGACCAACCTCTCCGATGCGGACGTGGACCGCATGATCCGTATGCGCATTTCTCCGGTCAATGTATCCGTGCAGGTCACAGAGCCGGAATGCCGCAAGCTGATGCTGGGCAACAAGCGCGCGGACCGGCTGCTGCCGCTGATGCGGAAGTTTGCGGATGCGCATATCGAGATGAACTGTCAGCTGGTTGTCTGCCCGGGGCTGAATGATGGCGAGCTGCTGCGGAGATCGCTGGATGATCTGGCAAGCATGTATCCGGCGGTCAATACGATTTCGGTCGTGCCGGTCGGATTGTCCGCGCACCGTCAGGGACTGTATCCGCTCATTCCGGTCACAAAGGAGAATGCACGGGAGATCATTGCGATCACTGAGGCGTTTGCAGATGAGTGCTACGAAAAATGGGGCACGCGCCTTGCCTTCTGCGGCGATGAGCTGTATATCAAGGCGGAGCTTCCCATGCACGACACGGAATATTATGAGGAATTTACGCAGTTTGAAAACGGCATCGGCATGATTCCGCTGTTTATGGAGGAATTTATGAATGCGCTGCCGGATTATGAGGGCAGAAGCGCCCGTCCGTTCTGCATCGCCACCGGCGAGGCGGCGGCGCCGTTTATGCGAAAACTGCTTGACGCGGCAAAGGATAAATGCGATAATTTAAATGGAACCGTTTTTACCATTCAAAACAATTTCTTTGGCGGAGAAGTGACCGTGGCGGGACTGATTACCGGCGCGGATCTAATTGCACAGCTTCAGGGCAGGGAGCTCGGCGAGCGCGTGCTCATCTCGGAAAACATGCTGCGCGACGGCGGCGATGTATTTTTGGATGATCTGACTCCCGCGGAAGTGGAGGCAGAGCTGGGCGTACCGCTCGTGCCGGTGCATATCGACGGCGCGGATCTGCTCGCAAAGATATTTGAGGAGTAAAACGTACTGACTGACTGTGACAGGGCTTTTTGCAAAAGACCGGCAGTGAGTATTATGCGGAAGGATAGAAAGGAGAAACCAGATGGCAAAGCCAGTTGTGGCGATTGTAGGACGACCGAATGTCGGTAAATCTCAGCTGTTTAACCGACTTGCAGGGCGCCGCCTTTCCATCGTGGAGGATACACCGGGTGTGACCCGTGACCGTCTGTATGCCGATTGTGAATGGCGCGGACGCGAATTTCAGATCATTGACACCGGCGGCATTGAGCCGTCCAATGACAATGAGATTTTACAATTTATGAGAATGCAGGCGGAGGCGGCAATCGGTGCGGCGGATGTCATTATTCTGATTACCGACCTGCGCACCGGCGTGACCGCTGCGGACGAGGATGTGGCATCCATGCTCCAGCGCTCGCGCAAGCCGATCGTGCTGGCGGTCAACAAAAATGACACGCCGGGCGATGTTCCGCCGGATTTTTACGAGTTTTATAACCTCGGTCTGGGCGATCCGATGCCGATTTCCGCGCTGCACGGCTACGGCACCGGCGATCTGCTGGACGAATGCTGGAAGCATTTTCCCGAAGAGTGGGAGGACGAGGAGGATGAGGACGTCATCAAGGTGGCGTTCATCGGTAAGCCGAATGTCGGCAAGTCCTCTCTGACCAACCAGATTCTGGGCGAGGAGCGCGTGATTGTCAGCAGCATTGCGGGCACCACCCGCGACAGCGTGGACACGCGCTACGACAACGAAAAGGGCAAATACGTGCTGATCGACACCGCGGGCATCCGCAAAAAGTCCAAGGTGGACGAGCGTGTGGAGAAGTTTTCCGTCATGCGCTCACTCATGGCGGTCGAGCGCGCGGATGTATGCGTGATTATGATTGACGCGCTGGAGGGCGTGACCGAACAGGACACCAAGGTGGCAGGCGAGGCACACAATGCCGGCAAGGCGTGCATCATCGTGGTCAACAAGTGGGATCTGGTCGAAAAGGACGGACGCACGATGGACGAATACACCAACCGCGTGCGCGAGGGTCTGAGCTATATGCCGTATGCGCCGGTGCTGTTTATCTCGGCAAAGACCGGTCAGCGTGTCAACAAGCTGTTTGACCTCATCAACCATGTCTATGAGCAGAACCACCGCCGCATCCCGACCGGACAGCTCAACAGCGTGCTGGCAGAGGCGACCGCGCGCGTTCAGCCGCCGACGGACAAGGGCCGCAGACTGAAGATTTACTATATGACGCAGTCCGGCGTATGCCCGCCGACCTTCGTCTGCTTCTGCAACGATGCGCGTCTGTTCCACTTCTCCTATCAGCGTTATCTGGAAAACCAGATCCGTGCGCTGTACGGTCTGGAGGGTACTCCGATCCGTATGGTCATCCGTCAGAAGGGGGATAAGTAAATGCAGACGTTTGTTCACTTTCTGATTATCGGCGTGGTCGGCTACCTGTGCGGCAGCTTTAACTCCGCGATTGTCGTTTCCAAAAAGCTGTGCGGATTTGACATCCGCACCAAGGGAAGCGGCAATGCAGGTCTGACCAATGTACATCGCACCCTCGGCGGGAAATATACGCTGATGGTGCTCGCGGGAGATATCATCAAGGCGGCAATTGCGCTGGAGGTCGGCGGGTACCTGATGGGCTCGTTCGGCAAGCTGATTGCCGGCGCATTCGTCATTGCCGGTCATGTATTCCCGCTTTACTTCGGCTTCAAGGGCGGCAAGGGCATATTGGTCGGCGCAACCATGGTTGCACTGTTCGACTGGCGCATTTTCCTGATCCTGTTTGCGATTTTTGTCGTTCTGGTTGCGATTACGCGGTGGATCTCGCTCGGCTCGATTGTCGGCGCGCTGGGATTCCCGATCCTGACCTGGGCGTTTTACGGCGATGTGAAAACCACTGCGCTCAGTGCGGCAATGGCGGCCGCAGTTATCTTTATGCACCGATCGAATATCGTGCGCATTGTGCATGGAACCGAAAATAAACTCAGCCTGAAGGGAAAGAATGTGGATCACTGATCCCAGGATATGCCCGGGGAGAAAGGACGCGGATTTATGAAGATTTTTGTAGCCGGATGCGGCGGATGGGGCATGGCGCTGTCCATGCTTCTGAGTGGAAACGGACATGAAGTCACGGAATGGTCGTTCTTTGAGCAGGAGTGCAGTGCGCTGAAGGAAACGCGCTGCAATGAAAAGCTGCTGCCGGGTGTGCGCTTGCCGGAGGAGATTCAGCTGACTACCGATCTGTCGCTGGCGGCGCAGGCGGAGCTTGTGGTCATGGCGGTTCCGTCCTTTGCGATTCATTCCACTGCGGAGAATTTGGCAAAAATTATCCCGGAGGGCACGGTGATTGTCAATGTCGGCAAGGGTCTGGATAAGAACAACGGCTATTGCCGCTTCTCCGAGACGATCACGCGCGCGACCGGCGGAAAAAATCCGGTGGTTGCGCTGACCGGTCCGACCCATGCGGAGGAGGTTGCGCGCCGGATGATTACCTGCATCCTCGCGGCATCCGAGAACGAGACTGCGGCAAACAAGGTGCAGGACGCATTCATGAATGAATATTTCCGCGTGTACACTACGCCGGACATCATCGGCGCGGAGCTGGGCGGCTGCTTTAAAAATATCATTGCACTGGCAGCCGGAATCAGCGACGGAATGGGCATGGGCGACAACACCAAGGCGGCGCTGATGACGCGCGGTCTGACCGAGATTGCCCGTCTGGGCATCGCGCTCGGTGCAAAGCGAGAGACTTTTATGGGTCTGTCCGGTCTGGGAGACCTGATTGTTACCTGTACCTCCATGCATTCGCGCAACCGCAGAGCCGGCATTAAGATCGGTCAGGGCATGGACGTCCAGCAGGCGATGAAGGAGGTCGGCGCGGTCGTAGAGGGATACTATGCGACCGAGGCGGGCTATATGCTGGCGAAGCAGGTTGGCATCGAAATGCCGATCACGCAGGGCATGTATGCGGCGCTGTATCAGGGCGCGGATATGCGCAGCGCAGTCTCTCAGCTGATGGGACGCGACAAGAAAAGCGAGCTGGATATGGCATCCAGCGATCTCTGGAAATAAAAAAACAGCAGCCGATCCCGTTCGGGGGTCGGCTGCTTTGCGCATATTAGTGATTGGTTCTTGGGTTTTCGGTGCGTCCCAGCAGATAGTCTATGGAAACATCGAAATAGTCCGCAAAGGCAATCAATGTTTTGTAATCCGCCTCTCTGGCTTCGGTTTCGTATCGGCTGATGCTGTTTTGATTCATGCCTAAATCCATCGCCAGCCGGAGCTGAGAGAGTTGTTTCTGCCTGCGCAATTCTTT
>JAEDEU010000007.1 GCA_016293155.1 Clostridiaceae bacterium | reverse complement strand
ACCCCCGACCTGCTGATTACAAATCAGCTGCTCTACCAACTGAGCTACACCAGCGAATCGAGCTTAGCGTCCATCGCTATACCTCAGCGACGTGTATTATAATATCACATGTCCATCGAATTGTCAAGATTTTTTTCAAACATTTTTTCCTGTTTTTTCGATCAGCTCGGATACCTGCTGAAGCATTTCGAGCAGTGACTGCGTCTGCTCCGGATACTGCACCGCCAGCTGAGCCAAAGACATGTTCGGCATGGATACCGATTCCTTGCTCAGACCAAACCGCTCCTGCCCCTGTGTCGCCGCACGGATGCGCAGTTCAGACAGCCGAAGCCGCGCCTCACACAGCGCCTCAAAGCTCTCTGCGGGCGTTTTAAACGCCTCCTCCGGGCTGGACGGATCCGCCGCATACAGATAGCGGAACAGCTTATACAGCACAACGGACAGATAGGAATTGAGCTCCTCCACCAGCTGCTCCGAGCCGGACTTGCCTGCCAGCTCCAGCAGCAGCGCGGTCGAATCGCTCAGCAGCTTCAGGAATGCATCCTGCTGTGCCTCTTTGCCCTCGGATGAGGTTTGCTGATGTGCACGGGCGCCTTCGCGGGACATGCTTCTGCCCAGCAGATAGTCGCAGGATACGCCATAGTAATCGGCTGCACGCACGACAAAACCGAGACCCGGCTCACGCAGACCGTTCTCGTAATGACTGAGCAGCGCCTGAGATACCTGTAAATCTCCCGCCGCTGTTCGCTGGCTTATTCTCTTTTCACGGCGCAGCAGCGCCAAAGTACGGGAAAAGTCACTTGCCATGTCGTACTGCTCCTTATGATTTTACGTTTATATTATACCGGTTTTAATACTATTTGTAAAGTATTGATGACACGATAATTCGATTTACGACAAGTTTTTGACCGTTTTCTGCATCCCTTTGACAGCCGCTCCCGCTCCTGCGCCTTTTTATGATTACTCTTTGCTATTTATCGCACCATCACCTGTAGCAGAAAGAACAGTATAAACGCACTGAGTGCAAACGGTCCGGACTGCATAATTAGTGTTCCCAGTTCCGCGAATGACATAATCATCTCCTGATAAGCCCGAAGCAGGCTGCCGAAACCAATCCGGCAGCCTGCCTCCTGTGTTTTTTCTTTTGTTATATTTCCCCAATCGGACGCATTATTCCACGCGATACCGTTTTAAAACATTGCGAACCGCATCACAATCCATCAGCGAGAGATACATTTCCTCTGCTCCGGTGTAGAATGTAATGCTGCATTCTTCAAGCTCCTTCGGAGCAACCTCACAGAACTCTGTCATAGTCATTTCAGTGACGTATTTAAGCAGTGTGCGAATGTCCTTTTCATCCTCGACGGAAACACAGGATTCTTCCTCAGACCATTCCTCGTCCTCGGCATAGTTGTACCACTGAATCTTGACATCGGAAACATCCTCCGCCTTATAAGTATACTGACCCTTTCCGCAGTATTTCTCCAGCAGTGCAATCGTTTCCGTGAAGCAGGAATAGACCGGAATATTCTGCATATCTCCATAAATGCTATAACTGTCGCTCAGGAGGTCATAGACATCTCTGCCTTCTTCTTCCTGCATCATCTTCTGCAAGCCCGCATCCATTGTCCGCATCATCAGAACAGGCTGGTGCAGGCGCGCATATGCCGGAGTCAGCTGCTCATACTCTCGCTTGAGCGTATTAAGGATCTCCTGAATCTGCTCCTGATCCTTTGTCAGATGTGCGAAGTTCGTCCATTGGATCCAGTCCTCTGCTTCATGAAGCTTTTTCCATTCTCCACTGCCGCCGCTCGTTCCTATCATACTGGTGGTTGCCAGAATGCTCACATTGTCCGAATCCACCAGATTGACTGCCAGACGGGTTTTGCGGTATTCCTTCGAGGTGCGCATCCGCTCCGCAAGCGTCTCCGCTTCTTCGATGACGTTTTCGTTCTCATTCGGAAGATTGTACTGTCTGCGGAAGGTTTTGCCGTTTCGGAGCGTAAATTCTACGATATAATTGCTGTAATCTCCGTCATACCAGTCCGTGCGCTCCCGGCCATTGTCCACACCAATGCCGGCAAGCTGATACAGCGAATTGATATTCTCCTCCGAGGACAGCGGTCGGAACTGATTCGCGCTCGTATATTCCGAAGATACGTCCAGATCGAACCAGTTATACAGATACCGCGTTTCAAATGCCTCCGCAGTCAGCCGTGTATTGCTCGATGATTTCAGCTCGACGCCCACAACGTCCTCACGATCCGGAATACGAGTGTTAAAGCCGGTAATATCCACATTCATACCGGCAATCACCGCTGCCGCAAGGACTGCATAGATGCCAAATGCCTTCCAGCCGTTTCGGATTCCACCAAAATCCAGATCATAAATGATTTCCACCGCACAGTGCGCAAGCAGTGCACCGATGACCGCGCCTAGGATAAACAGCGGCATAGAGAACCGATAGCTCGTGCTCAGAAGCACGCCGCCTCCGACGGTGAGCACGATATGAATCAGTACGGACAGCGGCGGCTTGAGTCCGCGGAATGCAATCGCAGTTGTCGCACTTTCACTTTTGCGCAGCCGGCTGAGCAGCCAGCCCAGTACAATCGCAATCACGCATACAATTCCTGCGACGACAAACCAGCGCACATCCAGCTCCGGTCCTTCCTGCCAATAATACGACGAGGTTACATTCCCTCCGCTGTAACTGACGCTTGGCACAATGAATCCGTCATAATTCAAAATATGCGCCATCGGAACCAGCTTTTCCAGCGCTCTTGCCATCTCCGTGGTAATCACCGCAGTCGGATAGAACAGCTCGACGAGCATGATACCCACATTCGCCGCAATGCCCGCTCCGAAGTGCGCCCAGAACATGACCAGCACGGCTACCAGCGTGTTTCCACAGACGATCATGCACAGCACACTGATGCTGTAAATCAACAAAAATCCGATTGTCAAATTCAGGAGCGGGATTGCGATGATCTCCGGCAGCATTGCTCCGAAGCCGTAGACACAGACGACGATGCACTGCAAGGCAAATGCAATCAGATACGCCGGAACTATTGCCACGATGCCTGTCAAAAATTTGACCGCATACAGCTTGCCGCGGCTGATTGGCAGGGAGTGGTAAAAGTCAATCTGCTGTCTGGAATGCAGATAGTTGAAAATTGAGAGTGCCGAAAACACTGCGAGCACGATCATCCATATCAGGCACAGCCTGTTGACACACATCTGCGTCCGAAGGCTCTCTTGCAGGCTTTCCAGAAATTCCTGTTCGGAAGCAAAGATGGTTCTGGATGCGATCTGATCCTGAAGAAACACGATCATCATGACCGGCATGGTCAAAAAGCTGGAAATCACGGAAACCAGCAGCAGCGGTGCCTGCTGTTTCAGCCCACTGCGCAGCAGCACGCCTGCATTACAGAATGAGCGATTTGATGTCATAGCCAGTCACCTCCGTTTCTGCCACAAAAATCTCCTCCAGCGTCAGCGGAATCATTTCATAATACGTCAGACCGAACTGCCGGAGCGATTCCTCCAGCTCTGCGCGCTCTCCGCGCACGGTCGCGGTCAGCATTTTGCCGCGCCATTCACTGTTCATGATTTCAAAGCCGTCGAACAGCGTGCCAAGCGGGATATCTCCCGGCAGGCACTGAACCTTTTGGATAAACATCTTCATGTCATCCAGATCGCGGGACAGCAGGATGCCGCCCTTGTGCAGCAGTCCGACATGATCGCAGATGTCCTCCATCTCACGCAGGTTGTGCGAGGCAATCACCGTCGTAATCCCGCGCTCTGCAACATCCATTGCAAACAGGCTCTTTACTGCCTGACGCGCCACAGGATCCAGTCCGTCAAAAGTTTCGTCGCAGAACAGATACTGTGCGCCCGATGCCATCGCACAGATCACCGACACCTGCTTTTTCATGCCCTTGGAAAAGGTACGAATCTTGCGTTTCGGATCCAGCCCAAAGCCGTTAATCAGCATCATAAACCGATCATGATCGAATTTGGGATAGAACATCCGATAATACCGTTCCATTTCCTCCGGCGTACTGCCCGGCAGAAAATACTGCTCATCCGAAATATAGAAGCACTGCTCCTTGACTGCACGATTTTCAAAAATCTCCGTGCCGTCGATGGTCGCTGTACCGCTGTCCGGCTTGAGCACTCCCGCCAATACGCGCAGGTAGGTGGATTTTCCGGCTCCGTTGGAACCGATAATCCCATAAACTGCCCCGCTCCGAATACTCGTAGAGACCGAATCCAGCGCACGAATCGTTCCAAAGCTCTTGCACACCAGATTGGTTTCAATCATTGTTCTTCACCTCCACTCAATGACCACAGCATATGCCGCAGCTCCTTATCTGTCATCCCCAGCTCCCGCGCTTGTTTCAGCAGCAATTCGATCTGTTTTCGAATGTCCGTCAGCTTTCGTTCCCGCAGCTCCTCCACAGAGTCCGAGATAAAGTTTCCCCTTCCCTTGACCGAATAGATGACACCACGCGACAAAAGCTCCCCATATGCCTTTTGCACGGTGTTCGGATTAATGGATAATTCGGTCGCCAGCTGCCGCACGGACGGCAGCTGCTCTTCCGGCTCCAGCGCGCCGCACATTGCAAGCATCTCCAGCTTATCTGCAATCTGCTCGTATACCGGACGGCTGTCTCGATAATCCAGTCGAATCATATTTCCCCTCCTTTCTGTATGAACTGTTCTATATATCCTAGTACACTCAGTTTACTGTACCCGCCACCCCCTGTCAACCTCTATTTACATTTTGTAGCCAAACTGATATAATTACCTCATCTATTTGTCATAAAGGAGCCTGTATATGGTCAACATCGGAAATGAATGGGATACCCTGCTCGCAGAGGAGTTTTCTGCGGAATATTATCAGACCCTGCGCGATTTCCTCATCACGGAATATCGGGAACACAAGGTCTATCCCCCGATGAAGGATATCTTCAATGCGCTTAAATATACCTCCTACTCCGATGTCAAGGCGGTTATTCTGGGGCAGGACCCCTATCACGGTGCCGGACAGGCGCACGGCATGTGCTTCTCCGTCCGTCCGGAGATTCCCATGCCGCCGTCTCTGCAAAATATCTTCAAGGAGCTGTATTCGGACATCGGAATGCTGCCGCCGTCCAACGGGTATCTTGTGCCGTGGGCGCAGGAGGGCGTGTTGCTGATGAACACAGTGCTGACCGTGCGCGAGGGAAAGCCAAATTCGCACAAAAACAAGGGCTGGGAGCGCCTGACCGACCGCGTCATTGAGCTGCTCAACGAGCGGGAAAAACCGCTTGTGTTCCTGCTCTGGGGCGCAAACGCCCGCAAAAAAGCCGAGCTGATTACCGCACCGCAGCATTTGATTTTGCAGGCGGCGCATCCGTCCCCGCTCTCGGCGCACAATGGCTTTTTCGGCTGCGGACATTTTTCCAAGGCAAACGAATTTTTATATGAGCACGGCATGGATCCGATTGACTGGAACGCGGTCAATCATCCGGACACGCCCGCTCCCGAGCTATAAAAAATACTCCCTCAGATCACAGGATCGAGGGAGTTTGTTTTTACTGTTTGGGCTGCGGAAGGAACTCAGCCGGAATTTTCAGCCGAAAAATCTCACAGAACGTTCGGCAGAACGGCATGGAATAGGACGGATAATTCTGGTCGCCGTCCAGGAAGGAAACCAGATAGCCGCCGGTCTGCCGCTGGAAGCCGGCAAGCCGCTCGATCAGCTGCGCCGGAGTCACCTGCATCGGCAGAGGCTTTTCCGTCATCTTTTCAAACTGCTTCTCCAGCAGCTCACGGGAGGTTGCCACCGGGCAGACGCGCGGATCCTCATTGCCGAAGCAGACCGGTGTCGCCCTGCCGTTCAGCTTCATGACCGGCATGTAAAAGCTCTTATTCGCCCTGCGGCATTTATGGAGCGTTTCAATCAGCTCCGCCGTGCGCTGGAAGCTGGACGGATCCTTGCCCTGAAGCTCCAGCACAGCGGTCTGCATGGATACGGTAGAGGCGATCAGCGTGCTCTGCTCCCGCAGCAGCGCACAGCCCCAGATATCCGCATTCATCATGCGCAGCATATACCGCATCAGGTCCGGAAATGCCATTTTATGATATTCCGGCTTTCCTTCCTTCAGCTGATACTTTTCCACCACGCGCTTCGCCATTGCCTCACCGATTGCCACATGCACCAGCGGTGCCGTGCGCGGCGACTGCATCGGCATGACCAACGGACGCATCTGAATGCCCGCTTCGGTCTGCTTTTTCTCGGGCAGAAAGATCACATAGCACTCGCTCTCTCCGCGGAACAGCGATTCTACAACGCTGCGCACCTCAGCTGCTGCGTGCTCCAGATCAACCGCCACATTGTTTGCAGCTTCCTCCCCGCCTGTCTGCGACGTGCCGGGAAATTCGAATAATTTTGCCATGGCAGAACCATCTCCCCTTGTTATACTTTATTTCTTCCCAAAAACCGGATGTCACATCTGTTGTTTCCCAAAAGCTACGCCTGTGCTGCCTGCATATTTGCGCACTGAACCGTTTGCAGATGCTGATCCAGCCATTTGCTGATGTCTCCGTATACCTGTTCATGTCCCAGCTCGTTGAGCACCTCATGCCGGCAGTCCTTATACAGAATCATATCAATATCCGAAAAACCGGCGGTTTTATAGGTAGCGGCAATGCGCTTTACGCCCGTGCCGAAGTCCCCGACCGGATCGGCATCTCCCGCAACAAACAAAATTGGAATCTCCGCCGGAGTCTCGCGCACAATGCGGAAGCCGCTGCAAAGCTGATTGATCTGGAATAAATCTCGGAACCCCGCCGCAGTCAGAATAAAGTTGCACTTGGCATCCGACTGATACAGCGCAACAACATTTTCATCCCGCGTCAGCCAGTCAAATTTGGTGCGGCAGTTTTGGATGTGATCGTTATAGCGTCCGAATACCATGCGGTCAAGCAGTACACTGCGGTACATCGGTCCGCGCGAGCGGACAACCGATTTTGCAATCCGTACCCCGATCGGCGCCATGGCATTCTGCGCCGGCAAACCGCTGAGAATGCAGCCGTCCACGGTATCGCCGTACTTCGCAAGATACAGCCGCACCAGCATCGCGCCCATCGAGTGCCCGAACAGAAAGCACGGCAGCTCCGGCCAGCGCTCGTGTACAATCTGATTGAGTGTATGGATATCCTCCACCATCACATGGCTTCCGTCCTTCTGCCCGAAAAAGCCATAGCTGCCGGATGTACGCACGGATTCGCCGTGTCCGATGTGATCGTGTCCGCATACGACAAAGCCCAGAGAACACAGATATTTTGCAAACTGCGTATAGCGCAAGAAGTATTCATTGCAGCCGTGCGAAATCTGGATGATTGCGCGCAGCGGCACATTCATCGGGCGCAGGATATAGTACGAAATCGAAACCGTTCCGCATGCACTTCGGAAAATATTTTGCGTACACCGAATATCCACAGCTCACACATCCTTTCGCATTTTATGATAGTTCTATCATACCACAAACCGGGCGGCTCCGGTCTGCGTTTCTGCAAAGTTTACAAACGGTTTAAATTCTGATTTTCCTGCATTCTCTCGTATTTTGCGCCCATTCTGACGGGATAGAAATTTTACAATTTCCGGCTGAGAGAAATGCATCGCTTGCTTGCACCCGTGCGGTTCTTATAGTATAATGGGGATAACTCAAATCAAAGAGAGGTGCTGATTATGCCCTATATTTCTGTCAATACTACAGTAGCGCTGTCTGAGGAGCAGAAGGATGCCGTCAAGACCGGTCTCGGCCAGTGCATCACCAAGCTGCCGAACAAAACCGAAAAGGTTCTGATGGTGGACATCTCCGACAGGCACACGATGTATTTTGGCGGCAGCAGGCAGGAAAAGCTCGCTTTTATTGATGTGCGCATGTACGGCGATACCGAGTTCGAGCACAAAAAGAGCTTTACCGAGGCGGTGTTTGCTTCCGTATGCGAAACCTGCGGGCTGGCACCGAATCAGATCTTTATGACCATCACCCCGTTCAAGGAATGGGGCACTGGCGGCTCGTTAAAGTAACACACACGAAACTGGAGGTTTTTACCATGACTGAAGAAATGCTGGAAGAATTTGAGGAAGTGCTCACCCTGACCGATGAAAACGGCGTAGAGTGCGATTATGTTCAGCTGGACGTCATCAGCTACGACGAGGAGGACTATATCGTCCTGGCTCCGGCTGACGCTCTGGAGAGCGACGGCGAGGAGGAAGTTGAGGTTATGATCCTGAAGGTTGACCCGGCAGAGGACGGCGACGACGAGGATCTGGAGCGCTTCAGCGCTGTCGAGGACGAGGAGCTGCTGAACAAGCTGTTCGATCTGTTCAAGACCGCTTACGAAGCTGAGACCGAGGAATAAGCATTATTTCCGCACAGACAAGGTGCCCGACCGGTTCTCCGGTCGGGCACCTTTGTATTTTTATTCCTGCTCCAAAATGGTTTTGATTACACTGTATTTCTCGCACAGCGCGTCAAATTTCACCGCGCAGTTCGCCGGAGAGGTGGACGGCAGCTGCCGCACCGGCACGCCGCACTGCGGCTGGCAGTGCTTTCGATAGAGCTGCGCCGCCTTTGCGCCCGTGGCAAAAATCGCCCGGATGGGTGCCTGCCTGAGAATGATATTCATGTCGTTGGCAACCGGATTGCGGATGGTCGCATCGGATGCGCCTTCGATATCACAGCTGTCCAGCACGTCCCACAGCGCAATGTGATGCCGTGTGAGAAACTGCTTCTGTGCAAAAATATCGCCTGTGAGCGACGGCTCCCCGAACAGTGCCGGCAGCACGCGCCAGAATCGGTTCTGTGGATGGGCGTAATAAAATCCGTACTCGCGCGACTTGGGCGACGGCACCGAGCCCAGAATCAGCACCTGCGAAAGTTCGTCAAAATACGCGCCGAATGCCTCATGTGTTACTCTCATGTCATCCCTCTTTCATGCTTGTCATATGCCGCAGCACCGAGCTCATCGCCGCGGCATCCGCCTCACTGACCATCACGGCAATGGTATCGCCCGCATGAATCCGGGTGTTGCCCTTCGGAATGATTTCATCGCCGCCGCGCTGAACGGACACAATCAGCAGACCGCTCGGCAGGCTCAGATTGCGGATAAGCTGTCCGTCCACCTCGCTGCCCGCTTCCACAACCACCTGACAAATGGTCTTATTGCGCGAACCGGCTTCGGGTGTGCGGATATTGTTGTTTGCAAGCAGACGCTCGGTCAGGCTCTCATAAACCGGCGCGCTGCCCAGCAGATCCGCCACAATATAGGAAATCAACGATGCGATGGACAGCGTGAGCAGATGGGAAAAACTTCCGGTCATTTCACTGATGAGCACGATGCCGGTGATCGGCGCGCGCACAATGGATGCAAACAGCGCCGCCATCGCAATGATAATCAGATTCTGATAGTATGCCGGATTCATGCCGAGGTATTCCATCAGCGCCGTGCCGTAGGCGCCGCCGATATAGGCGCCGAGCACGAGCAGCGGAAAGAAGATGCCGCCCGGTGCGCCCGAACCAAAGCTGACCATGGAAAACAGGAACTTTGCCGCGAGCAGTATCAGGATTCCGCTCAGTACCAGATCGCCGTCGGTCAGCAGCTCGATCATCTCATGTCCTCCGCCGAGCACCTGCGGCATGGTAAAGCCCAGCACCGCCGCACACAGAAACGGCAGCAGAATCTTGCCGCGCTGAGACAAAAATTTCAGTTTTTTGTATGCCGTCTGCGATGCGAGCAATACTTTATTGTAGAATGCACCGAGCACGCCGCACAGCAGTCCCAGCCCGATTACGATTGCATAACTCTCCAGTGGAATCATGCCCTCCACGGCAAAGCGGAATACCGGCTCCAGCCCAAAAATATACTTGGAAACGAAGTCCGCGGTCAGGGAGGCCGCCATGCAGGACAGCATAATCACCGCGGAAAAGTTGCGGTGTACCTCCTCCAGTGCAAACATAACGCCCGCAAGCGGCGCATTGAATGCGGCAGACAAGCCCGCAGACGCTCCGCAGGTAATCAAAAAGTGCTCCTCCAGGCGGAAGCGTCCGAGCAGTCGGGAAATCCCCTTGCCCGTCATACCGCCGAGCTGGATGGACGGCCCCTCACGTCCGAGCGACAGACCGCCAAAAATACACAGGAAGCCGCCGGCGAGCTTGCCCAGAATGACGCGCCACCAGACCGGCTTGAGATAGCCTGCCATCTCCGCCTCTACCTGCGGAATGCCCGAGCCGGAGATCATCGGCTCCCACCGCGTGAGCGCTGCCACCAGAAGTCCGGCGACGACAAGCACCACAGCCCACAGCAGCATTGTCTTCCAGCTGCCCGAGCAAAATTCCAGTGCGCCGCTGCGCCATTCATCCGCCTTGCCCAGCATATAACGATACAAAATCGAAATACTGCCTGCCGCCGCGCCCACAAGCACGCCCTCCGCAATCATGCGCGGGCGCATGGAGCGAAACCGGTGCAGTACACTGCCGCTTTTTGACCGCAAATCCATCCTGCTTCCCTCTTTTCCCAGTTCATACTCTATTCATATTTTATCGCAATTTTTTTACACTTGCAAACCAAAAGCGACCGCTGTTTTTCTGTACAATCCGTGCAAACTGCTGTATAATAAGACCATAAAATCAAAGGGGGTTTATCTGATGAATCAGAATCTTGATCCGTATCAGTACAATCAAAACGACGGTATTACCCTTCGTGAACCGATCGCCACCTATACCGCAAAAACCTTCGGCTGGATGTTCCTCGGACTGGTTACGACCTTTTTCCTCGCGATTGCCAGTCTGCTGACCGGCGTCACCGAGTTCCTGTTGTACCATCCGGCGCTGTGCTTCGGTCTGCCGATTGCGGAGGTCGTAGTGGTACTTGTCCTTGCATCCCGTGTTCAGAAGCTCAAAATCGGCACGGCACGCGCACTGTTTTTCGGCTATGCCGCGCTGACCGGTGTTTCCTTCGGCTCGCTGTTCCTCCTCTACGATGTCGGCGTGCTCATCATGGTATTCGGCATGTGCGCGCTGTACTTCGGTCTGATGGCGCTGTACGGCTGGAAAACCAAGGCTGATCTGACCCGCATTCGTCCGGTGCTCATCGGCGGACTGATTTTCCTCGTCATTTTTGATGTGATTCTCGGTCTGTTCTTCAACTTTACCACGTTTGAAACCGGCATCTGCACCATCGGCATGGTCATCTTCCTCGGCTTTACCGCCTACGATACCCAGATGGTACGCAACTACTATTATGCCTATGCAGACCATCCGGAAATGCTCAAAAAGGTGTCGATCTTTTCCGCGTTACAGCTGTATCTGGACTTCATCAACCTGTTCCTGTATCTGCTCCGCCTGTTCGGCAACCGAGACTAAGCAAATCACCCGCTGTGCTCCGGCACGGCGGTTTTTTTGCGCAAAAAGCGGCAGATCCATTCGGATCTGCCGCTTTGCATTCAATCGAAATCGTATTGTTCGTAGCAGTTGAGCACGACCTCACAGTCGCAGAAGCCGCCCATTTCCTCCATCTCGTCCAGAATCACCTGATGCTTTTCCGGCGGGATGTTTTGGTTCAGCCATGCCTGCGTATGACACAGCGTATGGTCACAGGGCTGCTGCTCCAGCTTCGTTTCCAAAAAAGCAAACAGTTTTCTGACCTGCGTTTTTTTCAGAAGCAAGGGCTTGCTTTCCTGCTCCCGCAAACGCTTCAGGATGGCTTTTTTCTCTGTCTTTGACAGTGCCATTTACTTGACGATGTTCTGAGAGGAATCCTTCAGGACAACGTCGTGTGCGCCGCCCTCGACGATGGAGGTAGCGGATACCAGCGTGATCTTCGCCTTCTCCTGTAACTCCGGAATGGAGAGCGCGCCGCAGTTGCACATGGTGGAGCGGATCTTGGACAGGGTCATGTCCAGATTGTCCTTGAGCTTGCCGGCATACGGAACATAGGAGTCAACGCCCTCCTCGAAGGACAGCTTCTTGTCGCCGCCCATGTCGTAGCGCTGCCAGTTTCTTGCACGTGCAGAGCCTTCGCCCCAGTACTCCTTCATATAGGTGCCGCCGATGACAACGCGGTTGGTCGGGGACTCGTCGAAGCGGGAGAAGTAACGGCCGAGCATCAGGAAGTCTGCGCCCATTGCCAGAGCCAGAGTCATATGGTAGTCGTAAACCAGACCGCCGTCCGAGCAGATCGGAATATAGATGCCGGTCTCCTTGTAATACTCATCGCGGGCTGCTGCAACCTCGATGACAGCGGTTGCCTGTCCGCGGCCGATGCCCTTCTGCTCACGGGTGATGCAGATGGAGCCGCCGCCGATGCCGATCTTGATGAAGTCCGCGCCTGCCTCTGCCAGGAAGCGGAAGCCCTCGCGGTCAACGACATTGCCCGCGCCGACCTTGACGGTATCGCCGTAGGTCTCACGGATCCAGTCGATGGTCAGCTTCTGCCACTCGGAGAAGCCCTCAGAGGAGTCGATGCACAGAACGTCTGCACCGGCCTCAATCAGAGCCGGAACGCGCTCCTTGTAGTCGCGGGTGTTGATGCCGGCGCCGACAACATAGCGCTTGTGCGCGTCCAGCAGCTCCAGCTTGTTCTCCTTATGGGAGTCGTAGTCCTTGCGGAAGACGATGTACATCAGGCAGCCTTCGTCGTCGATAATCGGCAGCGCATTCAGCTTGTGATCCCAGATGATGTCATTTGCTTCCTTGAGGGTGGTGTTCTTATTGCCTACGATCAGCTTTTCAATCGGAGTCATAAAGTCTGCAACACAGACGCTGGTCTCCATACGGCTGACGCGGTAGTCACGGCTGGTGACGATGCCGCACAGCTTGCCGGTGCAGGTGCCGTCCTCGGTGATGGCGATGGTGGAATAGCCGTTCTTCTCCTTGAGTGCAAGGACATCTGCCAGAGTTGCGGTCGGCTTCAGGTTGGATACGCTGACAACAAAGCCTGCCTTATGGCTCTTGACGCGGGCAACCATGCTTGCCTCGCTCTCAATGGACTGAGAGCCGTAAATGAACGAAATGCCGCCTTCCTTTGCCAGAGCGATCGCCATGGTGTCGTTGGAAACCGCCTGCATGATTGCAGAAACCATCGGGATATTGATGGACAGCGGGCACTCTTCCTCACCCTTGCGGAACTTGACCAGCGGGGTCTTCAGGCTGACATTATACGGGATGCAGTCTGCGGAGGAATATCCCGGGACGAGAAGGTATTCACTAAATGTGCGCGACGGTTCACTAAAGTAGTATGCCATAGATTCTTCGACTCCTTTTCTTCTCGGACAGCGAGCGGACCACACGCCGCCCCGCGCCTGTATTTTCGGATTTGAAATAAGTTGTTAAGATATATTATATGCCCCGAAAGTGTCAATGTAAACTGATGGTATTGATGAAATTTTTCCCGGTTTTTTGAACGCACATAGGCATTTTGCGACATATTTTGCCATCCGGCTGTTTTTCGCGATATTCTGTCAAAAGCATGACGTTTTTTCGTATGTTTCCCGCATTTTATCGTACTAAACCAACAAAACTGTCAGCCCGTTTTGCAGGAAAAAACGCCGTTCCCCTTCGGAAACGGCGTTGATTGGATTATTCCTTGTAGCTCCACTGCGTGCCCTGACGGGTATCCTTAATGATAATGCCCTTCTCATTGAGCAGGTAATCGCGGATACGATCCGCCTCGGCAAAGTTCTTTGCCTTCTTGGCAGCGGCGCGCTGTGCAATCAGCTCCTCGACCTCGCTGTCAATGGTCTTCTTCTCCAGATGATCGACCAGACCGACGACACCGCACAGCTCCATCATCTCGTCATAAGCCGCCTGAACGAATGCCTTCGTGCAGTTCGGGTCCTTGACGGCGGTGTTGATCTCACGAACCAGCTCGAAGATCGCTGCCAGTGCGTCCGCGGTGTTCAGGTCGTCGTCCATTGCGTCGATGAACTTCTGGCGGTACTTGCCAAAGGACTCCATCTTTGCCGCTTCCTCTGCGGTCATGATATCGCCGCTCTGGTGGTCGAGCAGGAACAGCAGGTTCTCCGCAGCGGTGTACAGGCGCTCCAGCGAAGCCTTTGCCATCATGAGCGAATCCTCGGAATAGTTCAGCGGGCTTCTGTAATGCGCGCTCAGCATGAACATACGGATGGTCTCATAGCCGTAGACCTTTGCCGCATCGCGTACCATAAAGAAATTGCCCTTGGACTTGGACATTTTTTCGTTGTCGATGGTCAGGAAGCCGTTGTGCAGCCAGTAGTGCGCGAACTCACAGCCGTTTGCGCACTCGGACTGGGCAATCTCATTCTCGTGGTGCGGGAAGATCAGATCCTTGCCGCCGGAATGGATGTCGATGGTTTCACCCAGATACTTGTTTGCCATCGCGGAGCACTCGATGTGCCAGCCCGGACGGCCCTCGCCCCACGGGGAGGTCCAGCTCGGCTCGCCCGGCTTTGCAGCCTTCCAGACAGCGAAGTCCATCGGATCCTCCTTCAGCTCGCCCACGCTGATGCGTGCGCCCGCCTGAAGCTCATCCAGCGGCTGATGGGACAGCTTGCCGTATTCCTTGAACTTCTTGGTGCGGAAATAGACATCGCCCTGCGACTCGTAGGCATAGCCGTTCTCGACCAGCTTCTTGACGATGTCGATAATCGCGTCCATCGTCTCGGTTGCGCGCGGATGCACGGTTGCCTTGTGAATGCCCAGACCCTGTGCATCCACGAAGTATTCCTTGATATAGCGGTCCGCAATCACATCATAGGTTACGCCCTCGTCGTTTGCCTTGTTGATGACCTTGTCGTCAATATCGGTAAAGTTCTGAACAAAGTTGACCTCATAGCCGCGGTACTCGAAATAACGGCGCAGAATATCAAACATGATAAACGGACGCGCGTTGCCGATGTGGAAATAGTTGTACACGGTCGGACCGCAGGAGTACATCTTGACCTTGCCCGGCTCAATCGGGACAAACTCCTCCTTGGTACGGGTCATCGAGTTATATAATCTCATAACAATCTCCTTAAATGTGTGAAATTACTTGGATTTGGTTGCGCCCTCGGCAACGATATCCCAGTTTTTGCTCATGTAATCATAGCCGGAGTACAGCGTAATCAGCGTCATAACCCAGCCTGCAATCGTGCAGAACGTGCTGCCGAAGGCACTCATCTCATTTCCGCCCTCCAGAATGACGCACAGGAAAATCAGGCAGATGCACACGATCTGTGTACAGGTCTTTACCTTGCCGGTCCAGCTTGCGGCGAGCACTCTGCCCTTGCCCATGGCGACCGTTCTCAGCGAGGTGATGATGAACTCACGCGCGAGAATGATGAACACCAGAATGCCGGACATCAGTCCCTTTTCCACGAACAGCAGCAGCGCGGCGCACACCATCAGCTTATCCGCCAGTGGATCAACGAACTTGCCGAAATCCGTGACCTGATTGTACTTGCGCGCAATGTAGCCGTCCAGAAAGTCCGTGACGCTCGCCACGATGAACAGCACGAGCGCAACCGCCGTACAGCCGCTTCCGCCGGCAACAGCAAAACCGAGGAAAAACGGAATGAGCGCGATGCGCGCCAATGTGATCTTATTTGCTAAAGTCATACAAAATCCCTTTCCCAGTCTGCGAAAACCCGCAGATTTTTTCTATTGTTTCTATTATACGTTGTGAGGCGGAGACTGTCAAACCGTAATTTCTTCTCCCAGCAGGTCTGCGCCATCCCAGCCGGTGATGCGCACGCGGACAAATTCGCCTTCCTCCACGCTGTGCTGCGCCGCAAAGCGCACACGTCCGTCGATATCCGGCGAATCCGCATAGCTTCTGCCGATGTAGTCTCCGGTCTCTGCATCCCATTCCTCACAAAGCACGTCCAGCTCCGCGCCGTTCATGGCTTCGCCAAAGCTGTCCAGAATCTCGGACTGTAGCTCCTCGACGATCATGCGGCGGGCGTGCTTGGTCTCGTCGTCGATCTGATCCGGCATCTCCGCCGCCTCGCTGCCCTCCTCGGGTGAGAACTCGAATACACCCACGCGCTCCAGACGAACCTTTCGCAGGAACACGCAAAGCTCCTCGAATTCCTCCTCGGTCTCGCCCGGCAGACCGACAATCAGGCTGGTGCGCAGCACCACGCCCGGGATCCGCTCACGTAGGCGCGCAAACAGGTCTGCCAGAATCTCCGGATTGCCATAGCGGTGCATCGCACGCAGAATGCGCTGATTCGCGTGCTGAATCGGGATATCCAGATATTTTACGATCTTCGGCTCGCTCGCAATGACCTCGATCATCTCGTCATTCAGGTGATCGGGATACAGATAATGCAGGCGGATCCACGCAAAATCCAGCTCACACAGGCGGCGCAGCAGCTCCGGCAGCATACGCTTACCGTACAGATCGCGTCCGTAGCAGGTGATATCCTGCGCGACGACAATCAGCTCCTTGACGCCGCTTTCCGCCAGCTGACGCGCCTCCTCGATCAGTGCCTCCATACTGCGGCTGCGGAAGCGTCCGCGCAGGGACGGAATCACGCAGTAGGCACAGCGGTTGTCACAGCCCTCCGCGATCTTCAAAAATGCGGTGTGCTTCGGCGTCAGCAGCATACGTCCGCCGTCCAGGCAGGACGCATTGATGTCCGCAAAGCTCTCGTAGGCATCGTCCGGCTCGTCCATAACCGCATGAACCGCCTCGACAATATTCTCATAGCTGCCGGTGCCGAGCACAGCATCCACCTCGGGCAGCTCCTTTAAAAAATCGCCCTGATAGCGCTGCGGCAGGCAGCCGGTGACGATCAGCGCCTTGAGGGTGCCGGTCTGCTTGAGCTGTGCCGTCTCCAGAATGGTGTCGATTGCCTCGACCTTTGCGGATTCAATGAAGCCGCAGGTGTTAATGACCGCCACGTCCGCATCGCAGACATCCTCGACGATCTGAACGCCGTCCTCATGCAGGGCGGCGAGCATATGCTCGCTGTCCACCAGATTTTTGGGGCAGCCGAGCGAAATCAAACCCAGTTTAATTGGCATAATCTATCTCCTTGTAAGCAAAAATGGCGGGTTATTCCCCGCACATTTCCATATAATTCCGTACCGCCTCGCGGATCTGGTCGAACGAAAAGCCGCGCCGTGCAAGCATCGCCTTCGCCTTTTCGACCTCTCTCCGGTCAGAGCAGTCCCCGCCGAGCCGCTTGTCCAGCAGGGCGGTCATCTTGTCCCAGTCCGGTTCAAACTGCTCCAGCACCTGCCCGGCGATCTCCGGCGGCACGCCGCGGCGGCGCAGCTCCTGCCGGATACGCATTGCACCCCAGCCTTTGCGGGTACCGATGCGGAGATACAGCTCCGCATACGCCTCATCATCCAGCGCACCGAGCACCTGCATCCGCGCCACGGCATAGTCCACTGCTTCCTCCAAAAACTCCTTTTCCGCGAGCTTCTGCCGCAGCTGATATTCGGTCAGCGGGCGCCGCGCCAGCATTGCAGCCGCCGCGGACGCCGCCTTCTGATAGGTTTCCTCGGTCATCAGATATCGTCTTCGCCGAAGTCGTCCGCATCAATGGACACCGCCGCAGAGCGTCTGGGCTCCGCCGGCTTTTCCGATGCTCCGACCGGCTGTGCTGCCGGACGCGCCGCACGCGATTTGCGCTCCGCCTGCGCCTTTTCGCGCGCCTCGACAATGGCCGCGCGCACCTTTGCCTCCAGATCCTCCGCAATGTCCGGATGATCTCTCAAAAACTGCTTTGCATTGTCGCGGCCCTGACCCATGCGCTCGCCGCTCTCCGCCAGAGAGAACCATGCGCCGCTCTTCTTGACCAGATCATAGGTCACGCCGAGATCGACAATCTCACCGAGCTTGGAAATGCCCTCGCCGTACATGATATCAAACTCCGCCTCGCGGAACGGCGGTGCTACCTTGTTCTTGACAATCTTGGTACGGGTGCGGCTGCCCATCGCCTCATTGCCATTTTTCAGCGTTTCAACGCGGCGGACATCAATGCGCACGGACGCATAGAACTTCAGTGCGCGGCCGCCGGTGGTGACCTCCGGGCTGCCATACATCACGCCGACCTTCTCACGCAGCTGGTTGATGAAAATTGCCGTACAGTGCGACTTTGCCACCGCACCGGCGAGCTTTCTCATCGCCTGGCTCATCAGACGGGCGTGCAGACCGACGACGGAATCGCCCATCTCACCCTCAATCTCCGCGCGCGGAACCAGTGCCGCAACCGAGTCCACGACGATGATATCCAGCGCGCCCGAGCGCACCAGCTGCTCCGCAATCTCCAGACCCTGATCGCCGGTATCCGGCTGAGAAACCAGCAGGCTGTCCACGTCAACGCCGAGCGCCTCGGCATAGACCGGATCCAGTGCGTGCTCCGCGTCGATGAACGCCGCCTCGCCGCCGAGCGCCTGCGCGGATGCAATCGCGTGCAGCGCCAGCGTGGTCTTACCGGACGATTCCGGTCCATAGATCTCAATGATTCTGCCGCGCGGCAGACCGCCGATGCCCAGTGCCATATCCAGACCGATGGAGCCGGTCGGAATGACGTCCTGCGACGGCGCACTCTCCTGACCCAGACGCATGACGGCATTCTTGCCGTGCGCCTTTTCGATCTGTGCCAGTGCAATTTCCAGAGCCTTTTTCTTGTCCGTTGCCACGGTAACCGGCTCGATTTTCTTCTTCTGTGCCATGTGGATTATTCCTCCTATTCAATCTGCCCTGCGGCAGAACCTTCTGTCTGTGTTTGTCGTCCGCAGATAATGCGTCCGATTCCGCTGAGATCCCTGCGGATCTCCACGTCGGAATATCCGTGCACGCGCATCAGCTCCGCCACCGCTTCGCCCTGCTTCCAGCCGCATTCAAACATCAGCCAGCCGCCGGGCTTCAGGTGCGGCTTCCATGCGCGGATGATATCCCGATAAAAATCCAGTCCGTCCTCACCGCCGTACAGCGCGAGGTGCGGCTCATAGCTGCGCACGCTCTCGTCCAGCTCCTTCATCTCCTGTGCGGTGATGTAGGGCGGATTGCTGACGATCAGGTCATACTGCTCCTGACCGTCCGCGGTGCGCGCATCGCCGTATACGGCGCGGTAATTACTTACCTGATGCCGCTCGGCATTTTTTTGTGTCACTGCCAGCGCCGCGCGGGAAATGTCCATTCCGACCACCTCCGCCTGCGGCAGCTGCTTTGCCAGCGCGATGCCGATGCATCCGCTTCCGCAGCAGAGATCTAGAATGCGCGGACGGCTCATCGCCTTCGCCTCGGTGCACGCCGCATCACACAGCCACTCAGTATCTCCGCGCGGGATGAGCACATCCGGCGTGACGGCAAAGGTCATGCCGTAAAAATCCCATTCCCCGAGCAGATACGCAAGCGGCTCCTGTGCCAGACGGCGCGCGCACAGGCTGCAAAGCTGCGCACACTGTGCCTCATCCGGCTGCATGGCATTCCAGCCGCGGATGCTGCGCCGGTCCAGTGAAAACACCTTTGCGCACAGCTCGCGCGCCTCCAGCGCGGCCGCCTCGATGCCCGCCTGCTCCAGCTGCGCACGCACTGACTGATAGTGCTCCAGCGCCGTCATTTCCATTCGTCTTCTCCTTCGCGCTCCGGAATCACACGTTTGAGCGCTTCAATCGCCACCTCAATCATGCTGTCATCCGGCTCGAACACGGTGAGCCGCTGCAGCAGCAGACCGGGCATACGCAGCAGCATGGTGAGCGCATTGTCCGTGCGTCCGACCCAGCGGTTGAGCTCATAGCTCACGCCGACGATCAGCGGCAGCATTGCCAGCCGTACAACCAGCCGAAATGCCGGACTGCCCCATGCAACCAGCGCGTGCGCCAGAATGCTGATAATAATGATGACAAACAAAAAGCTGGTGCCGCAGCGTGGATGCTCTCTGGGCTGCTTTCTGACGTTTTCCACCGTCAGCTCCAGACCCTTTTCGTAGCAGTAAATGGTTTTGTGCTCCGCGCCGTGATAGCAGTACGTGCGATAGATGTCCTTCATTTTGGACACCGACACCATAAACGCCAGAAACAGCAGCACCTTGATGATGCCCTCAATCGTGTTTTTTGCGATGCCGGATAAATCCTCCGGGAACAGACCGGCAATCAGGGTCGGCAGCAGAATGAACAGAGCGACCGGAATCGCAACGCCCAGCACGAGCGACAGCGCGGAGAAAAACGCCTCAATGCGCTGCTCGCCAAACTTTTCCATCAGCCAGCGGTCAAATTTTCCCGGTTCCTCATCGTCCTCGATGAACTGGGAGGAGTACTCGATTGCGGCGAAGCCGTCCTTCAGCATCCACACCATGCCGCCGATGCCGCGCAGAATGGGGAGCTTGAACACCGGATATGTTTCCCCGAGCGGGGTGATATCCTTTTCTTGAATGGCAAGGGTGCCGTCCGGCTTGCGCACGACCGTACAGCTTTTGCGCGGACCCTTCATCATAATGCCTTCCAAAATCGCCTGACCGCCGATGGTGGTGCGGCGAATTACCTTTTGCTGCTTCATACCTGTGTATCCTCGGTTTCTCTCATGCCCGGCGTGAGCAGCGGCAGGCTGATGGTCACGCAGGTGCCCTCTCCGACCTTGCTCGCGATGTTGAGCATTCCTCCGTGCATCCGGATGATCTCATCCGTGACGGCAAGACCGATGCCGCTGCCGCGCTGCTTGGAGCTGCCCTTGTAGAACTTCTCCTTGACAAACGGCAGCTCGTCCTCCGGAATGCCCTGACCCCAGTCCCGGATGTCAATCCGGACGGTATAGCTGTCCGCACTGAGGTCGATTTCGATTTTTCCGCCGTCCTTGCCGTACTTGGCGGCATTGTCCAAAATATTCAAAAATACCTGACGCAGGCGGTGGCTGTCACCGTTTACCATGAACATATCGTCCGGAATATCATAAATCAGATCAATCTGCTCGCGCTCCAGCATATTTTTATACATATAAACTGCCTCATACAGCTCAACACCGATATCAATTTCCTCGATGTTGAGCTTGAGCCGTCCGCTCTCCAGACGGGTAAAGTCCAGCAGCTCCTCCACCATCTGCGTCAGCCGGTGACTCTCCTTCTGGATGATGCCCAGACCGAGCATGACCTCCTCGGGATCGCTTGCGCCCGACCGGATCAGCGTTTCCGTCCAGCCGCCGATGGCGGTCAGCGGCGTGCGCAGCTCATGCGAAACCGATGAAATAAAGTCGTTCTTCATGCGCTCCGCGCGGCTGATTTCACTGGACATATGGTTGATCGTGTCGCACAGCTCGCCGATCTCATCATCGTGCTCCTTATGCAGGATCATGCCATAGCGTCCCTCTGCGATCTCCTTGGCGGCCAGATTGATCTTTTTGACCGGCTCAATAATCGAGGCGATAAAGTAGCGGTTGGACAGTGCAACCACCAGAATCATAATCAGCGCCGCAAGCACGCAGACCATCACAATCATAATGATCTGCCGTTCCACCGCCTCAAGCGCGGAAATATACCGTACCGCACCGATCAGATTCTCGTTGGAGTCGTACAGCGGACAGGAAACCGACATAACCCGCTCGCCCGAGCGGCTGTCCCTGCCTGAGCTGATCGCCACATCCTGCTTTTCCAGACATTGATCGACATCCGCCGTCCCAGGCAGACTGCCTGTCTGGCTGAAGCTGGAGGAGGAAAACTGGATGCGGCCGTTGGAGGATATGATCTGTACCTCAACCTTGTCCTTATCCTCATAATCCGTGACAAAGGACTGTGCCGCGCTCTGGAACTGCTCATAGCTGGCATTCAAATAGGTATTGATGAACACTGCACTCTGTGTGGCGCGTCCCATCAGGTTTTCTCTGAGGTTGTTGTAATAATAGCTGGCTGTGACAGTCGTGATGAACACGATGACAATCGCCATGATGCCGATGATAAAGCTGAGTGCATTCACCATCCATCGTCCGCGGATGCCGCCGCGGGTATGCTGGATGCGGATTTCCTTCAGTTCTTCCTTTTTTGCCTTAAATTCTTTGGCAAGGTCCTCCAGCTCCCGTGTATCATCGGTCACTTTTTTGTCCATCTACCCGTTCTCCTTTCAGCTCATTTTGCGCCACATATAGCCAAAGCCGCGCACGGTGACAATGTACTTCGGCTTTGCCGGCACATCCTCAATTTTGATGCGCAGGCGGCGGATATTAACGTCCACAATCTTTTCTTCGCCGGAATAGCTCGGCCCCCAGACCGCATTGAGCAGCGCCTCACGGTCAAGCGCACAGTCCTGATTTTCCAAAAAGGTCTTGACGAGCGAAAACTCCACCTGTGTCAGATCAATGTGCTGTCCGTTCTTGACCAGCTCGCGGGAGCGCAGATTGAGCGTAAACGGACCACTCTTAATCACATCCTGCGAAAATCCATTGACATTGATGCGGCGGATGAGCGCGTCCACGCGCGCGGTCAGCTCCGGCACGGAAAACGGCTTGGTCACATAATCGTCCGCGCCCATCATCAGACCGTTGACCTTATCCGATTCCTGCACGCGCGCGGTCAGCATGATAATACCGGCATTGCTGCCCTCTGCGCGCAGGGTGCGGCAGACATCATATCCGTCCAGCTCGCCCGGAAGCATGACATCCAGAATGGCGATCATAATATCCGGATTCTCATGAAAGCGCTCGAGCGCTTCCTCGCCGCTGCCCGCCTGAATGACATCATAGCCCGCGCGCTTTAAATTGATGACCACAAAGCTTCTGATATTTTCTTCATCTTCCAGCACTAAAACCTTGCGTCCCATAATCTCGATTCTCCTTTATATCCTAACGTCTGTGTATCGTTCCGTCAGTTCCACGAGCTGAGCAGAATCCGGAACATCTTTTTCACCTGCTCCGCGGTGACCGAAAGCTTCAAATCGCTGTTTTCAATCCGTGCTGCATAGGTTGCCGTATCGGTTGAGCCAAGCTTGACCACGCCGCTTGATGCAGCAGCGGTTTTATGGTTGGAGCCCGTATAAACCAGAATGGTCAGCAGCGGCACATCCTCGCTGTCCTCCCGGTGCTCATAGAACACGGTCTGGCTCACGCCGGTCTCCGCACTGCTCACATTTTTTACCGTAACGTACTTCCGCCATGCATCCGTGAGCGTCATCTCCCACATCTCGGTCGAGCTTCGATAGGTCGTGCAGATGCGCTCCGCAGGCTTGGACAGGCTGTACCGGTACCAGTCCAGCATCCACTGCTTTTCCGCAGGCTGCGCCATTTCATAGCCCTTCATCGCCTTCGCAATCGGCACCTCGATAATCGCATCCCGATTGACATCCTCACTGTAATACAGCGCAATCGGGCGATATGTATTGTCGCTGATCGCCAGATTGACCAGTGACCTGTCGTTCAGCATATAGATATCCGTCTGCATTCCGACATCGGTGTCAAACTTATTATCCACAAACACGCCCACGGTATCGCTGTCAATGTATCCGCTGCGCATTTTCGCAACGGTTTTGATATCCTGCGAGGCATCAATCTGCGAGATCATCTCCATCTTCTCGCCGTTATAATCATATACCTGCGCCGTATTGCGGTCTGTCATGCTGTAACGCACCGTGAACAGCTCATCACCGCCGTCCTGATCGAGGTCACAGGCGGTGTAGTCGCTGCACTCGGCGTTGAGCACATCCTTCAGTCCGCCGTTGTCATCCAGCGCACAAACTGTCAGACCCTTGCTCCCCTCACCGACCAGCTTCCAGGTCAGGATCATGCCCTTGCCGCCGCTCTCCGGCATATCCAGAAATGCAACCGAATCCAACGCCGTGCCGTTTCCGTCGATGCTGCCGATCAGCTCATAGCGCTCATCCACCATGCGGTAGGCATATACGGTGATTTTTCCGCTGACGCTGTCGCGCAGAAAGGCAAAGCTCTCCTCCGATCCGTCTGCGTCGATATCCTCAAAAATAACGGAATTTCGATATTGTCCGCTCTGCGGGGCGGTATAGGTTACTGTATCCGATAGGTTTTTGTCCAGCTCCTTCTGAAGCTGCAAATAGCTCGCGGACGGCTTTGGCACCTGCAGCAGCTCATCTCCAACGGAAATAAACGAGCAGCCGCTCAGCATTCCCGCACAGCATACCGCCGCGCAGACTTTTTTCCACTGTTTCATACGCCCTCCATTCCGATCCTCCCGCTGTGCAAAAAAATGCCGAACGGGCGTGCGCCGAGAAATCAATCTTATTGTATCATATTTCGTCGGGTTTGAACACAGGAAGATGACGGTTTTTCGGATGAAATCTTGACATCTTTTGCACAATATGATACCATAAATACACTCGCGGATATGGCGGAATTGGCAGACGCACTGGATTTAGGTTCCAGCGGGCAACCGTGCAGGTTCAAGTCCTGTTATCCGCACCAAAGCAGAACTGCTGGTTTGATGTCAGGTACATGGAACCAGCAGTTCTTTTTTTGATTTCATCATCACATCAAAAGAGATAAAAATCCTCGGAGCAGAAAAACATCCCCGGCAGAGATTCTCTGTCGGGGATGCGTATTGTTATGGAAGAAATGGAGGTGCTGTCTTACATGACACCCTGTGCCTTCATTGCCTCAGCAACCTTCAGGAAGCCTGCAATGTTTGCACCTGCAACCAGGTTGCCCTCGCAGCCGTACTCCTTGGCAGCAGCGGAAATGTTGTTGTAGATGTTGACCATAATCTGATGCAGCTTTGCGTCAACCTCTTCGAAGGTCCAGGACAGACGCTGAGAGTTCTGGCTCATCTCCAGAGCGGAGGTAGCAACGCCGCCTGCGTTTGCAGCCTTTGCCGGTGCGAACAGAACGCCTGCGCCCTGGAATGCAGCAACTGCCTCCGGAGTGGACGGCATGTTAGCGCCCTCGCCGACAGCCTGTACGCCGTTTGCGATCAGAGCCTTTGCGTCATCCTCGTTGATCTCGTTCTGGGTTGCGCACGGCAGAGCGATGTCGCACGGAACAGTCCAGATGCCCTTGCCCTCGAAGTACTTCGCGGACGGAACAGCCTCAACATACTCCTTGATGCGGCCGCGGCGAACTTCCTTGATCTCCTTGACAACATCCAGGTTGATGCCGTTCTCGTCTACAATGTAGCCGTTGGAGTCGGACAGTGCGATCACCTTTGCGCCCAGCTCGGTAGCCTTCTGGGTAGCGTAGATTGCAACGTTGCCGGAGCCGGAGATAACGACCTTCTTGCCCTCGAAGGAGGTGCCGTGATCCTTCAGCATTGCGTCAACCAGGTAGCACAGACCATAGCCGGTAGCCTCGGTACGTGCCAGGGAGCCGCCCCACTGCAGGCCCTTGCCGGTCAGAACGCCGACATACTCGTTGCGGATGCGCTTGTACTGACCGAACATATAGCCGATCTCACGAGCGCCGGTGCCGATATCGCCAGCCGGTACGTCGGTGTCAGCACCGATATGGCGGCACAGCTCAGTCATGAAGGCCTGGCAGAAACGCATTACTTCGCCGTCGGACTTGCCCTTCGGATCGAAGTCAGAGCCGCCCTTGCCGCCGCCGATCGGCAGGCCGGTCAGGCTGTTCTTAAAGATCTGCTCGAAGCCCAGGAACTTGATGATGGAAGCGCATACGGACGGATGCAGGCGGATGCCGCCCTTGTACGGTCCGATTGCGGAATTGAACTGGTAACGATAGCCGCGGTTTACCTGAACCTTGCCGTTGTCGTCAACCCATGCTACGCGGAACTGGATGCCGCGCTCCGGCTCAACGATGCGCTCGAATACGCCAGCCTCAACGAGATCCGGACGGCGCTCTGCGACCGGCTGCAGGGACTCGAGAACCTCGAATACTGCCTGCTGGAACTCCGGCTCATTTGCATTGCGTGCAACAACGGTGTCGTAAACACTCTTCAGATAGGTATTGGTAAGTGCCATTTTAATAATTCCTCCATGCAAAATGGTTTGTTCTCATCTTCGTATAGCATCATACCACAAAAATGCCAGTTTGAAAAGTATAAATTGCAAAAAAACAAAAAAATTTCCACTTTTTTATTAGACGTCTATTTTTATACAGAAATTTTCTACAATTCCTGTTTTTTCGCCCGTTTTTTGCACGAAATCATGCTTGTCATTCGGATTACGCACAAAATAATTCAAAGCATCCGCTCCGTTTTCCTTCTAAAATACCACAAAAGCAGTATATAAAAGCACCATTTTACCACCATCCTCACACACAATATGCAGGTCGCGTATTCATTTCATGCAGTTTGAGCAGTTTTTTGCTGCCCGTCCGCAAAATTTATTTTCTGTAACCAAAACATTTTCTGCAAGTTTTCCTTCTGTCCGGATGCATTTCGCTCTGCCAAACCGATAAAAAAACGGATCGCTGCACACCGCGGGCGGGCAAAAGCAATCCGTTTCTTTTTTCTTTTATCAGTCCTCTGTGCGTTTCTCGCCGTAGAAGAACACCGTGACGACACCCGGACCGGTATGCGCGCCGATGACCATATCCAGCATATGGATTTCGACCTTCTCCTCCGGGATGCCCAGCTCCTGCACCAGCAGCGAGCGGAGATATTCCGCATCCTCCAGACAGTCGCCATGGCTGATGAAGAGCCTGTCAAACTCACTCGCCACCATCTGCTCCTTTGCCATTTTGGCCAGATAGGCAATGGACTGTTTGCGTCCGCGCACCTTGTGCACCGGCTTGAGCCTGCCGGATTCGGTGACGCAGATCACCGGCTTGATGCCGACCAGTGAACCGACCACGGCAGAGGTTTTGGAAACGCGTCCGCCGCGCATCAGATGGAACAGGCTGTCCACCGTGACCCAGTGGATCATATGCGGCGATGTTTTCTCTGCCCACTCTGCCAGCTCCTGCGCGGAATCGCCCTGTTTTTTGCGTTCTACCGCGCGGCAGACCAGCATGGTATAGCCGCCTGCCGCCGCCTTGGTATCCACACAGTAAATGTTACGGTCAGGATACTGCTCTGCCAGCTCGTCCCGAGCCATACAGCCGGAATTATAGCTTCCGCTCAGTCCGGACGAAAAGCCCAGATATACGATATCCTTTCCGCTTTCCAGAATCTCGCCGAACACACGCATAAAATATCCGACCGTACCCTGCGAGGTGGTAACATTGCGTCCCTCACGCAGATACTGATAAAACTGCTTCGCGGAAATCGTCGTATAAAAATCATCATCCTGCGTGCCGATTCCGTCCATGGTAATACTCAGCGGAACATATCGCAGATTGTTTTCCGTATAGTACGAGTAATCCAGATCCACCACGGAATCGGTTACGATCACATAATCGTTCATAATGTATCCTCCCAGTGCTGTTATGGAATGATCTCGATCCAGTAGCCGTCCGGGTCAGAAATAAAATAAATTCCCATCGACGGATTTTCATAGCAGATGCAGCCCATCTCCTTGTGCTTGGCATACGCCGCCTCAAAATCATCCACCCTGAGTGCCAGATGGAACTCATTGTCTCCCAGATTATAGGCTCGATCCATATCGCGCAGCCAGGTCAGCTCCAGCAGATGTGGTGTGGAATCATCCGACAAAAATACAATCGTAAAGCTGCCGTCCTCTGCATTAATTCGTCTTGTCTCCTTGAGTCCCAGCGCTTCGCTGTAAAAATGGAGCGATTTTTCCAGATCATACACATTCAAATTGTTATGTGCAAACGAAAATTTCATATAACAGTCCTCCTGACAGTGCGCGATGCGTGTAATTGTATTTATTATACCGCATCATTCCATTTTTTACAATGAGATTGGTGGAGTTTGTACAGTTTTCTTGTATTTGACATTTTGCATGGAACATACTATCATGACAGTATCCGGTTTCAGGAAAGGAGTGATTCCGTGAAACGAAAAGTCCGGAAATTTATGGTCAACCGCCGTTCTATCTCAATTGCACTGCTGCTGATACAGTTCCTGCTTACGCTGACCTTTTTGTACTGGCTCAGCCACAGGCAGTTTATTCTATATTATTTTCTGGAATTTATCAGCCTGTGCGTCATCATCTGGCTGATCCGGAAGAACGACAATCCGGCCTATAAAATTCCATGGATCATTGTGATCCTGCTGCTGCCGCCGTTCGGCGTATTGTTTTACATCTTTTGGGGAAATACGCCGTTCAACCGCGCGCGACTGGTTAAAATCCGCCCGCTGGATTCCGAACAGCTGGAGCAGAAAAAGCAGTCCTCCCTGCGCGAGCTGTGCACCCGCTCCCCGCGCCACCGCAGAATGGGAACCTATCTGCACAAAATCGCCGGCATGACGGTCTGGAAAAATACCGCCTGCGAATATTTCCCATTGGGGGAATATCAGTTTGAATCCATGCTCATTGAGCTGAAAAAAGCAGAGCGCTTCATCTTTATGGAGTATTTCATCATAGACCTCGGAGAAATGTGGGACGCAATCCTGTCCATCCTCGCGGAAAAGGCACAGTCCGGCGTGGACGTCCGCATTATGTACGATGATGTCGGCTGCATCTCCACCCTGCCCCCCGGATACCGCAGGTATCTGACCTCGCTCGGCATCCGGGTCGTCGCATTCAACCGGTTCATCCCCATGATGAACACCTATCTGAATTATCGCAACCACCGAAAGGTGTGTATCATCGACGGCAACACCGGCTACATGGGCGGCATCAACATTGCAGATGAATACATCAACCGCCGCGAGCGCTTCGGACACTGGAAGGATACCGGCTTCCGTCTGACCGGCGACGGCGTTGCCAACCTCACCGCACTGTTTTTACAGCTGTGGGATTTTGCCACCGGCTCGCAGCCGACCCCGCTTGCGGACTATCTGCCCACGGTTTCCGTGGAAAGCGACGGCTATGTACAGCCCTTTGCGGATTCCCCGCTGGATGCGTTCAATGTCGGCGAGGCGGCGTATATGCACATCATCAACAGCGCATCGCGGTATGTTTATATCACCACGCCGTACCTCACGCTGGACAACGAGATGATTACCGCGCTCTGCACCGCCGCGCAGTCCGGCGTGGATGTGCGCATTGTGACACCGGGCATTCCGGATAAAAAGATGGTCTATGCGGTCACGCGCTCGTATTATGCACAGCTGATCGAATCCGGTGTTAAAATCTATGAATACGCGCCGGGATTCATTCATGCAAAGATGATCGTCTCGGACAACGATACGGCAATCGTCGGCACGATCAACATGGACTTCCGCAGCTTTTATCTGCACTTCGAATGCGCCTGTGCATTCTATCGTTCCTCCATCGTAGACAAGGTGCGTGAGGACATTCTGGACTGCATCAGCAAGAGCCGCATTGTAGAGGAAGATTTTTGTAAAAATGTTTCATGGCTCACCTCCATCGGCGCATCCGTGCTCCGCGCGCTGGCACCCATTTTATAACACAAAAAAACGACGCAGCGATAAAACTGCGTCGTTTGATTTTTTGGATGCTTAGTCCTTCATGTTCTTGACCAGATCGAACTCCTCGCAGATCTCCTTGGACGGAGCCGGAGTAATCAGGGATACAATCACAATCGCAGCACATGCTACGAGGAACGCCGGGAGCAGCTCATAGATACCCCATGCGCCGCCCATCGGAGCAATCAGGTATTTCCAGACAAATACCATCACGCCGCCTGCGACCATGCCTGCCAGCGCGCCGTACATATTCGTGCGCTTCCAGAACAGAGCGAACAGAACAACCGGGCCGAAGGAAGCGCCGAAGCCTGCCCATGCAAACGATACGATGCCGAATACCGAGCTGTTCGGGTCTCTTGCAATGAATACACCGATGACGGCAATGACGATAACCGAAATACGGGCAACCAGCATCGCAGCCTTTTCACTCAGCTCCATACGGAATACGCCGCGGAACATATTGTGGGATACCGCAGAAGCTGCTGCCAGCAGCTGGGAATCCGCGGTGGACATGGTGGAAGCCAGAATACCCGCGAGAATGACGCCTGCAATCAGCGCCGGCACAACACCAAATCGGCTGAGCAGGTCGGAAATGCGTACAATAATGGTCTCCGGATCGGACAGAGTCTCAATGACGCCGGCCTTGCTCATGCCGTTGCCGATAATACCGATCATAACGGCAACTGCCAGAGAGATCACAACCCAGACGGTTGCAACGCGGCGGGACAGCGACAGCTTCTTGGCATCGTCAATCGCCATAAAGCGCAGCAGGACATGCGGCATACCAAAGTAGCCCAGTCCCCATGCCAGCATGGATGCAATATTCAGCGCGCCATACGGTGCAGCAGAGTTAGTCTCCGGAACATGGATGCTGGTCAGACCCAGATAGCCCGGGATCTCTCTTGCATTTTCCATGACCGCGTCCATGCCGCCTGCCATGCCCACACTGAAGCCAAGAACAATCAGCAGCGCAATCGACATGACAATGCTCTGGATAAAGTCCGTGGTGCTTGCAGCAAGAAATCCGCCCAGCGTGGTGTAGCCCAGGATAACGATCGCACAGATTACCATTGCGGTAACATAATGAATTCCGAACAGACTGCTGAACAGCTTGCCGCAGGCTGCAAACCCGGAAGCGGTGTACGGAATAAAGAATACAATGATAATCACTGCCGCAATGCACATCAGAACGTTTTTATCATCGTGGAAGCGTCTGGAAAAGAAATCCGGAAGCGTAATGGAATTGCCCGCGACGTGGGTATAACGACGAATGCGCTTTGCAACAATCAGCCAGTTGACATAGGTACCGATTGCCAGTCCGATTGCGGTCCATGCTGCATCTGCCACGCCGGTGAGATAGGCAACGCCCGGCAGACCCATCAGCAGCCATCCGCTCATGTCCGAGGCCTCGGCACTCATTGCCGTAACCAGCGGACCCAGTTTTCTGCCACCCAGATAGAAATCGTCTACTGTATTGCTCCGCTTTGCGCACCAGATACCGATGCCCAGAACACCCAGCAGATAAACTACGATTGCAATCAGGATGCAAATCTTTTCTGTAGTCATGTGAGTTCTCCTTTTTTAGTTTGTTCGCAAATGAAAAACCGCTTTCCGACAGCGCGCCGCAGGTACGACATCATTGTCTAAAGCAGTCCCATTTCACGATTATGTCTCACCTATCATATCAAATTTTCTGTCATTTGTAAATGTTTTTTTAATTTTTAGGCGTTTTAAGGCATATTGCACAGCTTTTTTGGAGTGTTTTCGAAAAAAACAGCAAAAAACACCGTGTATGCGCAGCAAACGCATACACGGTACTGTAATTGTACGAATTAGATATCAATCAGCATCATGCGTGCCGCACCATAAATGCCGGCGTTGTCACCGAGCTTTGCGCGCGCGATGATTGTATCCTTCGCCGCAGAGTAGACCTCCTGCTGATACACCTCGCGGATGCGGTCGATCAGCAGATCACCCGCATTTGCCATGCCGCCGCTGATCAGGAAAATCTGCGGATCAATGATGCACCCGATGTGTGCCATCGCATGACCGACTGCATCGGTGCAGCGCTCAACAGCCTTCGTCGCCAGCTCATCACCCTTTGCATAGCATTCGAATACACCCTTGGAGGTCAGCGGGACAATCTTGCGCATCGCGGACGGCGTGTCCATATTTTCGCGCAGCAGCTGCTTTGCATAACGTGCCACACCGGTCGCAGAAGCGCCCTGCTCCAGACAGCCAACCTTGCCGCAGGCACACGGCTTGGTCTCATCGTGCAGCAGCGGCATGTGACCAAACTCACCCGCAGCGCCGTTATGACCATAGACAATCTGACCGTTCCAAATAATTGCGCCGCCGATTGCAGTACCCAGCTCGATCAGAACGACCGTCTTATAGCCCTGCGCGCCGCCGCGCCACATCTCGCCCAGTGCAGCGGTATTGGCATCATTCGCCACCTTGACCGGTAGCTTGAGCTTATTGCTCAGAATACTTACAACATCAACGTCCTTCCAGCCGAGGTTAACACACTGCAACACGATGCCGTTGCGGCGAACCGGACCCGGAACACCGACACCGACGCCGACAATCTGCTGCCACATCAGACCCTCCTGACGGATTTTTTCCTTGATGGAGTCCGCGATATCGTCCAGAATGTATGCACCGCTATCCTGTGTTCTTGTTTTGATCTCCCAGCGGTCCTTCAGCGTTCCCTTGTCTGTAAACAAACCGAACTTAATGGTACCCGCGCCGATGTCAA
>JAEDEU010000072.1 GCA_016293155.1 Clostridiaceae bacterium | reverse complement strand
TCCGCGGCTCCGACGGATAAACAGCCCGAAAATCAATCTGTGAATCGCACCGGTGTCAAAAACCTGTGCGATTTTTTTGTTTTTCGACCGCAAAATTTTCGCTGAAAGCGCGATGATCCGCCGCTCGCGGACAACTGTCTACGGCAAACTATACAAAAACACTGTGCCGAACTGTGAAACTATACCCTGAAACGCTGAAAAATGTTAGAACTACTTGACATTTTTGTAAAAAAGGTTCTAAATAAGGAATGTCGATGCTAAAATCGATAGAAGAAACACCAGAGTTTGAAAACTAGGAAAGGCAGGATGCCAGTTATGTCTGATCGTATTTTTAACTTTTCTGCGGGTCCGTCCATGATGCCGCAGTCCGTTCTGGAGAAGGCCGCTGCTCAGATGGTCAATTATGAGGGTTCCGGAATGTCCGTCATGGAGATGAGTCACCGCTCAAAGGTATATGACGGCATCATCAACAATACCGAAGCTGCGCTGCGCCGCGTCATGGGTATCCCGGATAACTACAAGGTGCTGTTCATGCAGGGCGGCGCTACCATGCAGTTCTCCGCTGTACCGCTCAACCTGATGGTCACCGGCAAGGCGGACTACGCAGTCACCGGCAACTTTGCAAAGAACGCAATGAAGGAAGCAAAGAAGTTCGGTGAGGTTCATATCGCTGCCTCCTCCGAGGACAGAAACTTTGCATACATCCCGAAGCAGGATCAGATCAACGCTGATCCGAACGCAGACTATTTCCACATCTGCGCAAATAACACCATCTTCGGCACCGAGTGGAACTACATTCCGGAGCTGGGCAATGTCCCGCTGGTCGCAGATATGTCCTCCAACATTCTGTCCCGTCCGGTTGACGTTTCCAAGTACGGCGTCATCTACGCAGGCGCACAGAAGAACATGGGCCCGGCAGGTATGGCGGTTGTTATCGTCCGCGAGGATCTGCTCGGTCACTACCGCGAGAATATGCCGGTTCTGCTGGACTACAAGCTGATGGCAGACAAGGGCTCCATGTACAACACCCCGCCGACCTATGCAATCTACATGCTGGGTCTGATGCTCGAGTGGATCGAGGGTCTGGGCGGTCTGACCGAGATGGAGAAGCTCAACATCAAGAAGTCCCAGCTGCTGTATGACTATCTGGACAGCACCGACTTCTACGTTGCAGTTGCCGACAAGGACTCCCGTTCCCGCATGAACGTCACCTTCAACACCGGCAATGCAGAGCTGGACGCAGCCTTCGTCAAGGCTTCCGTCGAGGCGGGCATGAGCAACCTGAAGGGTCACCGTCTGGTTGGCGGCATGCGCGCGTCCATCTACAACGCAATGCCGATCGAGGGCATTGAGAAGCTCATCGGCTTCATGCAGGAATTTGAGAAGAAGAATAAGTGAGGCAACCCCCAATGTATCAGGTAAAGCTGTTTAATAAGATTTCCAATGCGGGTCTGGAGCTGCTCGACCCGGCAAAGTATACCCACAGCGAGGATTTTGATTCCTATGACGCTGTCATGGTCCGCTCCGCAAAGCTGCACGACACCGCATTCCCGGAGTCGCTCAAGTGCATCGCACGCGCGGGCGCAGGCGTCAACAACATCCCGATTGACCGCTGCTCCGAGGAGGGCATCGTGGTATTCAATACCCCGGGTGCAAACGCAAATGCGGTCAAGGAGCTGGTCATCTGCGGTCTGCTGCTGGCTTCCAGAAACATTCTGGGCGGCATTCAGTGGACCCGTGAGCTGGCAGGCAACGGCGATGCCATCCCGTCCATGGCGGAGAAGGGCAAGAGCAAGTTTGCCGGTCCGGAGCTGAAGGGCAAGACCCTGGGCATCATCGGTCTGGGCGCCATCGGCGCGCGCGTGGCAAACGCTGCGGACGCAATGGGCATGAACGTCGTCGGCTACGACCCGTATCTGTCGGTTGACGCGGCGCTGCAAATCACCCGTTCCCTCAAGCATGTGACCGAGCTGGATGAGCTGTTCAAGGCTGCGGACTACATCACCGTTCACGTTCCGGCTCTGCCGAGCACCACCGGCATCATCTGCAAGGAAAACATTGAGAAGATGAAGGACGGCGTGCGCATCGTGAACTTCGCACGCGGCGAGCTGGTCGCGGAGGACGATATCATCGAGGCGCTCAAGTCCGGCAAGGTTGCCGCTTACGTCTGTGACTTCGCATCCGAGAAGATGCTGGCGGCTCCGAATGCAATCTGTATGCCGCATCTGGGCGCATCCACCCCGGAGAGTGAGGACAACTGCGCAAAGATGGCAGCACAGGAGATTATGGATTACCTCGAAAAGGGCATCATCCGCAATTCGGTCAACTTCCCGAACCTGAAGGTGCCGCGTGAGGAAGGCGCATTCCGCCGCATCTGCATGATTCACCGCAACATCCCGCACATGATTAACCGCATCACTGCGACGATTGCAAACCACAACGCAAACATCGAGAACATGGGCAACCGCTCCAAGGGCGACTATGCTTATACCATCATGGACACCAACATCGAGGTGGACGATTCCATGCTGAATGAGCTGAAGGCGCTGGAGGGCATGATTTCCGTTCGCGTCATTCTGTAAATGGATAAACCGGTACTGGTCTCAGTACCGGTTTTTTGCGATCGGACGGAAAAAACCGGCATTCCAGAAGCGGAATACCGGTCTATGTTCGAATCAGGTTCAGTCCTGAGACTGTGTACTGGACTCCTGCCGCCGGGCAGGCTGCTGGGCTGCGGTCTGCGGCACCTGAGCAGGCTCCTGCGGTGCGGGCTCAGAGAATGCGTGCAGGCTTTGCAGATGCTGCTTCTGCCAGTCGCGCGGGCTCATGCCGTATACCTTGCGGAATGCGCGGGAGAAGTGCAGCTGATTGGCATAGCCGACCGAAGCGGCGATGGTGCCGATGGAGACATCCGTGTTTTTCAGATACAGACATGCGATGCGCATCCGGTACTGAATGAGAAATTCCTGCGTGGTCACGCCGATCTCCTCGCGGAACAGCTTGCCGAGATAGCTGCGGTTGAGTCCGCAGTGCTGTGCGATATCCTCGACCGAGATATCCTCGGTATACCGCTTGGAGATAAAGCGGATCGCCTTATCGACATAGTAACGCTGGAGATTGCCGACCTGCGTCTGCGCCTGACGGGAGGACTCGGAAATGAGTGCGTCCATCACGAGATAGACGTGCGCGATCTGATAGAGATCGCCTTTTTCCCGATGCTCGGTCAGGGCAAAAAATTCGGTGCGCAGGGCGCTTTCTTCGGGCGGCACGGCAAGCGACAGCACCGGATGGCGTGTATCCACACCGGCGCGCGCGAGCAGGCGGCCGACATCCTTGCCGTCCAGCTCAAGGGACAAATACATCAATTCTCCGTCGGATTCCAAGAGGCTGACGACCTGCGGGAATACCACGCAGACATTGCCGGATTCAAATGGATACCGTACACCGCTCAGTTTGATGGTGCCGGAGCCCTTGAGAATGTACAGCAGCACATAGTGCTCTCTCAGAAATGGTCCGATCGAACATGCCGTAGCGTGTTCACTCATGCTGAACTGATATGGTTTCAGCTCTGCAAAATGACGGTCATCATAAAAATGAATCGGAAATTCAGACATATATCGTCACCTCTTTTCACTCCAAAACGTTGTGTTTTTCTATATTATATCGTATTTTAAGGCTGAAAATCAATAATTGGGGTACAAATTGTGGCAAAATGACATAATTGTGAAAAAATGCGTTACCGCCAAAAGAGGACAATTTGAATATACATTTATGGAAAGTGTGCATTTGTAGAAAAAAATACGGGAATATACCAATATTTCCGTATTCGTTCGACTCCTTGATTCTGTATCGAATAATACACTTTAGAGAAAAAAGTCAGTCACAAATCGTCAACGCTGGACGCATTTTGGAATGTCTAATCGGATTTTGTTTCAAAATATCTTATAAAAATACTCTGCATTCCAAAATGAGCTGCGGGCTCTGTTACAATTCGTCAAGAAAATGCGGGGCGAAGGGCAAAAAAATGTGGAATTGTTTCTTGCATCTGACCGGTCAATGTGGTACGCTTAACAGAGAAACGGGCGGTATTCCTGCGCTCTGAGCGGGAAACGGTACCGGATGCTTTTTGGTTCTTTTTGGAAAAGGAACACTACTTTTTTTGGCGCGGCGCATATCCCGGAGCTGGGAATGGGACCGACGTAAATGCGGTGTCACCACACGGAATAACGCGGAGGTGAGGCGCATGAAAATTGGATTCATCGGCGCGGGCAAGGTCGGTGTATCGCTGGGCAGGCTGTTTGCTGAGCACGGCGTTACTGTGACCGGATACTTCAGCCGCACGCCGGAACACACAAGACAAGCAGCAGAATTTACGGGCTCGCAGCCGTTCGCGGCGCTGAGAGACATCGTAGAGGCAAGTGATACCCTGTTCGTGACGACACCGGACGGTGCCATTGCGCGGGTCTGGGATGACATTGCAAGGCTGCCCATGAAAAGTAAACTGATCTGCCATTGCAGCGGCTCGCTGTCCAGCGAGGTGTTTGCGGGAGCGGAAACGCTCGGCGCGCAGGCGTGCTCGGTTCATCCGCTTCTTGCGGTCAGCGACCGGTTCACCGCGTGGGAGGGACTGGAAACCGCGTTCTTCACGATCGAAGGCAGCGGCGCACAGACCATGACCGGGCTGATGCGCTCCATTGGTGCGTCCGTCGCCGTGATCGACGCGAAGGACAAGCCCAAATACCATCTGGCGGCATGTGTGGTGAGCAATCTCGCAGTCGGTCTGTCGGCGTGGGGCATGGATCTCCTCGGAGAATGCGGCTTCACGGCGGAGCAGGCACGCACGGCGCTGACCCCGCTCATCCTCGGCAATGCACAGAATATCTGTGCAAAGGGTCCGACGGCGGCGCTGACCGGTCCCGCAGAGCGCGGCGATCTCGGCACCATCCAGAAGCACATGGCGTGCCTCTCGGAGGACGAGCGCAGGCTGTATGCGGCGCTGACCGGGCGGCTGTGCAGGCTCGCGCAGATCAAGCATCCAGACGCAGACCTTACCGCCCTCACAAGCTATTTGGAGGGTTTTTTATTATGAAAAATACGGCAGTCACGTTCCGCGAAGCAAAGCAGAAGGGTCTTCGTCAGACCATGGTAACCGCATACGACTACTCCACCGCAAAGCTGGTGGATGCGTCCGATATCAACGCAATTCTGGTCGGCGATTCGCTCGGCAACGTCATTCTGGGCTATGAGGACACCGTTTCGGTCACGATGGAGGACATGATCCATCACTCCGCGGCGGTTGCACGCGGCGCAAAGAACACCCTCATCGTCACCGATATGCCGTTTATGTCCTATCAGACCTCGGTTTATGATGCCGTGGTCAACGCAGGCCGCCTGATGAAGGAGGGCCGCGCCAATGCCGTCAAGCTGGAAGGCGGCGTCAAGGTCGCGGAGCACATCCGCGCCATTGTAGATGCAGGCATTCCGGTCTGCGCGCACATTGGCATGACTCCGCAGTCGGTCAATGCCTTCGGCGGCTTTAAGGTACAGGGCAAGGGCGAGGCAGCCGCACAGCAGCTGCTGGACGATGCCCGCGCCGTACAGGAGGCAGGCGCATTTGCCGTCGTTCTGGAGTGCGTGCCGGCGCCGCTGGCAAAGCGCGTCACCGAGATGCTGGACATCCCGACCATCGGCATCGGCGCAGGTCCGGACTGCGATGCACAGGTTCTGGTCAATCAGGACATGCTGGGCATGTTCAGCGACTATGTGCCGAAGTTTGTCCGCCGCTTCGCGGATGTCGGCACGATTATGACCAACGCATACAACGATTACCACAAGGCAGTCTGTGACGGCACCTTCCCGGCGCCGGAGCACTGCTTTAAGATGGACGAAACCGTCCTGAGCAAGCTGTACTAATAGAACGAACGTAAGGGGACATCACAACATGAAAATCGTAACTACCATCAAAGAGGTGCGCGAGCAGGTTGCTCAGTGGCGCGCCGAGGGTCTGACCGTCGGTCTGGTGCCGACCATGGGCTATCTGCACGAGGGTCATCAGAGCCTGATGCAGCACTCCGTACACGACAATGACCGCACCGTGGTCAGCGACTTCGTCAATCCGACCCAGTTCGGTCCGGACGAGGACTATGAGAGCTATCCGCGCGACATCCAGCACGACGCGAAGAAGTGCGACGAGGCGGGTGCAGACCTGATCTTCCTGCCGTCCGTCGAGGAGATGTATCCGGGTGGCTTCTGCTCGTTCGTGGATATGAACGGTCTGACCAAGGGGCTGTGCGGCGCATCCCGTCCGATACACTTCCGCGGCGTGTGCACCGTCGTCACCAAGCTGTTCAACATTGTACAGCCGGACCGTGCCTATTTCGGTCAGAAGGATGCACAGCAGCTGTCTGTCATTCGCCGCATGGCGACCGACCTGAATCAGAACCTCAAGATTATCGGCGTGCCGATTGTCCGCGAGGAGGACGGTCTGGCAAAGAGCTCCCGCAATACTTATCTGACCCCGGAGCTGCGCGCCGAGGCACCGGTTCTGAACCGCGCACTGCAAAAGGGCAAGGCTGCCATCGAGGCAGGCGAGACCAGCTCTGAGATCGTCCGCCAGATTATCACCGACGAGATCAACACCGCACCGAATGCGGACATCGAGTATGTGGAGATCGTGGACTGGAACAATCTGGAGCCGACGCCGAGCACCGAGGGCTCCATCCTCGCGGCAGTCGCAGTCCGCTTCGGCACCACCCGTCTGATCGACAACTTCATCATCGAAAGAGACTAAACATCTAAAGCGCATACGAAGGAGAAATCAAATCACATGACCATTCAGATGCTCAAGAGCAAAATCCATCGTGCTACTGTCCGTCAGGCAGAGCTGAACTATGTCGGTTCGATCACCGTTGACAGCGAGCTGCTGGAGCAGTCCGGCATTCTGGAGTACGAAAAGGTACAGATCGTTGACATCGACAACGGCAACCGCTTTGAGACCTATACCATCGCGGGCGAGGCAGGCTCCGGCATGATCTGCCTCAACGGCGCGGCGGCGCGCTGCGTATCCGTAGGCGACAAGATCATCCTGATGAGCTACTGCGATGTCACCCCGGAGGAGGCAAAGACGCACAAGCCGACCGTGGTTTTCGTCGATGAGGACAACAAGGTCAGCCGTGTGACCAATTATGAAAAGTACGGCGCGCTGTTCGACAAGGAGCGCGTGGAGTAACACAGACGCCCCGATCCGCGGATCGGGGCGTTGACAAATTCGGGTATAGCGATTATACTGTAATTAACAAAGGGCACTGCCGGCAGACGGTTGTCCCCAATTGGTTTTAAACTTACGTAAGAAGTAACCGAAGTTGGTAGCTTGGCGGTTACTTCTTATTATTTATCCGTGAACACAGATCAATAATACCGATGATGACCAAGGTATAGGTAAAAATATCCATCCAAGTAATCATGGGCTGCCCTCCTTTC
>JAEDEU010000071.1 GCA_016293155.1 Clostridiaceae bacterium | reverse complement strand
TACCGGCCAAAGGCAGCCGCCTGAAAGACCTCGGAGGGGAGATAGGTCAGCGGCGCCGCCTTGTTCAGCAGATTTTTGCTGTTTTCACGTGTCATTTCGCTGGCGCTGTTGTAGCCGGAAACGGACACGACACCGGCAATGCTGTGCTTGAAATTGAGCACGGCCGTCACGGCATAGCCGCCCCAGCTGTGCCCGAACAGCATGAGCGGCAGGGAGGACAGGGACGGTGTTTTTTCCACGACCTGAAGCAGTGCATGAAGATCCAGTGCGGACTGCACCAGACCGCGCACTGAATTGCCTTCGCTTTCCCCGCAGGCGGTTCCGTCATAGGACAGCACGCACCAGCCGTGATCGACAAAATAGGTAATATCCGCCAATCTGCGGTCTGCGCTGCTGTGGATGCCGTGCACCACCACGATCAAGCCCTTGGTGCTGCCGACACCGTACAGGTATGCCCGCAGCTTGTTTTTTCCGGAATAAAAAGAAAAGGTTTCCCGGGGATAGCGGGCACATAAGGGCGCATAGGGAATCGGCGGATGATTCTGCTTATCCGTGCGCCGGAAGCTGGAGCGATAGAGCCGGTGAACACCGGAGAAAATCAGTGCTTCGGTTCCGGCGAGGGCAGCGGCGAAAACTGCCAGATGTTTTGTGCGCAGACGCTTCATAGACTCTCCTCCCAGGGATAAATCAACGGTGCAGCCGGAGCTGCACCGTATGGATCAGAAGAAATCGAAATTACTTCTTGCTCTTGATGTACTCGTCCATCGCGACAGCAGCGCTCTTGCCTGCGCCCATTGCCAGGATGACGGTAGCAGCACCGGTAACGGCATCGCCGCCGGCGAATACGCCGTCCTTGGAGGTTGCGCCGACTTCGTCTGCTACGATGCAGCCGCGGCGGTTGGTCTCCAGACCCGGAGTGGTGGAACGGATCAGCGGGTTCGGAGAGGTGCCGATTGCGACGATAACCGCATCGGTATCCAGAATGTACTCGCTGCCCTCAATCGGAACCGGACGGCGGCGACCGGAAGCATCCGGCTCACCCAGCTCCATCTTCTGGCACTTCAGACCGGTTACCCAGAAGTCCTCGTTGCCGACAACCTCAACCGGAGCGGTCAGCAGGTGGAACTCAATGCCCTCTTCCTTGGCGTGGTGAACCTCTTCCTTACGTGCCGGAAGCTCAGCCTCACCGCGGCGGTAAACAATGTATACGTTCTCCGCACCCATACGCTTTGCGCAGCGTGCAGCGTCCATTGCAACGTTGCCGCCGCCGACAACTGCGACGTTCTTTGCGCGGAAGATCGGGGTATCGGAGTCTTCCTTGTATGCCTTCATCAGGTTGATACGGGTCAGATACTCGTTTGCGGAGTAAACGCCGTTCATGTTCTCGCCCGGTACACGCATGAAGGACGGCAGACCTGCGCCGGAGCCGACGAAGATTGCCTCATAACCTTCTGCAAACAGATCATCAATGGTCTCGGTACGGCCGACAACAAAGTTGGTGATGATCTTAACGCCCATTGCCTTCAGGCTGTCGATTTCCTTCTGTACGATTGCCTTCGGGAGACGGAACTCCGGAATGCCGTACATCAGAACGCCGCCTGCGGTGTGCAGTACCTCGAAGATGGTAACGTCATAGCCCATGCGAGCCAGATCGCCTGCACAGGTCAGACCTGCCGGACCTGCACCGACGATAGCAACCTTGTGACCGTTGGACTCCGGCTTCTCGATGACCTCGTCAGATGCGTGCGTTCTTGCGTAGTCGGCAGCGAAGCGCTCCAGACGGCCGATGCCGACCGGCTCGCCCTTGATGCCGCGGACACACTTGCTCTCACACTGGGTCTCCTGCGGGCAGACACGACCGCAGACAGCCGGCAGAGAGCTAGTTTCCTTGATCTTTGCGTTTGCCTCAAGGAACTTGCCCTGTGCGATCAGCTGGATGAACTCCGGGATCTTTACGTTGACCGGACATCCGGATACGCACGGCATATTTTTGCAGTTCAGGCAGCGGGTTGCCTCGTCAATGGCGGTAGCCTCGTCATAGCCGAGGGAAACCTCCATAAAGTTTTTATTTCTGACATTCGGGTCCTGCTCCGGAATCGGATTCTTGACCGGCGACATGTTAGCCATGATTACTTTACCTCCATCTTCATCAGATTGCAGTGCTCTCTGTGTGCTTCCACAGCAGCAGTCTCCTGCGTCTTGTACATTCTGCCGCGGCGCATTGCCTCGTCGAAGTCAACCAGATGACCGTCGAAGTCCGGACCGTCTACGCAGGCGAACTTGGTCTCGCCGCCGACCGTCAGGCGACATCCGCCGCACATGCCGGTGCCGTCAACCATGGTGGAGTTCATGGAAACGATGGTCTTAATGCCATACGGCTTGGTGGTCAGCGCGACAAACTTCATCATGATAACCGGACCGATTGCGATGACCGTGTCATACTTGACGCCCGCCTCGATCTGCTCCTTGAGCACGTCGGTGACCAGAGCCTTGCGGCCGTTGGAGCCGTCGTCGGTTACGATGTACAGATTGGTGGAAGCTGCCTTCATCTCCTCCTCGAGGATGATGAAATCGGTGTTGCGGAAGCCTGCGATCAGGTCAACCTCAGCGCCCAGCTCGTGCAGCTTCTTTGCCTGCGGATATGCGATTGCACAGCCCAGACCGCCGCCGATGACAGCAACCTTCTTGCCCTTGAGGTGCTCCAGCTCGGAAGCAACGCCAAGCGGACCAACGAAATCATGCAGGCAGTCGCCGACATTCATCATGCCGAGCTTCATGGTGGTAGCACCGACCTCCTGGAAGATGATGGTGATGGTGCCCTTCTCGCGGTCATAAGAAGCGATGGTCAGCGGGATGCGCTCGCCGTCCTCCGTGACGCGCAGAATAATAAACTGGCCGGGCTCAGCCTTTTTTGCAACATAAGGTGCATCGATTACCATCAGGGTGACATTCGAGCACAGCTTACGCTTTTCGAGAATTTCAAACATCGGTTTAAAACATCCTTTCTATGGATTCATCATGCATTCAATCAGCTTCATAATTATATAACAAGAACAATAAAATTTCAAGCGTATCGCATTTTAAATTGTGATATTGGCACAAAATATTTATGAAATGCTCAGAAATAGAACATTTTTGAAGAAATTAATGCAGAAAAAAACAAAAAAATAACGGAAAAACATCAAGCGGAACAAGCGGAGCAGACAAAAACGATATGCGGACAGGCGGAATGAAATACCGGAGCAGTGCATAGCTTGTGTTAAGGTTTCAGGAAAGGAAGGGAATCGGGATCAATGAAAGCAGAAAGTTTTTTACAGGCAATTCGGTGTCTGCCGCCGCAGACGGCGGCGATTCTGCGCTCGCTGTCCAACCGGGAGCGGGCGGGCTGTGAGGAGATCCGGCTGCGTGCCGGGCAGCCGCTCAGCATTGAGTGCGGCGGAGGGGAGCGCCCGCTCGGCAGCCACCGCATCACGACGGATGAGCTGGGAGAGGTCATTGCCCGTGCAACCGATTATTCGGTACATACGTTTACGGACAGTCTGAAGCAGGGATTTTTGACGATTGCCGGCGGTCACCGGCTGGGTGTGTGCGGTACGGCAGTCATGCAGCAGGGCGAGATTTCCACCTTCCGCCATGTGTCCTCGGTCAATCTGCGCATTGCACGGCAGATCAAGGGCGCGGCAGGAGAGCGGCTGTATGAGGCGGTCCATGTGGGAGGCGGGATTCGCAGTACGCTGATTCTGTCTCCGCCGGGACGCGGGAAAACCACGCTGCTGCGCGATCTGACCCGGCAGCTCTCGGACAGCGGGCTGCGCATGGGCGTTGCGGACGAACGGTGCGAGCTTTCCGGCATGTACCGTGGGATGCCGCAGTTTGATCTCGGCACACATACGGATATCATAGATTCCTGCCCCAAGGCGCAGGCAGCGATGATGCTGGTCAAAACCATGTCTCCGAAGGCGGTCGTGCTGGACGAGATCACGACCGAGCAGGACGCGCGGGCGATTCAGTACGCCTGCCACTGCGGAGCGGCAGTGCTGGCGACCGCACATGCGCTGGATTTTGAGGATTTTTCGGCACGTCCGCTGTACCGCAGCGTGCTGGATATGAAAGTATTTGAATGCATTGCGGTGATCGGACATGAACGGCAGGTCAGGCTCATACAGTAGTAGCAGAGTCGCCGGTCTGCGGGCGGCGGTTTGATTGGAAAGGAGTGCAAAGGAATGTTAAAAATGATTGGAATGATTCTGATTATCGGTTCATTTACCGGCATGGGAATCACACAGCGGCAGCAGCTCGGAGGACGGGTGAGAGCACTGGAGGCGATGATGACCGCAGCGGATCTGATTGGCAGTGAGCTGGCGTTCCGGCTGACCGGCATTCCGGATATCATCCGGATGCTTGCGCAGGACAGCCGTGCACAGGTCGCGCTGATCTTTGGGAAGATGAAGCGAATGATCGAAAAGGATGACGGACTGTCTCTTACTTACAAATGGATGAAGGCGTTCCGCCAGTACGGAACGCAGACAGGCTTGACGCCGCAGGATGTGGCGGTGCTGTGCGACATGTCCGATTTTATCGGAAAATATGATGCAGCCTCGCAGAAAAAATGCCTGGAGCATTCCAGAAAGCGGCTGGAGCATCAGCTGGAGCAGGCGCGCTCGGAGCTGAAAAGCAAGGGCACCGTTTACCGCACCTGCTGTATTGCAGCAGGCATTCTGCTGGTGCTGGTGCTGATATGAGGAATGCATATGCAGGTGGATTTAATCTTCAAAATTGCGGCTGTGGGCATTCTGGTCGCTGTGCTCAACCAGCTTCTGGTGCGGTCTGGACGCGAGGAACAGGCGATGATGACCACGCTCGCCGGCTTGATCGTCGTCATGATGCTGATTGTCCAGAAAATCAGCGAGCTATTCAACCTCATCCAGACCGTATTTGGGTTTTAGCCATGGAACTGATCTTAAAGCTTTGCGCGATTGCGCTGTGTGCGGCGGTATTCGGCGTATATCTGAGGCAGCACAGTCCGGCGTTTGCCGTGCTGCTGTCCCTGCTCGCAGGGATTCTGATTTTGCTGCCCGCACTGGATGCCATCGGTCAGGTCTGGGACAGCGCCTCTCGCCTGATGAGCGCTGCCAAAATCGACGGAGAGGTGTATGTGCCAGTTATCAAGGCGGTCGGGATTGCCGTTGTCGTGCGCGTTGCGTCTGAAGTGTGTCGAGATGCGGGCGAGGGCTCGATTGGCTCCAAGCTGGAGCTTGCAGGCGTGGCGGCGGCGATTGCGGTGTGCCTGCCGCTGATGGAACAGGTCATCCGGCTGATCGGTGGGATGCTATGAGGGCGGCGCGCTGTGTTCTGACCGCTGTGCTGTGCCTGATCGTGCTGTCCGGCAGCGCATGGGCAGCTGACGAGGTCTGGAACGGACAAAAGGATCTTGTCGGTGCGGATTCGGTCAAACGTGCACTGGACGGGCAGACGCAGAGTTTGCTCGGAGAGATTGACATCAGCAGCGAAATCGAGCTGGGAGAGTCGCTGATTCGGATTGTGGAAAAGACCGAGAGCGAGCGGACACAGGCGGTGAAAAGTACGATTTCCACTCTGGCGCGTGTCACGGTTGTGCTGCTGTTCTGCGGCTGTGCAGCAGGCTTTGGCTCGGCATCCCGGCTGCCGAGCCCGATTCTGCCGATGGCGGGTGCGCTCGGTGTGACGGCGGTGATTTACGGAGATCTGCACGGACTGATGAGCCTGTGTCTGGAGACAATCGACAGTATGGATATTTTTTCCGCCTCGATGATGCCGGTGATGGCATCCGCGCTTACGATTTCCGGCGCGCCGGCAACCGCTGCGCTGACCTACGGTGCAACCATGTTTGTCTTTGATCTCACGGTATCCATCATCACCGGGCTGCTCGTGCCCGCCGTGAGCGGTTATATCGCAGTCATCACGGTCAATGCCGCGATCGGAAATGACATGCTCTCGCGCATGGCGTCCTTTCTCAAATGGGTGGTATCCGGCATTCTCAAGATTCTGCTCACCGGCTTTGTTGCATACATCACCATCAGTGGCACGGTCAGCCACGGGCTGGACAACGGCGCGGTAAAAACGGCAAAATTCGCCCTGTCTGGCTCGATTCCCGTGGTCGGAGGTATTATCTCGGGTGCAACGGATACCCTGCTTTCCGGCGCAATCCTGCTCAAAAATGCGCTGGGCGTGTTCGGGATGCTCTGTATTGCGGCGATTTGCATTGTGCCGTTCCTGCGCGTCGGCATCAGCTATCTGATTTTCAAGGCGGGTACCGCGGTGCTTTCACCGGTCACGCCGCCGCAGCTGTCCAAGCTGATGGAGGGAATTGTCTCCGGCTTTGGAATGCTGCTCGGAATGCTCGGCAGCTGTGCGGCGATTTTGTTTTTTGAGCTGGTGTTCGCCGTAACAATGGTGAAAGCGATATGATTGCGGCATTTCAGCATGTTATTTTATGCGTGACCACGGCGGCAATTTTTATGGCTGCGCTGATGGCGTTTGTACCGGGCGGGGCAATTCGGGAAATTGTTCGTCTGGCAGGCGGACTGATGCTGATTCTTGCGCTGGTCACGCCGCTGCGCAATCTGCGCATTACCGAGATTGTCCGCAGTATCAGCGATGCACAGGAGTTTTCCACCGAACAGGTCGAGCAGGAGGCGGAGGAGTGGAACCAAACCTACATCACACAGCAGATCGAGCAATATATCAGTCAAAAAGCGGAGGCTATGGGCATAAACTGCACCGTAACCATTTTTACGGAGCAGAATGGTGAGGAGATCACACTGACCGGAGCGGAGATCGCATACAGCTCCGGGGGGAGTGAGTCGGAACAGCGGAAGATGGAGGAGTTGATGAAGGACGAATGCGGGATCACGAACATTCAGCACAAAGTGCAGCACGCGGAGAACGGCTGAAGGCGCTCTGGCAAAAATACCAGTATTTTTTGCTGGTAGTGGCGGTCGGCGTGGTTCTGATGCTGACCTCGCTGCCTGATCTGCACAGGGAGGAGCAGACCGACGAACCGACCGGTACAGAGGAGATCTTCCGGCTTTCGGAATTTGAGCAGCAGCTGGAGGAGGTGCTGTCTCAGATTGACGGAGCGGGGCGCGTGCAGGTCACACTGTCGCTCGAGACCGGAGCGGAATCCGTATATGCTTCGGATGTCAACCGGAGCAAGCAGAGCAGCGGGACGGACTCCACCAGTGAAAACTATCAGAGTGCCGTTTCCATTATCTCGGACGGAAGCTACGGAGAAACCCCAATCCTGCTCCGCTCCAATTATCCGGAATTTCGCGGGGCGGTGGTGGTCTGCGACGGTGCGGACAGTGATCGGGTACAGCTGGATATCACAGACGCTGTCCGTGCGCTGTGCGGTCTGTCGTCCGATCAGATTTCGATTATCAAAATGAGCCAGTAGGAGGGAGAGGCATGAGTTCCATCAAAAAAAGAGGTGCGGTTTACGGCATTGTAGCACTGATGCTGTGCGTGGCGGTTTATCTGAACTGGAGCTATTTTCA
>JAEDEU010000070.1 GCA_016293155.1 Clostridiaceae bacterium | reverse complement strand
AGCGGCGCACAGGGCAGCATTCAGCACGCCCGGCTCACCGGAGTGCAGGACGGCGTACTGCTCGGAACCATCGAATAACATACCGATACAACAAGAGGCTGCCCGAAACCGGACAGCCTCTTGCTGTTAGAGATATATTTTGAGTAAGAAGTACGCGAAATTAGTATGCACGACCCTCGGACAGCTTCTGCTCCAGATTTGCGCGGGCAGCGTTGACCTGCGGGCGCTGAGCAACCTCAGCAACACCGGTTCTCCACCAGGACTGATAGCCCTCGGTCATGGTCTTCGGCAGAACCTTGATGTCGATCAGGGTGGAAACGGTCTGCTTCTTGGAGTCCTCGATTGCAGCCTCCAGCTCCTCCATGGTGGTTACGCTGTAGGTCTTGCAGCCGTAGGATGCAGCCAGCTGAGCAAAGTTGATAGTAAATGCCTTGCCCTTGTGCATACCGTCGTGCGGAGCGCCCTCGGCACGCATGTTCATCTCGGTGAAGCGGGTCTTGTTGCCTTGCAGAACCTCGACGTTGTTGATGCAGCCGTAAGCAGCGTTGTCGAACAGAACGACATTGATCTTGTGATCCGGACCTTCCTGTACGGAGGTAATCAGCTCGGAGTGCAGCATATTGAAGGAGCCGTCACCGACCATTGCATAAACCTCCTTGTCCGGGCAAGCCAGCTTGATGCCCAGTGCACCGGAAACCTCATAGCCCATGCAGGAGTAGCCGTACTCCATGTGGTAGGTGTTCGGAACCTCCGGACGCCACATTCTCTGCATATCGCCCGGCAGAGAGCCTGCTGCGGAGATGACGATTGCATCCTTGTCGATCAGGCGGTTGACTGCGCCCAGAACCTCAGTCTGAGTCAGGATGGACTTGTTTGCCTCGATGAAGTGCTCGATGCACTCGCGGTTCTCGTCGTTGACCTCCGGCACGAAGTCCGGACCGGTGTACTTGATGTTGTCCAGACGATCCAGCTCCTTGAGCCAAGCTGCGCGGGCGTCTGCGATCTCGGTGGTATATGCGCTCTTGTAGCCGCGCTTTCTCAGCTCGACAGCCAGCGCCTCGAGTGCAACCTTTGCGTCAGCGATAACCGGAACTGCATCCATCTTGAATGCGTGGAACTCGGATACGTTGATGTTGACGAACTTCTTCGCATCGGTGTACAGCCACTTGGAGGAGGTGGTGAAGTCGGTGTAGCGGGTGCCGACGCCGATGACCAGATCCGCCTTGTGTGCCAGCTCGTTTGCCATGCCGGTACCGGTGATGCCGATGCCGCCCATGTTCAGCGGATGCGTCCAGGTGATTGCGGACTTGCCCGCCTGGGTCTCGCCCCACGGAATGTTGAATTCCTCAGCGAACTTCTGGAATACCTCAGCAGCCTCGGAGTAGCGCACGCCGCCGCCGCATACCATGATCGGCTTCTTGCCCTCCATGATTGCGTCTGCTGCGTCCTGGATTGCCTCGGCGGTAACCGGACGGCGCTCAATTCTCCAGACGCGCTTCTGGAAGAAGTACTCCGGATAGTCGTATGCCTCACCCTGTACATCCTGCGGCAGGGAGATGCAGACCGCACCGGTATCTGCCGGATCGGTCAGAACGCGCATTGCGGAGATCATCGCGGTCATCAGCTGCTCCGGACGGGAAATACGATCCCAGTACTTGCAGACTGCGCGGAATGCGTCGTTGGTGGAAATGGACAGGTCATGCGGCTGCTCCATCTGCTGCAGAACCGGATCCGGCTGGCGGGATACATAGATATCGCCCGGCAGGTACAGAACCGGAATGCAGTTTGCAGTTGCAGTTGCAGCGGAGGTAATCATATTGCATGCGCCCGGGCCGACAGAAGAAGAAACTGCGATGATGTTCTTTCTGTGCTTCTGCTTTGCATAAGCCATTGCAACGTGAGCCTGACCGGTCTCGTTCTTGCCCTGATACAGAGCGATTTCCTTGATCTCTTCCTCAATGCCGTTATCCAGACCGATTACGTTGCCGTGACCCGGCAGAACGAAGAATGCCTTGATGAACTTGTCCTCTACGCCGTCAAAGCTGACGTACTGGTTCTCCATAAAACGAACCAGCGCCTGGCTGGTGGTAAGACGAACTGTCTTCATGGATAATTCCTCCTTATCAAAAATATCAAATATTGTTTCTGCGTTTGTTGTGAGCTGTTTGCTGAGCCTATGGTACAATGTCAGCGAACGTTTGTCAATACCCATTTTTGATTTTCAGAGTATTCCACTGTTTTTCACCTGTTTTTCCGTATAAATCACCTGTTTTCTGAGTGTTCGCTCACTCATTGTATCAAAAAACATCATTTGTTGTTCGCTAACAGCGTATAAGAAAAGACAGAACGCAATCCGTTCTGTCCTTCGTTCGCTCACCAGCCGGTCAGATCCCATTCATTGGTCGCGCCCTCGCAGGAGGAGCGCCGAATAATCAGGTTGGTCTCCAGCAGATGCAGCCGCTCGCACTCCTTTCCGGCGAGCGTATCACGAATCAGACTCGCCGCCAGCCGCCCCATCTGATAGCACGGGACATTCACCGAGGTGAGTGCCGGCTCGATCAGAGAGGACACGCTGAGATTGTCAAAGCCGACCACGGCGATGTCGCCCGGAATCTCCCTGCCCTGCGCCTTTGCCGCCTTCATCGCGCCGATTGCCATCTGGTCATTCCCCGCGAAGAGCGCAGAAAATTCCGCTCCCCGCATGAGCAGCTGGCGCATCGCATTATATCCGGAAAACGGCGTATAGTCTCCCTCTGCCACCAGCTCGGGATCGAACTCCAGACCGCTGTCCTCCAGCGCCTGCCGGTAGCCCGCAAGGCGGTCGTCGGTAAACTTCATCTTGCGGCTGCCCATAATGTGCGCAATCCGCGTGTGTCCGCTGTTAATCAGATATTTTACCGCCATATACGCACTTTTATAGTTGTCCACGCAGATATTAAAAATGCCCTCTCGATCCTGTCTGGTCTCGATCACGACCACCGGAACGCCCTTTTGCGAAAATTCACGGTTGAGCCATGCAAAGTATTCGTCCTCCCGCTCGCGCGGGCAGACCGAACCGAGCACCAGACCGGTAATATCCTGCTTTTTCAGGCTCTTGATATATGCCAGCTCACGGTCAAAATCGTAGTTGGTATTATACATCAGCATGAGCAGACCTTCCTGTGCAGTCACCTCGCCAAAGCCGTTGAATACATCCACGAAAAACGAGCTGGTCGTGTTCGGCAGCGTGATTGCCAGCGCCTTGAGCGCGGTTCTGCGCTTTTCCGGCAGCTGATAGCCGAGCTGCGCTGCCGCCTCCAGCACGGCTTTCCGGTTTTCCTCGCTGACATACTTGCTGCCGTTTCCCAGCACCACCGAAACAGTCGAAAGCGATACGCCCGCCAGCTTCGCCACAGCGCGCATTCCAGCCATAACACCCTACCTCCGATTTTCATCCGTTTTCTTAAACCATACGCCGTCAGCGAACGTTTGTCAAGGAAAAGTATTCCATTTTCTGCGCTGCATATACAAAAAGGCTGTGCCCATATGGGCACAGCCTCAGCTGTTTTGCGAATAAAATCAGTTAAAAGTCAATCGGCTTGCCTTTGTTGTCGATAAACGGCTCCTTGCAGTAGCGGCACATCGGCGATGGTCCGAGAATCGCCTGCGGCTTTCTGCACTTCGGGCAGCGGTAGAACAGGAAGTTTACCGCAAAAAATGCGAATGCGAAGCCGATTCCAAGCAGACTCATAATTTTTCCAATCGGAGACTCATATACCACCTGAATGCTGGAAACCGCACACATCAGGAATCCGACTCCGAGGAGAATATAGGAAATCCGGTGCCACTGACGGAAATCACGCTTGCCGTTTGACATGGTTTTTTTTGCCATTGCTACGTCCTTCTCTCTCTGTTTTTATGCTATTGTAGCATACTTTTCCGCTTCATGCAAATGTTTCCGTGATCAGCAATCGCAGCCGCAGCCGTTGTTGCCGTTGCAGTTATTGCCGCCGAAGATCGAGCAGAAGTTTCCGCCGCAGCAGCAAACCCAGATCAGGATCAGGACGATGACGATCCACCAGCAGTCAAATCCGCAGCCGTTGTTGTTGCCGCACGGGAAGCAGTTATTATTACACATGAGAATTTACCTCCATTGTTGATTTCACTACCAGTATAGCGTTTGGACAGGCATCGGGTTCACGGTTTAGAACAGGATTTTTTATTTTTCGTGGCTACAGTAATAGGCAATTGCCCGCGCGGTAAATGCTGCTGTTCCCGTGCCGCCTGCGCGGTCGATATTTTCTGCAAACCGCTCGTCTGCCGTGTACATCTCGCCCAGTGACTGTAAAATTTCATCCGTGCAGGTGTAGAAATGATCGGTGATGTACTGCTGAAGTGCACGCACCTGCGCCTGCACCTCCGGATGCTCCACCGGCAGTGCGCGCTTCATCCCCATGCGTGCGAAGCACTCCATCAGCCCGCTCTGTACGTCTCCTGCCGATTCCTGTGGTCTGCGTTCAAATTCCCGATAGGCATCGGTATGCTGCCATCTGCGTTTTGCTTCCTCCGCGTATTGCTCCATCTGCTTCGTATCAAATGCTTCAAAGCTCATCTTGCTTCCTCCTGTCTGCAAAAGCTCCTGCGCAAACTCTATCATGCGCTCCAGCTGCTGTTTTTTCATGGTCAGCAGGTCAATTTGCTGCTTCAGTGCCAGCTCACGGTCAAGCTCCGGACTGTCGATCAGCTCCCGGATCTCCTCCAGTGAAAACTGCAACGTGCGGAACAAAAGGATCTGCTGTAGCCGTTCGAGCTGCTCCGCTTCATAAACACGATATCCGGACTCGGTTTTATGCGACGGCGCAAGCAGCCCGATCTGGTCATAATAGTGCAGGGTTCGCACGCTGACACCGGTCAGCCTGCTGACTTCATTGACGGTCATATCGCAACCTCCTTTCCGATTTCAGTATACGGGATGACGAAACGTCAGGGTCAAGCACTTTTTTAAAAAAATACAGCCCGCAGGCAAACAGGCTGCGGACTGTAAAAAGGGTTACGATTTAGATGCGTGCGACACCGGTCTTGCGTGCCGCCTCTGCTACTGCGGAGGCAACTGCATCCTTGACGCGCGGATCAAATGCCTTCGGCATGATATATTCGGAATTCAGCTCTTCATCCGAAATCAGATTTGCAATCGCATAGGCTGCTGCGATCTTCATCTCCTCATTGATATCGGATGCGCGGACATCCAGTGCGCCGCGGAATACGCCCGGGAACGCCAGCACGTTGTTGATCTGATTCGGATAGTCCGAACGTCCGGTGCCGACAACGGCAGCGCCGCCGCGCTTTGCCTCCTCCGGCATGATCTCCGGAACCGGGTTTGCCATTGCAAAGACCATCGGATTCGGCGCCATGGTGCGCACCATCTCAGCGGTCAGCATATTCGGCGCGGACAGACCGAAGAATACATCCGCACCCGGCAGAACCTCTGCCAGCGTGCCGCGCTTGTTCTCCGGATTGGTGATCTTGCTCATGAGCACCTGCTCGGAGTTGAGCTGATCGCAGCCCTCATAGATTGCGCCGAATTTATCGCACATAATGACATTCTTCAGACCCATGTTTACCAGCAGCTTGGTCACTGCGATTGCCGCGGAGCCCGCGCCGTTGACCACCATCTTGAGCTCGGACAGCTTGCGTCCGGTCAGACGGCAGGCATTAATCATTGCCGCAGCGCAGCAGATTGCGGTGCCGTGCTGGTCATCGTGGAATACCGGAATGTCACAGCGTTCCTTGAGCTTGCGCTCGATCTCAAAGCAGCGCGGTGCGGAGATGTCCTCCAGATTGATGCCGCCGAACGAGCCTGCCAGCAGAGCAACCGTGTTGACAAATTCGTCTACATCCTTAGAGCGTACACAGAGCGGGAATGCGTCTACATCGCCAAACTCCTTGAACAGTGCGCACTTGCCTTCCATGACCGGCATACCGGCCTCCGGGCCGATATCGCCCAGACCGAGTACTGCGGTACCGTCCGTGATAACCGCAACCAGGTTATGGCGGCGGGTATATACATAGCTCAGATCTACGTTCTCCTTGATCTCCAGACACGGCTGTGCGACACCCGGAGTGTATGCAACCGACAAATCATCCGCATTCTCCACCTTGCAGCGGGAAATCACTTCGATCTTTCCCTGCCAGTCACGGTGTGCCTTCAAAGCTCTTTCTTTTGGGTCCATGAAATAATCCTCCTGACAACGCGGAAAACAAAACGCCTCCGCAAACTTCTCAACTTCAATCATCATACCATTTTGCGCGTAAAAATACAACCAATTATTTCCGCTCCTGCAAAATTGGCGGCTCATCCGAAAAAAATTATTTTACCGCAATTTTAATTCTGTCCCGGAGCGGATTTTACATTATCCCGGTATAATAAAGCCATACAAGAACATCACCTGCGATGCGCGGCACATATTACTGATTCGTCCGAACCTTTTGCGCGAACATGCTTCTGCGCTTTCCGCATCGCGGGATCGCGGACGGTCAGACCACCAATCCCACTGCCATCCGGCAGTTTTTCATAAATTACGGCGTCACACAATTTCACCTTTCTCTGACGCAACCTTCCTCTTCCGGGCAGTTTTTTGCCCGGTTTTCTCTTTTCGACAAACTTTTTTCCGATATTCACATTCTGTTCACAGCATATTTAAAATCATTTCATGACCGCGTACCAATTTCTTCATAATTACTTCGTATAATAAAGCCATCATAAGGAGCGACACAAAAGCTCCTCCTCTCTCACCATTATCTGTTTTCACAGTTTAAATATTTCCTTTCTTTTTTTCATGACTCCTTCTATAAAGAAAAGCCGATCGGTAATTCTTCCGATCGGTTCTTCTTTTTTTCTGAAAGCGGTATAGGATACCGCCGGATTGGTTATGCTAGGGATGTCGCATCAGCGTACTTCTTTTTCAATATTTTCCTTTCATTTCATTTTTCTTCCAATTTTCCGGAGCCGCCGCAATACGCGGCTCCGCTTCTCTTTTTCTTCCGTTACAATTTATTCACATGATATTTAAAATCATTTCATGATACGGTGCGGATTTCTTCATAATTCATCTGTATAATTAGAACCATAGAAACACCCCAAACGACCGATGCGCGATTTCATTACTGTTTCGTCTACAAGGGATTTCCTCCGCATCGGATTCGGACAGGCGAAACAGACAACCAACTCCTGTTTTCATACAGTTTGATATATTTCCTTTTTTCATTTTTTACTCCCAGGAAAAGCGGGCAGCTCGGCTGTCCGCTTTTCCCATTTTTCGGAGCATTTGCTGTTTACAGGTTATTCACATGGAATTCTTTGTTTCTTCATGCGATTTGACAACCTTCTTCACATTTTCCGTGTATCATAGCATTGTAATAAAAAAATACTACTGCACGGCACGCGATCCACTCTTACTGACCTGTCCGGAACCGGCATTTTTGCCTCCCCGTGTCGTGTGCAGGCGGACAGGCAGACCAGAAACCCCTGCGTTTTCCGCAGTTCACATAGATATTTTCCCCCTCTTTTATTTCTTTCTTCAAAAAAGCCGGACGAACTTGTCCGGCTTTTCTCATC
>JAEDEU010000069.1 GCA_016293155.1 Clostridiaceae bacterium | reverse complement strand
AAAAAAATAAGAACAGCACCCGTTCAGGTGCTGTTCTTGGTACGCCAGAAGGGATTCGAACCCCCGACCTTTTGGTTCGTAGCCAAACACTCTATCCAGCTGAGCTACTGGCGCTTGTCTCAGTCGTTCTCTCGACTGCTTGCTTAGTATATCAAGAAACCCACGCCATGTCAACACTTTTTTTCATTTTTTCGAAAAAATATTTTTTTGTTTCTTTTTGTATAAAATCACTGCGTTTTTCCATCAAAACACATCCATTCCACCGCTTATCCTCCCGAAACAAAATACCGCACTGCCGCAAGCAGCAGCAGATGCACCGGATAAAACCAATAAAACAGTGCCTTGGGATGATGTGCGCCGCGCTGTCCGTTATACTGCCGGAGCAGCGGAACTGCCAGCAGAACACCGAGCTGAAATGCATTTTCAATGCCTGCCGTCAGGTTGGACACGGCAAAGACTCCGCCGATCAGCGCCAGTCCCAGCAGCTGCTGCCTGCGGTCTCCGTGCGTGCGCCCGAACCAGACAATCCACGAGACCGCATAGACTGACCAGTCTCCCGGTAATGCCAGTACAAAGCATACCAGCACACCCAAAAAGGCACGTATATCTCCTGCCGGATATCTTTTCACCAGCACAAGCGCCGCCAGTCCGACTGCAAGCGTCCACATCACACCGGTGCGCAGCCCGTAAAACAGTGCGCCGTGAAAGCACAGTCCATAAGCAAAGTGCGAAATCGCCGCGCCGAGCAGCAGGCGGGCAAAATACCGCTTCAGATTGCGCGTATAAAAGTATCCTTCCGCGATAAAATAGCACATAATCGGCGCGGTCAGCCGCCCGAATACATGCATCACAAAGCTCAGCGGTGTCATCTGCGGAAAAAATACCCATCCGATGTGATCCGTCAGCATGGCCGCAATTGCAATATATTTCAGCGCCGCCGCGCTCAGTCCTCTGCGTTCCGTCATGGTTGTTCTCCCTTTGTTTACATCTTCGTCACGATATAGCCTTAATCCTCTGGTATGCTGTATCCAAACCAAATCTCTTTTATTATAAAGGAAAAAGCCGCTCCCGTACAGCAGGAGCGGCAGCGTCTGCGCGGCGCATGAATTATTTTTTCTTTTCCTTGCGCATCCGGTCGCAGGCACGGACGTCGAATGCCGGATTGTAGGCATAGTAATTTTTCGCATCCAGATTTTCCTGCACATCGCGCAGGGCATCGCCGAAGCGCTGGAAGTGCACAATCTCGCGCTCCCGCAGGAATTTTAACGGATCGCGGACATCCGGATCGTCCATCAGGCGCAGCAGGTTGTCATAGGTCGTGCGCGCCTTCTGCTCCGCCGCAAGATCCTCCACCAGATCGGTGATCGGATCCCCCTTGCTTTGCAGATAGGCGGCAGTAAACGGATCCCCCGCCGCGGACTGCGGATAAATACCCGTCGTATGATCCACGAAGTAGGCGTCAAAGCCCCCCTCCCGAATCTCCTCGGGTGTGAGATTGCGCGTCAGCTGATAGACCATCGCCGCAATCATTTCCGCGTGCGCCAGCTCCTCTGTCCCTGCTGCGGTCGGGGCAGGCATTGCGCCCGTTTCTCCGGCTTTCGCGGATACGCTGCGCCAGCTCGAACTCCTCGCGGGAGACGATGGGCGCATGATGTCCGCGCAGAACCACCAGCGGACGCTGACCGCGGTTGTATTTTTTCCCGTGGGTCAGGTAATCCGGCGTGTAGGTTTTTTTCTGCACCAGATCACCGCAGTATTTTTCGTTGCGCAGAATGCGCAGGATGATGGTTTCCGACCAGCGCGTGATGCGTCCGCGCGGCGGCACGCCCTCCTCGCGCAGGCGCTTTGCAATCGCGTGTGCGCCCAGACCCTCACGGGTATACAGCGCAAAAATACGCTGCACAATCGCCGCGCCCTCCGGCTCGACGGTCATCACGCCGCCGCGCACCTCATAGCCCAGCAGACTGCGTCCGAATACCACGCCGCGCTCCATGCTGCGCTGCTGTCCCCACTGCACCCGCTCCGAGGTGCGCCGGCTTTCCTCCTGCGCGATGCAGGACAGAATGGACAGCCGCAGCTCGGCATCCGGCTCCAGCGTATCCAGCCCGTCATTGACGAACCGCACGCCCACGCCCAGCCGGCGCAGCTCACGGGTATATTGCAGCGTATCCACGGTATTGCGCGCAAAGCGGCTGACCTCCTTGGTCACAATCAGATCAAACTCCCCCTTTCGCGCCCGTTCGATCATGCGCAAAAACTGGATGCGTCCTGCCGTGCTCGTGCCGGACAGGCCTTCGTCGGCAAAGATTTCCGCGAGTCTCCAGTCCGCATGATTCCGGATATACTGCGCAAAATAACGCTGCTGGCTTTCAAACGAATGCCGCTGATCCTCACTGTCGGTGGAAACCCGGCAGTACACTGCGACACGCTTCATCGGCATCTCCTCCCATCTGCTGCATCCTATGAATCCCGCCTGCGGCGCAGTCCGTTTTTTCTCCTGTTTCTGTTTCCAATTGGTAAAGAGACGGAAAAAACCGCCCGGGCTTTTCCCTTGATTTTTACATAAAAGGATGTATAATGTAATTATATCTGTATTACTTTCACCGCAGCGGACAACAGCAGCACGTCTGCCGTGTGTATTTCGGGGGCTACTATGAACGCAATTATTCTCATCGCAGCGCACAAGCAGTACCAAATGCCTTCCGCACGCTGCTATCTGCCGCTTCACGTCGGCAGGGCATGCTCCAATCAGCAGACCGGCTATCTCGGTGATGATACCGGCAGCAATATCTCTGCAAAAAACCCGCAGTTCTGTGAGCTGACCGGTCTGTACTGGGCCTGGAAGAATCTGGACTGCGATTATCTGGGACTGGCGCATTATCGCCGTCACTTCACCGTGAAATCTCACGCATACCGCCGCACGCATGACGCATGGGAGTGCGTGCTCAGCGACAGCGAGCTTGAGGCTCTGGTCGCGCAGCACGATGTCATCGTCCCCGCAAAACGGCGGTATTTTATTGAGACGCTGTACTCGCACTATGCCCATACGCATTATGCCGAGCATCTGGATCTCACGCGGGAGATCATCCGGCAGCAGTGCCCGGAGTTTTTGCCCGACTTTGACGCCGTCATGCGTCAGACCTCGGGATATATGTTCAATATGTTTATCATGAAGCGCCGTCTGTGCGACCGCTATTGCGCATGGCTGTTCCCGATTCTGTTCGAGCTGGAGCGGCAGGTGGATATCTCCTCCCTGTCCACGTTCCAGGCACGGCTGTTCGGGCGCGTGAGCGAGCTGCTGTTCAATGTGTGGCTGCGCCGTCAGCACATCCGCCCGAAGGAAATCGGATGCATCCACATGGAGCCGATTGACTGGCGCAAAAAGGGCGCCGCCTTCTTGCAGGCCAAATTCCGTCACAGGAAATTTGACGGCAGCTTCTGACTGCATCCGGAAAAGGAATGAGTGAATGAGTACGATCCCCTTAAAACAACTCCAGCAGCTTGAGCTGGAAATCGTGTCCGATTTCATCGAAATCTGCAACCGGCATGGGCTGCGGTATTTCGCACTGGGCGGCACACTGCTGGGCGCGGTGCGTCATCATGGCTTTATTCCGTGGGATGACGACATCGACATCGGTATGCCGCGTCCGGATTTCGAGAAATTTTTACAGGTGGCAGCAGGCGAGCTGGACGAGTATCACCGTCTGGTCACCTGGCGCAACAGCACGGATTACCGGCAGAGCTTTTCCAAAATCACCGACCGCCGCACCAAGATCATCATGCACGACAGCAAGATCCCGCGCGAGGAGGAGATCTGGATTGATATCTTTCCGCTGGACGGCGTTCCGGCAGGCAAGCTGCGCCGCAAAATGCACAGCTTTCACTATCTCTACCGCCGTATGACACTCCAGTTTTCTCAGTTTGACGAGATGGCGCATCAGGGCAGAAAGCAGCGCCCGTTTTATGAGCGCGCACTCATGAAGGCGGCGGAGGTCACCTCCATCGAAAATGTACTCGACAACGAGATTCAGCGCTTAAAATATGAACGCACGGTCAAGCAGTACCCGTTTGACGGCTCGGAGTATTCGGGCAATCTCACCGGCATCTATAAGCTGCGCGAGATCGTCCCGACCCGCGTATTCGGCAAAGGCGTGCTGCTTCCGTTTGAAACCATCCGGATCAACTGTCCGGAGGACTATAACAGCTATCTGCGCCATATCTACGGCGCGGATTTCATGCAGATTCCAAAAGAACAGGATCGGGTGCTTCATCCGATCGAGGTTGTCTCTTTGCAGACCGACCAAGGATAAGGAGAAGAATTTATGAATGTAGCAGTTATCATCGCCGGCGGCTCCGGCCACCGTATGCATCAGGATATTCCGAAGCAGTTTTTAAATGTCTACGACAAGCCCGTTCTGCTGTACACGCTGGAGGGCTTTCAGGAGCATCCGGACATCGACGCAATCGAGGTCGTGTGCATTGAGGGCTGGGAAAACGTGCTGTGGGCATATGCCAAGCAGTTCGGCATCACCAAGCTGCGCTGGGTCATTCCGGGCGGCTCCACCGGTCAGGAATCCATCCGCAACGGCGTATACAACCTGAAGGAGCACTGCACCGCGGACGATGTCATCATCATCCACGACGGCATCCGCCCGCTGGTGGACGGCAACGTGCTCACGGACGTCATTGAGGTCTGCAAGGAGCACGGCAACGGCGTCACCTCCCTGCCGTACAACGAGCAGATTTTTGTGGTGGACGAAAACGACCCGACCACGACCCGTCAGTACATCCCGCGCGAGACCCTGCGCCGCGTTTCCACCCCGCAGGCGTACACCTTCGGCAAGCTGGTCTGGGCATACGAAAAGGCATTTGCCGAGGGCATCGGCATCTACGGCTCGTCCTACACCAACACGATGATGGTCGAGCTGGGCGAAACCCTGCACTTTGCAAAGGGCTCTGACCGCAACATCAAGCTGACCACCCGCGACGATCTGATGATGTTCAAGGCATACCTCAAGACCGAGCGCGACACGTGGCTCAAGTAACCGGAGGACGCCATGACCATTTTTGAGCATCCCCTGTACACGCAGGATATCCAGTCCCTCGCGGCGCTCCCGTTTGAATGGGACAGGCTGAACGGCAAGACCTTCGTCATCGCCGGCGCAAGCGGCATGATCGGCAGTATGCTGATTGACGTGCTGATGCACCGCAACCGCACGGAAAACATGAACTGCCGCGTCGTTGCGCTCGGACGCAATGCACAGCGCGGCGCACAGCGTTTTGCCGCCTATCAGGACGATCCGCTGTTCACCTTTGTCTCTCACGACATCAATCTGCCGCTCACGCTGGACACGCAGGCGGACTTTCTGCTGCACGCCGCGAGCAACACCCATCCGGTGGCGTATGCAACCGACCCGATCGGCACCGTGACCGCCAATATCATCGGCACGAACAACCTGCTGCGCTTTGCGGCGGATCATCACGCTGAGCGCGTGCTGTTCGCCTCCTCGGTAGAGGTGTATGGCGAGAACCGCGGCGACGTGGAGCTGTTCTCCGAGGACTACTGCGGCTATATCAACTGCAACACCCTGCGCGCAGGCTATCCGGAGAGCAAGCGCGCGGGCGAATCGCTGTGTCAGGCGTACATCCGTCAGGAGGGGCTGGATGTGGTCATTCCGCGTCTGGCGCGCACCTACGGCCCGACCATGCTGAAGTCGGACACCAAGGCGATTTCCCAGTTTATCAAAAAGGGCGTTCTGGGCGAGGACATCGTGCTCAAGAGCGAGGGCACGCAGTTCTTCTCCTACACCTATGCGGCGGACGCGGTTTCCGGTCTGCTGACCATCCTGTTCCGCGGCACGTGCGGCGAGGCGTATAACATCGCGGATGCGCAGTCGGACATCGCACTGCGCGATCTGGCGCGTGTGATTGCGGACTACGCCGGCACCGAGGTCGTATTCGAGCTTCCGGACGCCACCGAGCGCGCAGGCTATTCCACCGCCACCCGCGCCGTACTGGATCCGACAAAGATCAAGGCGCTCGGCTGGCAGGCACAGTATACCATGAAATCCGGTCTGGAACGCACCATCGACATCCTGCGCTCCTGCGAATAGAAGAGGACGGCACCTATGTATGACTATCTGATCGTCGGCTCCGGTCTGTTCGGAGCGATCTTCGCCCACGAAGCGACCAAGCAGGGCAAAAAATGTCTGGTAATCGACCGCCGCGACCACATCGCGGGCAACATCTACACCGAAAGCGTCGAGGGCATCAACGTTCACCGCTACGGCGCGCACATCTTCCACACGAGCGACAAAGAGGTGTGGGACTACATCCAGCAGTTCGCGGAGTTCAACCGCTTCACCAACGCGCCGGTCGCGCGCTACAAGAACGAGCTGTACAACCTGCCGTTCAACATGAACACCTTTGCGCAGATGTGGGGCGTATTCACCCCGGCGGAGGCAAAGGCAAAAATTGCGGAGCAGGTCGCCGCGGCGGGCATCACCGAGCCGAAAAACCTTGAGGAGCAGGCAATCAGTCTGGTCGGCACGGACATTTATGAAAAGCTGGTCAAGGGCTACACCGGCAAGCAGTGGGGCAGACCGTGCACCGAGCTTCCGGCGTTTATCATCAAGCGTCTGCCCGTCCGCTTTGTCTACGACAACAACTATTTTAACGACAGGTATCAGGGCATTCCGGTCGGCGGCTATACGCAGATCATCGAAAAAATGCTGGAGGGCGTTGAAGTGCGCCTGAACACGGACTTTTTCGCACACCGCGAGGCGCTGACCGCCGAGGCGGATAAGATTGTATTCACCGGCATGATCGACGAGTATTTTGACTACTGCTACGGCGAGCTGGAATACCGCAGTCTGCGCTTCGAGACCGAGACGCTGGACACGGACAATTATCAGGGCAACGCGGTGGTCAACTACACCGAGTACGACATCCCATACACCCGCATCATCGAGCACAAGCATTTTGAATCCGGCACACAGCCCAAAACCGTCATCACCCGCGAATACCCCGCGACGTGGAAGCACGGCGACGAGCCGTACTATCCGATGAATGACGAGCGCAACAACGCGCTGTACGCAAGGTACAAGGCGCTTGCCGACAAGGAGCACAAGGTGATCTTCGGCGGCAGACTGGGTATGTACAAATATTTTGATATGCACCACGTAGTCGCGGAGGCGCTCAAATGCGTCCGCGCAGAGCTTGGTTAAAAATGCAGTAACAAGGCGCACGGCTTTTGCCGTGCGCCTATTCTTTTATTGATTCAAATCACAGAAAACGAATGAGCAGATAGAGGATCTCTCCCACAAGCCAGAGCGCACTCAACACCCATACACCCCATCGTTTTTTCTGCATTACCCGGTAATCGCAAAGCAAATACAGCGCCAGAATAAACGGGCTTCCATTCCAGTAAATCCGGAATGCCGTCTGAGCATATGCTAGCGGCTGACCGGCAGCCATCTCCTCTCTGCCCAGAGCCATCGCAATGCCTCCGATGCACAGCCATATGAGCATAAGAATACGCCCCAATCCAGCAAACAACTTCTGCTTATCGCGCATCCTAACTCCCCCTATCATACCAA
>JAEDEU010000068.1 GCA_016293155.1 Clostridiaceae bacterium | reverse complement strand
ACATCCACATACATCTTGCCGTCCTTGATCGTCATGCTTGCAATCGGATTGTTTGCAACGGTAAGTGCTCCTTCCGTGCCGTCCTCGACAACGGAGAATGCCATGCCGCCAAATACGACCGTATCATCACGGGACGCACTGACCTTATTATACTCCTTGAACTTAACCAGCTCGCCGCTGCTCAGATCATAGGACATGATGCAGTTTGCAATATTAAAGTACAGTTTTCCGTCTTCCGGTGCGCAGGAGGTGATGATCGACGGATATTTTTCGGTATACGCCTGATGCTTCTCCCACAGCTCCTTGAGCAGGTCGCTGTCAACCATCTTGCCGTTCTGAAGAATCTGACCGTTGTTGAAGTCAACCAGCGTTACGAAATCGGCACTGGAATCTTCCTGAGAGCCGTCATGATAGACCAGCTTATACTCAGTCTCCTTGTTCGTCGTATCGCTGTAATTGGTCTTCATCTCGATCAAATCAGTGGAATCGTAGAAGTAGTACCATTTGTTTTCATCGTCAAATACCGGGCTCTTTGCAAATGCAAACCATGCGTCCTCATAGGTCGTATCAGTTGCGATATTCTCATACAGCGTGTTGATGTTCTTATAGTAACCATCGTATAACTGGCGGCAGTTGGTATCACTGAACATGAAGTACATATGGTTCATGTTGCCGTTGGTCTCAACGCGGTCACGGCTCATGCACTCGACATAGATATCGGTGTAGCACGGGTCGATGTAGTACCACTTGCCGTCAACCTTGGCGGCATTCCAGTAATGAACATCGCCAAAATTGCTCTGCTCACCGAGCATACGGACCTCGGTATCGAAGTCGATGCGGACAAAGTCAACCATTGCCGGGGTGTTTTCGTTCCAGGTGTACTCGGTCGTCATAACCGGATTGCCGTCTTCGTCAACGACCGGATTGCCTTCCTCGTCCTTGGCCTCTACCTGCTTTGCTTCATAGTTCAGTTCCTTGTAGTCCTTGAACTGACCGTTCTCCATGTAGATATCCGGGAACATCCACTGAACCAGATATGCATACGCATACGCATAGCCCATGCAGACACCTTTGTTCTCGTGTGCTTCGGTCAGGATACCAAACTGGTTGCCTTCCCATGCGCCGATCACGCCGTCCGCCATCTGCTCTGCATACTGTCCTGCATATGCCTCTGCGGTTGCGTCATCCATGCCCTGCGCCAAGAACTGTTCCTTCAGCTGGCTCTTCAGTGCAGCAATAATCTCCTGTCTCTTCGGATGCTCCTGCGGATCCTTGGCAACGAGGGTTTCTTCGCCTTTTTCCTTGCCCGAATTCATGATGTACGCCATGTCGAAGCTTGCCTTCTGTGCCAGCCAGTCATTCAGCGCCAGCAGCTTCTGCGGAACCGTCATGCTGTCGTTGAGGACAGACTTCGCCTCATTTTTGGCTTCAATCAGCTGAGAACCATAGTAGTTTACTCCAAACTGATTCGCCGTAGTAAACGCTGAAATGACCGCTACGATATCCTGCGCAGACTGCTGTTTATCCTTCTTGTCATCGTAGTAGTAGCCGTCATCGTGAAGCGAGATACTTGCAACGGACAGCAGCGCATTGATCGGATAGCCGTTTGTCTCCTTCGCGGTGAAGTAAGGAGTCAGAACACCGAAGTACTGCGCATTGTCGCCGGTGATGGAAGCAAAATAATCGTCATAAGCTGCCTTAATCTGATTCTGCTCTTCCTCGGTGTATGCAGTCGTATTTGCCTCTGCGATTGCCATCTCCATGACCGGATCGACATCGGCAACAATTACATTTGCATTACCGTCTTCGTCAACGCCGACGCTTGCCTCGGTTACCGCACTATTCTCTTCGGTGACCTCTTCTGCCGCATTTTCAGCGTTTTTGACCGGTGCATTGTACTCAGAGACATCAACAACGTTGTTGCCCTTGTACACCTCAGCGGTAACCTTTTCCTTCAGATCATTGTTCAATGCCTGAGCTTCCGCCTTGGTCATTTCACTGCCGACCTCGGCCTCGCCCTCGGTCTCAGTCTGAGCTACAGGCTCAGCGACCGTTTCCGGCTCGGCGGTTTCCTCCAGCTGAGTTTCCTCTGCCGGCTGAGCTTCATCCTCTGCTGCTTCTTCCTGCTCAGCAGACGGAGTTGCAGCGTTCTCTTCCGTTGCCACCGAAGTCTCGTCCTGAGCCGGAGCAGCCAGGGCAGCAGTCGGGAACGAGCCCACTGTAATTGCCAGCGCAAGTAGCATTACAAGGAGCTTCTTTAAATTCTGTTTCATCCTCTTACCTTCTTTCGTTCAGAGTATTTGGATACGAGTTGTAGAAAGACACAATATGCAAAACGCACGTCCGCGGCTGTGCCGCGGACGATGTGCTTTCTTACCGTTGTAATATATTATAAAACCGAAGTACGGGACTTGCGCTTGGATGTCTCCGTGACAGCACCCTTTCGGTTAATTTTTGCATGATGCTGCGTCTCTTCTGCTGCTACGGCAACCTTCTGACCGCGGCGCAGGATCTCGGCAGTCAGCCCCTTGCGGTTTGTCTTGAAGTGGAAGAACGGGCGCTCCTTGATTACCGTGATCTCAGCCGGCTGCTCATGCTCCTCCAACACTGCGCGGATATCGGACTCGATGTCCTCCAGTGCAACGCCGTCATCCAGAATGACGTACAGATACGGTACAAAGTAGCCGTCGTTCTCCTGATCCGGTACGAATACAAAGAATGCATCGCTAACACCAGAAACCTCAACCACACGGCTCTCCATACGCATCATGAACAGGTGTCCGCCGCCGACGCGCTCCGGCAGACCGCGTCCCAGAACGTGCAGAATGCCTTCCTTGGTCATGTAACCGTAGTCACCGGTGTGCAGCCAGGTCTGACCGTCCGCATGAACGCGCATCGTCTCTCTGGTCTGCTCCTCGCTCTGATAGCCCAGCATATTGCCAATACCGGCCTTGCAGATCTCGCCGATTTCGCCGTAACCCAGTTCCTCATCGGTGTTCGGATCGCAGATGCTGATATTGATTGCCGGCATCGGCATACCAACGCAGCCGTCCACCATCGGGAACAGCGGCATCGGCATCGTGAAGTTGGAACCGCCCTCACTCATACCGTAGCCCGCGCTGAGTGTGAAATTACAGCCGCGAGCGCGGAAAAACGCCTCTACCTCTCGATTCTTGCGGTCATTGAGCGGCTCTGCGCCGGAACCCGAAGCCAGGAAGAAGCTCATATCATAGTCCGCCGGGATGCGCTTGCTGTCCATCAGGACATAGTACATCATCGGAATCGTCGGGCAGAAATTCGGCTGAACACGCATAAACTCCAGATCAAAATCCTCCATGCGGCAGAACGGATCCAGAATCAGCAGCTTGCCAGCGGACAGCGGGAACAGCATCATGGATACGGTCACTGCGATCAATGCCGGCGGCAGCATGAAGTGCAGCCACTTCTGCTGCGGATGTGCCGGCGGAGCGTAGAATGCCATCTGATAAACAACGCCGACCATATTTTCTGCGGAATGAATGACCAGCTTGGAAACGCCGGTAGAACCGCTGGTATATGCGCCATAAACCGGACGGGACGGATCTCTCGGAGCCGCAACCTCACCGGTGTAGTCCTTACCCAGCGCAAGGAACTGCTCCCAAGTCAGATTGTTCGGATCACATGCAGTCTCCTGCGGATACATGCCGCGGAGATTGTTCGCTACATGCTCCGGAATGCATTCCTTCTTTGCATAGGTATACGGCGAGACCGTTACCATGCGCTGAAGCGGAGTCTCTGCATGGAACAGATCCTCATCCTCCTTGGAGATATAGTCCGGTACAAAGGCTACCGTAGCCTTGGACTTGCGGATTGCGAATGCCAGCTCGGTCGGCTCATCATCGCGGCAGATCAGCGCTGCACCGATCTTCTCAGCGCCGAGCAGCAGGAACAGGTGCTCCGGTACTGCCTGCAAGAAGGACGGAATGCGGTCCCCTTCGCCAAAGCCCAGTGCTCTCAGCGACTTTGCCACAGCATCCACATTTTCCCAGATATCATTCCAATAGAATGTGTTGCCATAATAATCAATTGCCGGTCTGCCAGCCTCCAGAGTACGCTGCTCAAGATATTCGCGGATCGTGAGGCTCGGGATCTGCATATTACGCATCGGTTCCGGGTAATACTGCAGCCAAGGACGGTCAATACTGGGCTTTCCACTCATCTGATTGTTGTTCATTTGTTGTTCTCCTTTACCACTCATTTGAACTTATGATGTACAGTCTCATTTTAAGACTGTCAAAAAGGTGCTAATACAAATGTGTCATATTAGATAAATTCGTAAAATACCCCAATCATTTTACGCCGCCTAATATTCACTGTATTCACACCTATAATCATAAAAATTATACCATACTCCGTTGCACAGTGTCAAGGAATAGTCTGGCGTAATTTCCAATGTATTTCCCCGCAAATTCTCCTGTTTTCTGGATATTCTGCCAGTCATTTTGTGCGAAAAATGCGCACCGCCAACCTCCCCGGCGAGCACACAAAAAAACAGCACTCTTCCGCTGCGCTGCCGGCAGGGAAGAGTGTGTGATTGTGCTATGCCATTTTCAGCTCCAGGCGCAGCTTATCCGCGACCATGGAAATAAACTCGGAATTGGTGGGTTTCCCCTTTGTACCGGATACTGTAAATCCAAAGTACTCTTGCAGGACATCGACATCACCGCGATCCCACGCCACCTCGATTGCATGACGGATTGCCCGCTCGACACGCGATGAGGTGGTATGGAACTTCTTCGCAACGGACGGATAGAGTACCTTTGTAATCGCATTGATGGATTCCATATCGTTGATTGTCATGATAATCGCTTCCCGCAGATACTGGTATCCCTTAATATGCGCCGGAACGCCGATTTGATGGATGATATTTGTCACCTTCATCTCGATCTCGACTCCTTCGTCCGAAAGGCGCACGCCATTGACCGCGCTCCTCCGGCTGCTGCCGTACTGCTTCACTCGCTCATGCAGCGACTTCAGATCAACCGGCTTTCTCATCATAAAGCTGACACCCAGTGCGCTGCATTCCGCTGCGACCTCTGTGGATGCAAAGCCGGTAACTACAAAGATTGTCGGCATTTTCTCCGGCGGATTCTCCTTCAGCTCCTGAAGCAGTGTCAGGCCATATACGTCCGGCAGCGTCAAATCCATGATAACAACGTCCGGCGCGAGCTCGCGGATACCGTCTCTCAACTGACGTCCGGAACCATAAGAGCCCAAAATATCAAGTTTGATATCATTTGCAAGCTCCTGCTCCAGTGCCGAGCGAAAGCCCTTATCGTCATCTGCAATTAATACCTTTATTTTCAATTCCATGATGTCTTTCCCAGCCTTTCAGCATATCGTTGATTTCGTAATAATTTATCGTATTTACGACAGCCTTAGATTACCATATTTTCACACCCAACACAACAGTTTTAATCACTTTTTCGCCAAAATCGTTCGACATTCTTCGTCATATAGCATATTTTCCGAACTTTTATGCATATTTTCGACTAAAGCTGCATATGCTCTCTGACAGCATATTTTCTCAATTTTATTCGCACAGTACGTCGCAGATGTATTTGACATCCACCTGCTCTGTGCACCATACTCCGTTATCCGAGACGCCGAACCGGATTCCATCCTGACTCATCCGTCCGGCCGCAATCTTCAGCACAACGGGCTCCTGCCTTCTCCATCGGCGCGCAGACTGCCACGCCTTTTCCGGCTCTGCCTGCATATGTACCGCATGCCGTTTCTGCCTGCTAATAAAGCCACTCTTTTGGATTTTCTGCCACGCCGAGACGGTCGTACCGTGATACAGAAGCTCCGGCGGCTCACTTTCCGTCAGCTCCGGCTGCACCCACGGAATCGAATGTCCCTGACATGCCTTTATGCGTGAGCAGTCCTCATTAAAACGGTACCGCCCCTTCTCATCCTCTGCTGCAATCTGCTTCAGCTGCGGCAGCGTCAGCGTATATTTTCCGGCGGCATTGACATGATCAATCAGCTGTGCCGTATCAACCCATCCATGCCGGTCCATATCCAGCGACACTGCCTCCGGGTGATGCCGGAGCAGATAGCATAAATAAACGGAAATATTTTTCTTTTTCATGAATGCCCCCTCCTCCCGTTTTTATAAAAGGCGGGACAGCTGCGGCGGATCAAATTCCGCAGCCGTCCTGCGTTTGATTGGTTAATTTTCTGCGTTCAGCATATCCTCAATTGTGATTCCATAGCCTCTGGTGGCATCGGTGATCAGTACATGTGTCACAGCACCCACCAGCCGCCCGTCCTGAATAATCGGAGAACCTGACATTCCCTGTACAATTCCTCCGGTTTTTTCGATCAGCTGCTTGTCCACAACCTTGATTGCCATTCCGCGTCCGTCCTTTGCGCCGCGGTAAACGTGCTCAATTTTGATATCAAAATACTGAGGTTCTTCACCGCTCACACAGGAAAGAATCTGCGCCTTTCCGGTGTGGATCTGTTCCTCCTCTGCGGTTTCCATGCATTTACCCGTCCGATACAGCCGGTCATCCGACAGCGTGCCGAAAATACCGTATGCCGTATTTTTCTTCAGGCTGCCCAAATGCGTCATTTCCTCAAAGGAACCGATCAGCTCCCCCGGCTCGCCGGCTCGCCCTTTAATCACGCTGATTACCTCTGCCGGTGTAATCAGGCCGCTGCTGAGCGGCAGCTGTACGCCGGAATCAACATCGCAAACCGCGTGTCCCAGCGCGCCGAAGCTCCCGTCTGCCGGATCAATATACGTGATTGTACCGATCCCCGCCATACTGTCCCGTACCAGCAGGCCGATATGGTAGGCATGGTCACGACTGCTCTTGACCGGCGTGACCGAAACCGAAAATTTCTTTTCTCCGCGCAGACCGGTAAGCTGAAGCGTTTTTCCACTTGCGGACAAATCCGCGAGCTGCTCTCCGGAACTCAGCTCGACTCCGTTTGCCGTCAGCAGAATGTCTCCTGCCCGTATGCCCGCCTGTTCTGCCGGGCGCCGGGTGCCGGACGCGGTCTCTACATCGGTCAGAGCCGAGACAACCACGCCCTGAGCCGTCATACATACGCCCACAGGCCGTCCTACCGGAATCAGCGACGCAGCCAGCGTCTGTGTCATCAGCAAAACGACCGCAATGAGCGCACAGACCGCCGCCCTTGCTTTTTTCTTCATGGCATCACTCCTCTCCATCCGTAGTGTTCCGCGCCAGACGCGATCTATCACTGCGGATGAATGGGTGTGCTTGCAGGAGCTGACGCCCATTCCGAATGTCACCAATCATACCGAACACATACATATTATATCATCTGATAGAATGCGATAAAATATGCACTTCTATCAAAACAAAAATGTTTTTTTATTCACTTTTCCACGTCTGCCAAAATTCGACTTTTTTCGACATATCATTCATAGGAATTTTATACTTTTTACTTCTTTTCAGATTTTCCTGTATAAATCTGTTTTAAAAAAAGACGGTACCGCAATGCGATACCGTCTGATTTCTGTTAAGTAGACTTACAGATATTTCTTCATCGTCTCGGTTGCTTCTGCCAGCTCCACGGAAACAGTTACCGTAAAGT
>JAEDEU010000067.1 GCA_016293155.1 Clostridiaceae bacterium | reverse complement strand
CCACAGTATCGGAACAACAGGCGGCGGAGATGGAGGCCGCTATGGATAAGCTCATCACAGCTCCCGGAACCATCAACTACAAAAAACAGCTCGAGCAACACAAACGGATAAAGCAACAGGCCGATTATGATTATTCGAGCCCTAAAGCCGGATACGAGAGCGGAGCCCTCATTACAGGCTCGAAAAAGGCTCTCCAGGCTCATGATGGAACATGGACAAAGGGCTATATCATCTATGAATATCCGATGTACTACAAGTATTCTCATGTTGTCGGGCAGATTGCGCGGGTTCCGAATAGGTTCCTCCTCGGTGCTGGAAAGCCCGCTACCAAAGCCGATAAAACCGATGGCGTAAGGGGAACCGCGAGGAGTATAGCCGTAAAAACAGAGGTTCTCACGAGGCTCCTCCGGATGCAGGAGCGAAAAGAGAACAAAAAGAGCTTTATAAATATCATCCGCGTTGATGAAGTGGCGGCGGATTGTGGAATCGCTCTCACAGCTCAAACGGATAGAACCCTCCGGAAGAATATCGGCCTATACCTGGAGGAGCTCCGGAAGGAAGGACAGCTCAAAAAGTTTGAAGAGGCAAAAGAGGGACGGAAGATTATCGGCTTCAAAATCACACTTTAACGGCCTCCAAGGCTCCAGGATTGACCCCCAGCTAGCCACAAGTTGACCCCCAGCTAGCCACAGGTTGACCCCCAGCTAGCCACAAGTTGACCCCCAGCTAGCCACAAGTTCACGAGCATGAAAAAGGCTCGATTTACCCTGTAAATACAGAGAGTTTCGAGCCCCCCTCCGAATCGCCCAAGTGAACGAAGTGAACGAAGTAAACGAACCTCGCGGCTCGTTTGCTTCGGTATACCTCGCAAAACGAGCGCGCTCGTGCTATGATAGGCCTGTAAAAAGAAAAGCTCCGCCTCCAGCCGTGACAGGATGAAGAGGCGGCGCGGGGAACCAGGGCGAGGGCGGAAACCTCGCTCCTGCATTATAGCAGAAAGGCAGGATTTGAGCAATGGCAGACCTCGACAGAATCAAGCAACGGCTCCGGGAGGAACTGGAACCCTCGAAACAGCGCGGATTCTACTTTTGCCCGCTATGCGGCTCCGGAAAGGGCTCGAAGGGAACGGCGGCTTTCAGCATTGATAAGGACGGCATACACGGAAAATGCTTCTCGTGCGGCTTCTATGGTGACATATTCGACCTACAGGCCGCGAGAACCGGAACAGAGCTCCAGGAGGCAACCAGGGCAATGATTGAGAAGTACGAACCAGGGACGGCACACAGAACCAGCGCGGCGGAGGATTTTCGGAGCGTGAGCACCTCCACCAAACCAGCAACAGCTCCGGCTCCGGTGGAGGCTCCTCCGAAAGCCGATTTCTCCGGCGAGGCGGCGCGAGCTCATGAGGAGCTCTCCGGTTCCTCCGGCGAGAAGTACCTCCAGGAGCGCGGCTTCACGGCTCAAACCATGGAGCGGTTCAAGCTCGGTTTCGAGCAGAACCATTATTTCGCGGGGCGCGGTAACTATCCGGCTATCGTCATTCCTTATGACCCTACAGGGCATTATATCGCCTGGAGGGCAATCACGGAGAAACACTTCGATAAGCCGAATACAGACAAGGCCGGAGAGGAGCCTGTATTCAATGCGGGAGCCCTCTATTCCGGTTCTCCGGTGTTCGTGGTTGAATCTCAATTGTGTGCTATCTCCATCGAGCAGGAGGGCGGGCGAGCCGTGGCAATCGGCGGAAAAGGCGCTCGAAAGCTCATCAAACAGCTCGAGAAAAAGGCTCCGGCGGGGCTCCTCATCCTCTCCCTGGATAACGATGAACCAGGGCAAGCCGGACAGCGAGAGCTCGCGGCAATGCTGGAGGAGAAGGGCTTCACCTTCATAGAGGCCAATATCGCCGGAACCGCGAAAGACCCGAACGAGCTCCTCCAGCACGGCAAGCCCGGAGAGCTCCGGCAGAGTATCGAATCAGCGCTCCGAAGCGTGGACGAAGCGAGGGAAAAAGCGGAGCGGGAGCGCCTGGAGCAATACCAGGGCAAGAGCGCGAGCGGCGCTATTGATGGCTTTTTCGATGAGATAGAACGGAGCAAGAGCTCGCCCGCAATCGAAACAGGGTTCCGGGGGCTGGATTCTCTTCTCGATGGAGGATTGTATCCCGGCTTGTATATCATCGGCGCTATCACGAGCCTCGGCAAAACAACCTTCACGCTACAGGTTGCGGATAATATCGCGGCGGCGGGGCATGATGTACTTTTCTTCTCGCTGGAGATGGCACAGCGGGAGCTCATCGCGAAGAGCCTCTCCCGCCTCACCTTCGAGCTCTCCGGCAGGAGCTCCAGCATGGGTAAAACAACCCTCGGAATCCTCTCCGGCAAGCGCTGGAGCAATTACCAGGAAAGCGAGATAAAGCTCATCGCGGAGGCGGCGGATCGGTACAGAAAGACCTCCGGCGCGAGAATATGGTTCCATGAGGGCGTGGGCAATATCGGCGTGGAGCAAATCCGGGAGGCCGTGGAGGCTCATATTCGCACTACAGGCCGCTCTCCGGTTGTCGTGATTGACTATTTGCAAATCCTCGCTCCGGCGGATATGCGAGCCTCCGACAAGCAGAACACGGATAAAGCCGTGCTCGAGCTGAAACGCCTCTCCAGGGATAAGGGAATCCCGGTTTTCGGTATCTCCTCGCTGAATCGTGATAATTACCTCAACCCGATAAACAATGCGGCTTTCAAAGAAAGCGGCGCGATTGAATACTCCTCCGATGTGCTCATCGGCCTCCAGTTCTTCGGCATGGATTACCAGGAGGGCGAGGCGGACAAGGCACGAGAGAAGCGTATCCGCGAGCTCATCAAAACACAGCAGAACCGGGGCAACCAGGGCGGCGCGGAAGAGATAGAGCTCAAAATCCTCAAGTTCCGCAACGGCAGGAAGGGAACCTCTCTCCGCCTGGATTACTATCCGTTCTTCAACTTCTACCAGGAAAAGAGCGATTTTATCCCGGTTGAGGATGACAGCGAGAATCCCTTCACGGCGAAGCCTGTAAAGCGCGGGCGTGGTTGAGGGAGGCGCTCATGGAGAATAACAGCACTCTCGAGAGGCTCCTCCGCATACAGGGCAACCCGAAACAGATAACGCTCGAGGCGGCTATGGAGGAGGCCAGGGCTCCGGCTCCAGTTCCTCCTGGAGCAAAGAATCAGCAAAGTGAACAGCGGGGCAACAGCGCGGGGAAGATTTCTCCGGCAGAGCGTGAGGCCTGGAGCTCTCTTTATCGGTTCTATGAGAAATACGCTCCACAGCTTCGGGCGGCGGCTCGCCAGGAAGACGATAACGAGGAGGCCGTGAGGGTATTTCAATCAGCGGCGGCGGAAATGAATGAGCTCTACCAGGAGCGGGGGCTCATCGGAAAGGCGCTCACTATTCCCCTTTTCGACCTCCTGGATATGGTTTTCAAAGAGGCGCGGGAGCAAGTCTTTTGATAGGCCGCGAGAGCTGCCCGGAACCCCATGAAAACAGGGCGGAAACGGCTCTATTTTCGCTTTTAAGCTCGAGAGTGTATAAATCCTCATCTAGGGCGAGAGAGGCCTCACAGGGCAAAATAGAGCCTATTCTCGCGATGTATCACAAACCCGGTGGAGGGCTCTCCCCTTCTTCGGTTGAAAATTCCGGTTGAATCCCGGTTGAAAGCGACAGGAATCCGGTTGAATCGGGAGAAAAATATTCTACCAGGGTAGAAAACGAGGGAATGAGGGCGGAGCTCATGACTATCAAAGAATTTGCGGCTCAAATAGGCGTATCCGATAAGGCGATATACAAGCGCCTCAAGCGGGAGGGAATTGAGCTCTCCTCGCTGAAAACAAAGGGCTCGAGCGCTCTATCTCCGGAGGGAGAAGCACGGCTCCGGGAGCTCTATTCCTTACAGGTTCCGGAGGCAATCGAGACCGAACCGGGGAACCAGGGCGAGCCTGGAGAGGTTGAAAGCCCGGTTGAATTTTCAACCAGCGAGGGCGAAAATTCAACCAAAGAGGGCGAAAGCGGCGAAAAATCGGTTGAATGGTTAAAAGCCGAAATAAAACGGCTGGAGGAGCTGAACAAAGCCCTCACAGACGAAAGAGATTTTCTCCGGGGCTCCCTGGAGCGGGCTCAAGTATCACTCGATAGAGCTCAACAGCTCCAGGCGATAGCAACGGCGAAGATACCAACTCCGCGAGCACTTCCAGCCGGAGGCGATGAGCGCGGCGTGAGAGCGTGGTTCCGGAGGCATTTCTCAAAGAAGGAGAACGAGGGCGGCGAGAGCTGAATCCTCGTTTCCCTGGTAACAGGCAAATAACAGGGCGGAGAGCGTAAAGCCTCCGCTTTTTTCATGCTTCATGCTCATTTTGCCGCTTTTTGCCGCTTTTTTCCCACAAAAACCGGGAGGGGAGCCCTATTTTTTACAGGCCATACCAGGCAGACCACGCAACAGAGCCGCGAAAATCTCCGGGGAATTGAGGGAGGGGGTATTCAAATCTCTCCAGCCTATAAGAGCCGGAACCCTCGCTCAACCCCCAAAAAAACAGCAAGGGCGCACTTACTCACCACCTTTACAGGCGGAGCTCGTGCGGCCTCCGGCGGGGAACCAGGGAGCGGGAGCGCAATTATACGCCTTCGGCGCGAGAAGGGCTCCAGGAGGCACGAGAGCGGCCTTGTGAGCGCCTCCAGCCTCGAGAGCGAGGAAATACCAGGGCGAGGGCTCAAACGGCTCTATGAGGCCTCCAGGAGCTCAAAGATGGATAAGCGCACGGAATACAGAACGGAGGAGCGGAGGCTCATCAAATTTCATGATGGACTCAACCTCCATCAAATCGGGCTATGAACCCTTCAAGATGAAAACTCATTAAATCGCTTGAAAGCCTTGTGTTTCCTGCAAAGTCTTTTGATTTGAATTAAAGTATCATTCATGACATTGACTTTTTGAAGTGGATTTGATATAATGCTTGAGGAGCCAATAATACACGGAATTGAGGGCTTGAAGCATGAAATATTACGGCTATTGCAGAGTGAGCACGGAAACACAGGCGGAGAAGGGCTTCGGCCTGGAGGCTCAAGAGCAAGGCATTAAGAAATACGCACACGAGCACGGCCTGGAGCTGGAGCTCATCTTCCGCGATGAGGGAATCTCCGGCAACCTAAAGGATACCGATGACGATGAGGCAATCGGCAAGCGCGAGGCGCTCATGGAAATGCTCTCCATGCTGGAGGCCGGGGATGTTGTTATCGTGCTGAACACTTCCAGGTTGTGGCGCTCTGATATGACCAAAGCAATCATCCGGCGCGAGCTCATGAAACGCGAGGCGCGAATCATCAGCGTTGAACAGCCCAAATACGACCTTTACACCAAAGACCCGAATGATTACCTCATCAACGCAATCATGGAGGCGCTGGATGTATACGAGCGCATGAGCATTTCTTTGAAGCTCGCTCGAGGCCGTACTGTCAAAGCAAAGGCCGGAGATAAGCCCGCCGGAGTTTGCCCCTTCGGCTACAGGTATAGCGCGGATAAAAAGAGCGTTGAGGTTGAGCCGGAAGAGGCCGCAATCGTGAAACAGATGTTCACGGAAGGGCAGAAGGGAAAGAGCCTCAACCAGCTCGCGGAGTTCCTCAACGAGAAGGGCTATAAGACCCGGCGCGGGTGCACCTGGAGCGCGGGCAATGTCCAGGTTATTCTCCGGAATCGGTTCTATATCGGTGAGCTCATGCACCAGGGCAAGCCTATAAAGGGCAACCATGAGCCCCTCGTGAGCAAGGTTCAATTCGGCAAGGTTGCGGCACAAATCGACAAGCGGCGGCGCGGAAAGTGAGGCGGAGCATGAACAAAACGGAATTGATTCGACAGACAGCAAAGCGAACCAGGGTAACACAGGAGAAGGCCGGAGAGATTCTCGAGGCGGCTCTCTCCATCGCGGCGGAGGCGCTAGAGGCCGGAGAGGATATTCGGCTTAAAGGCTTCGGCTCCCTGGAGCTCCGGCACAGGAAAGCCGGAACGGCTCGTAACTTCAAAACCGGGGAGCTCATGCCCGGAAAGCCGCGCACGGTGCTATCCTTCACGGCCTCGAGAGAGCTCCGGGAACGAGTGAACGAAGCAAAGGAGAAGCGTGAATAATGGCAAAATCCGATATGAAAAAGAACCAGGCTCTCGCGGCGCTCCTGGAGAGCTCATCCATTTCGGAGGCGGCTGAAAAGGCTGGAATCAGCCGGAGAACCATGTATAACTATCTCCATGAGGATATTGATTTCGCTCGAGCCTATAAGGCATTGCAGGAGGAGGCCGCAACGCTTCACCTGGAGCGCCTGGAGCAGAACCGGGAGCGGGCGGTGGCGGTTATGCTGGAGCTCATGGAGGACAAGCAACAGCCCGGAGCCGTTCGCCTCAAGGCCGCACAGGCTATAGTAGGGGCCGCAACCCTCCAGGCTGGAGCCGTGGAGGCCATAGCCTCACACAATGTCAACCGGAACAAAGACATGTTCGATATGAGCATAGATTGAGAGGGCGGAACCGATGGCAGAGAACCATGACGGGAAGTCTTTCCTACAGGGCGAGGAGCTCCGGAAAGCAATCGGCACAATCGAGTTTGATTTAGGGCTCATGGCTCACGGCATTGATTACCTCATCGACAACGGAGCACCGGAGGATCTCATTGAGAAATACAACAGAAGCTATGATAAAGCCCTTACTCGCAAGGCGGCGGAGCTCCTCCACCTGGAGGAATCCGATATTGCAGACCCGGCAACCAGGACAAACGAACAAAAGCGCCTCATACTGGAGATTGCGAGAGCTCATCAAAGAGAGCAAAGCCGTATATACATCCAAAGCGATTTCGTGAAAACGCAGCTTGTCATTGATAACAAGGCGCTCGATATTCTCCAGGGAAAGAAGCACGGCAAGTCGGGAAAGCCGGAGATCACGGAGGAGGAAAAGCGCATACTCATGCAGGCCGCTCCAGGGCTCCTGGAGATGATCAATAAGATGACGGAGCATATCTCGCGCCCGTTCCCCGAACTCTCGTTTGATGACCTTCCAGGCGATGAAGGAACGGAGCTCCAGGAGGCGCTCCAAATCCTCAATTTGAGCTTTTACGCCACTCATCCGGAATTTAAGCCGCAAGAGGCCGGATTCATCGGTGAGCAGGAGATCGCGCTCGTACAAGCCGCAACGGAGGCATATCTCGCTTTTCACCAGGCGAGCGGAAAGCCCTATAGTGAATCAATTTGGGAGTATTTCAACCCGAAGGAGCGCAGCCTCATCACGGAGATTTCGCAAAGTGATTTCTTCGGCCTCCCGGTTTCCAAAGCCTGGAGAAAGCAAACAGATATAGCCCGCTCCGGCGCGGCTGGATATGACCTCAATGTAGGCAATAAAACTAAAGCGGGGGAGCTCTTCATAGAGGCCACAATATCCGATAAGGACGGAAACCCGCTCAAAATTGATGAACTCGAGAAACAGGTTCAAAGGGCAATAGGCAACCTCATTGATGAGGCGCGGAGGCTCCCGATTGCGGTTACTCCACAGCAGATTTACAGGGCTTACGCACGGCTCCCGGCGGAGGCCACAGTATCGGAACAACAGGCGGCGGAGATGGAGGCCGCTATGGATAAGCTCAT
>JAEDEU010000066.1 GCA_016293155.1 Clostridiaceae bacterium | reverse complement strand
CGGATTTTTTGAAGGACTGGTAGCAGCACGCATGGGCGAGCTGGAGCAGCTCAAGGGTCGCACCCGCAAGTAAGAGGATAGGATTTCGACACAGGCAGAAAGGAGGGAAGCAGAGTAATGAAGAAGTTTGGATTTTTCGAAGGACTGGTAGCAGCACGCATGGGCGAGCTGGAGCAGCTCAAGGGTCGCACCCGCAAGTAAGAGGATAGGATTTCGACACAGGCAGAAAGGAGGGAAGCAGAGTAATGAAGAAGTTTGGATTTTTCGAAGGACTGGTAGCAGCACGCATGGGCGAGCTGGAGCAGCTCAAGGGCCGCACCCGCAAGTAACACCTACCTGACCCGAAACAGGAAGGATGCAACATGTTTCGAATTTTAAATGAAATCATCCAAGCGCGTATGAGCAGCAAGCTCTCCGGACGGCTCGGCACGATGCAGGAGCTGGGAGAACAGCCCAGAGGCGCAGAGGGAAACGGCGAACGCAGCCGATAAGCATCGCACGCATTGACCGGCCGCTGCATAAAATGGCAGACGAAATGCCATACTAAGCGCAGCTCAAAAAGGCAGGTGGATGAGATGGGTTATTTTCATGATCTGGTTGCGGCTCAGCTGAGATATCTGCACGAGGTGCACATTCCGGGGGCTGAGAAATACCGCGGCAGCCGAAAAAACAAAAACAAAAAATAAAAGGAAGCGATTGCATATGAAGAAATGTCAGTGCAGACCGCTGGACGCATTCTGACCGGTTGAGCAGGAAAACAAACAACATGGTCGGAAAGGTGTTACAGAGGTTATGAATGACAATAGCGACAAGAATATAACAAAGTAGACGGCGTCTGATTGTTGAGAGACAGTGAGACGCCGTGTTTTTTGTTATCGAACGGTTTTTGCACGCAATTTAAGGAATCTCCATGACATTGCAGCGGAACTGTGATATGATAATGGCGAAAGGGGCGGGAGTATGCGCACACAAATGAAACGAATCCGGGGTTCCGCCAATCTCATCGGACTGACTCTTTTGGCGGAGAGCGCATTCAGCGGTGTGCTGTGTACGCCGCTGCTGATGCTCATCGGGCTGCTGCCGCTGTACGGACGCACCATGGCGGAGCTGTGTGATCTGGCGGCGTATCTGCTGGTGTTTGCCGTGCCGTTTTTGCTGATGGCGAAGGTGGACGGCATGAGCCTGCGCACCATGGCGGGCGAGGGCAGACCGCCGCGCTCGGCCTATCTCACAGCGGTGTTTCTGGCGCTCGGACTTTCCACCGCGGGCGGCTATCTGGGCGGATTTCTGGAGCTGTTTTTAAACAGCAGCGGTGTCAGCGAGCCGGTAACACCCTATGTGCTGCCGGACAGCATTCCGGCGCTGCTGCTGCACATGATATCTATCGCCGTTCTTCCTCCTCTGATGGAGGAGCTGTGCTACCGCGGCTTTTATTTCAAGGTGGCAGAGCGCACAGCGGGCACCTGGCCGGCAATCTGGATTACGGCGGTGCTGTTCTGGCTGGGACATTCGAGTATTACCATTCTGCCGCTGGCGCTCGGCTTCGGTCTGATGGGCGGCATTTTCCGAAAGCGGTATGACAGCATTCTGCCGTCCATGGTCGGACATATCGCGGTCAACATGACCTATATTATGATGAATGCGGCGGAGAACGTGCTGCCGTATTCGGTGTATGCACTGCTTGCCGCGGCGCAGGTTCTGGTGACGCTGGCACTGGGCGTTGTCGGTCTGATCCGACTGTATACGGAATGCGGCTCATGGCGCGGTCTGCTGCCGTCCGCCGAGCCTGCGGCGGATGCACCGATTGCGCGCGCCTATCTGACCAGTATCCCGATGCTGGTCACGCTGGCATTCAGTGTTTACTATATCATTCAGAATCTGGAGTTTATTGCATGACGGAACAGGAAAAATATATGAAGGCGGCGCTTCGGCTGGCGAAAAAATCCGCAGACGAGGGGGAAGTACCGGTGGGCTGCGTCATCGTGTGTGACGGCAAAATTGTCGGGCGCGGACGCAACCGGCGCGAGACCAAGAAAACCGCGCTCTCCCATGCGGAGATTGAGGCGATCGGCAAGGCGTGCAAAAAGCTGGGCGGCTGGCGGCTGCACAAATGCGACCTGTATGTGACGCTTGAGCCGTGCCCGATGTGTGCGGGTGCGATCATCAACGCGCGCATCAAGACCGTATATTACGGTGCTGTGGACAGCAAGGCAGGCTCCTGTGGCAGCATTGTGAATCTGTTTGAGCTGGACTATAATCATCATCCCGAGCTGGTCGGCGGCGTGCTGGAGGAGGAATGCGCGGGTGTGCTGAGCGCATTTTTCAAGGAGCTGAGAGAACGCAAAAAGCGGGAAAAGCGCGAGCGCAGACTGCGGCTGGAACAGGAAACATTCGGCGAAGCCGCTGCATCCCCGGAAGACGTCAATATGGCATAATGACATAAAAAAATCCCTCTGAGCGGTAAACTCAGAGGGATTTTGTGCGTTTACAGAGGGGGTTATTCGCTTACAGACGGCTTGACATCGTTGTAGATATAGTCGTGCAGATGCTGCGTCAGAACCTCGTCACTGAATGTGATATAAGAGGCGCCGCCGATGGTGGCATAGTTCCATTCGCCGTCCAGCGGCAGACGGGTGTGCTCCATTTTCGGCATACCGTGGCGGATTGTGTTGATGCCCATATAGATGATATCGTCCGCACTCAGAGAGGAGCGCATATTGGGCAGGAGTGCATTCATGAATTTGACGCACTGGATCGGATTGGCGCTGCTGATCTTGGAGAACAGCTTTTGCAGGATGAGGGACTGGCGCTCGGTGCGCTGCCAGTCGCCGCCGGTATTGCCCTTTCGGATGCGTCCGTAGACCATTGCCTGTAAACCATTTAGATTTTGTTCACCGGACTGCGTGAGCTGGTAAGAATCCGCATTTTTGATGTCGTTTTCCTTGCAGTAGTTTGCGATATGCTTGTTCGCCTCTGCAAGCTCCGCTTCGCTGATGTCCACGGTGACGCCGCCCATCGCGTCAATGATCTCGGAGATCTGCTCCAGATTGACGGTGGCATATTCCGTAATGTTGGTGCCGAAGCATTCGTTGATGGTCTGCATTGCAAGCTGCGGGCCGCCGTAGGCATAGGCATGGCACAGCTTGGTGTGTCCGTGGCCCGGCACCTCCACATAGCTGTCGCGCATGAGCGAGGTCAGCTTGATCTTGCCGCGCTGCGGGTCAACCGCCATCACCATAATGGCGTCCGAACGCGAGGTATCGCTCCAGCTGCGGGTGTCCACACCGAACAGGGCAACGGTCATAATTCCGTCCTCGCCCACGGTGTCCGCAATCGCGCTGTCATTGGTGTCATCGTATTCGTAGCTGGAAAATAGCTTGTAGCCGAGCACACCGATGCATACGGCGACTGCCAGTACTGCCACCAGAAGAATGGACAGAATGGTGGAGAGGATACCGCGTTTTCGCGTTTTGGGAGCGTTCCTGCGCGGCTTCCGTTCCTGCTGCTCGTTTTCATACATACGCAGTCGCTCCTCGCGGTCACGGGGCGGTCTGCGCGGCGGCTGATTTTGACTCATAATGAAATTCCTTCCCCAATTGTTGATAAATGATACAACTCTATGATACTCGTTTTAGGGGAAGGATGCAATTACAAAACTGTGTCAAATTGCGAATTGTCTGTAAACTTTTTAGGGTTTTTGCCGAATTCGCGGAAATCCTGCACGCTGATGCGGTGCACGCGGATGGTATTGGTGAACTGTGCCTCGCCGACCGGCATACCGGCGGTGAGGATGAGCAGATCATCCGGACGGCACAGTCCGGACTGCACGGCGGCGCGGATGGATTCCCGGTACAGCATTGCATCCGAGGTCGGGCGCTCGCACCGCAGCGGCAGAATGCCCCAGTACAGGGAAAGCCGGTGAAAGGTCTGCTCATCCGGCGCGGCGCCGATCAGCGGCTTTTCCGGACGGTAGCTGGAAAGGGCAATCGGCGTGCGTCCGGAGTCCGTGATGGCGACAATCGCGGCACAGTCCAGCGTTTCCGCGGCGGTGACGGTGGACTGCGTCATGCCGGCAGTCACGCGGTCTACATTGGGGCGCAGGTGCTCAAATTCCAGTCGCGTGCGGCGGCGGCGCGCGTAGTGAATGCACTGCTCGGCACGGACGCAGATTTCCGCCATGGTCTGCACGACTGCGGCGGGGTCGTGCCCGACCGAGGTCTCGCCCGAAAGCATGACCGCGCCGGTGCCGTCATAAACCGCGTTTGCCACATCGGATACCTCGGCGCGCGTCGGGCGCGGACGGGAGGTCATGGAATCCAGCATCTGCGTCGCGGTGATGACCAGCCTGCCGCGCGAGATGCACTGCTTGATGATGCGCTTCTGCATCTGCGGCAGCTCGGAAAACGGCACCTCCACGCCCATATCGCCGCGTGCAATCATGATGCCGTCCGCCACATCCAGAATTTCGGAGAGATGGTCAAAGCCCTCGCGGTTTTCGATTTTGGCGATGATGCGCACATTCGGCAGCAGATTTTCCTCCAGCAGAAATGTTTTCAGAACACGGATATCATCCGCGCTGCGCACAAAGGAGGCGGCGATAAAATCCGCCGGATACTGCGCGCCGAAGCGCAGGTCAGCGCGGTCGCGCTCGGAGAGATAGGGCAGGCGGAGCGGGATGCCGGGCAGGTTGATGGATTTGCGGGAGGACAGGGGTGCGCTGTTTTCCACACGGCAGACGACGTCGGTTGCCGTCAGCCGCACGACGGTCATCGCAATCAGCCCGTCATCAATCAGCAGGCGTGCGCCCTCGTGCAGCTCGCTCGGCAGATTGGGATAGTTGACCCAGACGCGCTCGGAGGTGCCCTCGGTTTCCTGCGTGGTCAGCGTAAACAGCTGGCCTGCCGAAAGCCGAATTTTGCCGTCCGCAAAGGTTCCGATACGGATTTCCGGACCCTTGGTGTCGAGCAGGATGCCGAGCGGCGCGCCGGTTTCCCGGCGCAGACGCAGAATGCGTTCAATGCGCTGCGCGTGTTCTTCGTGCGTGCCGTGGCTGAAATTCAGCCGCGCAACGTTCATTCCGGCGCGCAGCATGGCGGTCAGGGTGTTGTCGTCGTCCGTGGCGGGACCGAGGGTACAGATGATTTTGGTTTTTCTCATGACGGAGAGGCTCCTTTCGTTTTTGTGGATGGATGGCGAATTGTAAAGTGTTTGCGAAAAAATTGCACAATGCGGTTGTGTGGTGTAATAATTTCAGATATAATAAAGCTATACCGCAGTCGCTGCGGTCGGAGAATAAACAGGTGGAGGGTTTTTAAAATGGCAAATCCTATTCTTGTCGTTATGGCGGCGGGCATGGGCTCGCGTTACGGCGGACTGAAACAGATTGATCCGGTTGGCCCGAACGGGCAGATCATTATGAATTATTCCATTTATGATGCATGGAAGGCGGGCTTCCGCAAGGTTGTGTTCATCATCAAGGAAGAGCTGCTGGAGGCATTTCAGGAGCGCATCGGACGGGATGCGGAAAAGCTGATGCAGGTGGAATATGTGTTCCAGTCTGCGTGCGACCTGCCGGAGGACTGCACGATGCCGGAGGGCAGAGTGAAGCCGCTCGGCACAGGTCATGCGATTTACTGCATCCGCCACGTGGTGGACGAGCCGTTTGCGGTCATCAATGCGGATGATTTCTACGGCGCAGAGGCGTTTTCCGCCATGTATGACTACCTGAAGGATGCACAGGACGATGAAAAATACCGTTACTGCATGGTCGGCTACCGCGTGGAGAACACGCTGACGGAAAATGGTACGGTTTCGCGCGGCGTGTGCAGCGTGGACGAAAACGGATATCTCACCGGAATCACCGAACGCACCGCGATTGCGCGCGATGCAGACGGCGTGATCCGCGATCCGGAGGCAGGCGAGATTGCCGAGGGCACCGTGGTTTCCATGAATATGTGGGGCTTTACGCCGTCCTTCCTGGATGAGCTGGAAAACGGCATGGTGGACTTTATGCACAATAAGCTGCCGCTGAATCCGGAAAAGGCGGAGTTTTATCTGCCGACTGCGGTGAGCAATCTGCTCGAGAACGACCGTGCAACGGCACAGGTGTTGGAGTGCGGCGCAAAATGGTACGGCGTGACCTATCAGGAGGACAAGCCGGTGGTCGTAGAGGCGCTGCGCCGCATGACCGAGCAGGGGCTGTATCCCGCATAAATTATGGTTTCCCCATGGCGGGAAAACATACGGAGAGGAAAAGCAATGGAAGATTTTGTACAAAAAAGTGACCGGATGCTCGCCCGCCTGGAGTGTGCGATGCGGAAGGACTTTGAGACCCAGCGCGACCGGGAATTCGGCGGGGAGGTTTATCCGCTGTATGCCAGATTCTTTGACGACGGCATCAATGTCACGCGTCTGCTGCCGGGGATGCGGCGGCTCGCAATCATGCTGGAGCACTGCTATGTCGCGCGCTGCGAGGCGCTGGACGCGGACAAGCTGCAAAAGTACTGCGACACGCTGGATGAAATGGTCAAAACGCTGGTCAAGCCCAGAAAAGGGCATGAGTTTACCTTCCTGAGCATGATTGTCCTGACCGATCATATGCCGCTGCTGCTGCGCACAAAGCTGCGCAGATATAAGAACGAGGTCAAATATGATCCGCGGAAGCAGGAATACGGTCACAGCAGCGCGCGGCTGTGCATCATTGATGTCAGCAGCGGGAAAATGTATACCAATTACATGGGCAAGCCGCTGGCGGACCGCACGCAGAAGTATCTGGACGAGGAAAAGCAGACCTCTCCGCTGGAGTATGACCGCGCAGATTTCGGCATGTGAATTTGCGTTTTTGTCTTGCAAACCGCAAAAACCTGTGCTATGATAAAAACTGCATTTATGGGGCAGGCGCGCGGTGCGCACACCCAAACGGATTAATTTGCTTTGAAAAGTTCGGAGGTTTGAACTGATATGTCTACGATTGAGATGGTTCTGGCGGTTATCATGCTCATTGTCTGCATCGTTATGATCGTATCCATCCTGCTGCAAAAGGGCGCAAAGGAAGGTATGTCCGGCGCACTGACCGGCGGCAGCTCGGATACCTACTACGGCAAGGGCGGCAAGCGCGGCGTTGATGCGGTGATGGCGAGACTGACCACCGTCTGCGGTGTTCTGTTTGTCATTCTGGCACTGCTGCTGAATGTATTTGCATGAGTCAAGAGCTGCGGGTGGGAGAGCCATCCGCGGCTTTTCTTTTTTGGAGGAACGGTATGAAAACTTTGATGGTGATCTTTTTGGCGCTGTTTCTGGTCTTTGGTGCGGTCGGGCTGATCTCCCGACTGACGTATGACTGGAGCAAGCTCGGCGAACGCACGCAGGAGCTGGATGAGCACTCCCTCGCCCGTCGGGACGGCAGAGCGATGCAGTTCGTAAAAATTGAGCAGAAGGAAATTGATCCGGAGCAGGCAAAGCGCTCCGGCGCGAAGAAATTCCGCGTGCAGACCATCTGCTCGATCCTGTCCGCCGCCTGTCTGATTGCGGCGATGATCTGCGGCGCGATTTTACAGTACGCATAAAAACAGACTGCCCGCCGGCTTTTTGTCCGGTCGGGCAGTTTTTGCGTCTAAAATGTGGTATACTGAAACAAAGGAGGTGGCGGGATGCATTTTGTTCAGGCGAAAGGGATTTTATCCGCACAGAACGGCTTCAATCTGTACCGCGGCTGTACGCACGGGTGTATCTACTGCGACTCGCGCAGCCGGT
>JAEDEU010000065.1 GCA_016293155.1 Clostridiaceae bacterium | reverse complement strand
GGCACCGCCGCCGCAATCGCGGTCATCACGCCCTGCGTCGAGCCGCCGGTCAGAAACAGGCAGTCCGCCGCGCCGTAATACCGCGCCGCCGCCCGCTCCGCGGACAGAATCGGCTCATCGCCCTCGTACAGATTGCCCGTGCCGTTGATTTCGGTATAGTCAACCGCAAACGGGTCGGGCAGCGCAAATGCCGCGCGGCCCTTATGTCCGGGCATATGAAAACGGGCGGCCTGTCCGGCCGCCAGCTCCCGCAATGCCTCATAAAGTGGTGCATCAGATTTCATATTGTTCCGTCCTCCGGCCGTACTGCGCAGGGTCGATCTCAATGCGCACGAGGTCGCCCGGCTTGACCGCCATGCCCGTGACATTGAGCAGGGTATCGTACTGCCCGACCGTCAGCACCGGCACCGGCTGCTCCGCAATCGTGACCGGGGAACCGCCTTTCTTGGATGCGCGGCGGAATCTGCTCTCCGGCTCCGGCTCCTCGATGCCGTCCGCCAGTCCGACCGGAATGACCGCCGCCGTAATCGGCTGACGAAGCTGCACGCCTGCACAGACCGAGCCGCGTGCCAGCTCCTGTACCTCAACAATCTCGGTTTCCAACCAGCCGACCGTGTGCAGCGGCTCCATTCTGCCGCCGAACGCGCGGTGTACGCGCACCGCGTCCAGAAACACGCTGGTATCCGAGCTGCGCAGGGCGCGATCCTCCGCGGCGTGCAGCATACCCGGATCAATGCCGTCTTTGCGCAGACGAGCCGCCAGTTCCGTCAGCACTGCCGCCTGTTTGGACGGCGTTTTTTCGTCCGCCGTCAGCGTGTACATGCCGGTGATTTCCAGATCCGGCGTGGACAGGTACACCTGTCGGATGTCCTCATAGTCGTCCGCGGAAAAGCCGCTCATGCCCCAGCCGGTCTGCACCAGCAGATGACCCTGCGCCGCAATGCCGCGCTCCGCACAGGCCGCAATCAGCGCCTGCGCCGCCTGCATCGAGCCGATGCTCGCCACGGCATCCGCCGCAATAATCTGTTCGATATCCTCCGCCACAGCGGTGGAGCGCAGCACCAGAATGGTCTGCGTAATAAATCCGCGCCCGCGCAGCCGGACGGCATCCGCCGGATCGCTGACCGCGAACAGCTCCACGCCCTGCTCCGCCAGCAGCTCCGCCATGCGGAACATGCCCATGCCGCAGGCGTCCGCGTCCAGCACCGCAATGATCGGCACACCGGCACGCGCGCGGATGGAAGCGATATTTTCCGTCAGCTTCTGCCGGTCAATTACAAATCGTCTCATATCCGTTTTCCCCCTTTGGGCAAAATATCTCTATTTCTCCGCAATATCGTTCTCTCGCTATATTGTGATTATACCACCATGCGTTCACTTTCTCAAATGTCAGTTTGGTGACACTTTTGACGATTTTATGGTAAATTCCACGGGAGCTACCGGATAGTATGCTGCTTTTGCTCCGGAATGATACGCCTTGGAGCACAGCAAAGCCGCAGGCATTCGCCTGCGGCCGTTCTGTTTTGCTTACTTGAGCGCTTCTTGCAGCTCCGGCCATACATCGTCGATGACCGAAACACAGATGGAAATCGTGCGCCGTCCGGTCTTGCCCACGGTCTCCGGATCGACCTCCATATCCACCTGCGCGATAATATCGTTGTCGTCGTCCATGTAGAAGTTGACCCACTTATACTTGGCGTTGATGCGGTTGAGCGCAATCAGCATCTTCGCCTTCCTATTCTTCGGGCAGCTGCACAGATCGAAGCAGCGCACGCTCATGGTTTCCTCGTCGTCGTCAAACAGAAAGTGCAGTATGATCGGATCCTTATTGTCGCCGCCGTAGATCAGACGGATGCGGTCGCGTCCGCCATTGTTTTCCATCTCCGTCCACTTGATGTTCTCGCTGTCCAGCCGCTCGGTAAAGTTTTTTGCATTCTGCGTTTTCATTGCTGTGTCATCCTTTCTGTCCGCCTGAGGCTGTTTTCCCGTTGTTTCTGTGATCTTATTTTATCAGCTTTCCGACCCTGATGCAATCATCTGTCAGTTTCCTTTTGACTGCGCCGGATGCAAAGAATTTACATTTCATACTTGAACCGCGGGAACGAATTTGCTAATATAGTAGTATCATTTTAATTTGACACAGGAGAATGCGTAATATGACCAATCCGATTGTAACCATCGTCATGGAGGACGGCGGAGAAATCCAGATCGAGCTGTTTCCGGAAATCGCGCCGAACACCGTGCGCAACTTTGTCAGCCTGGTTTCCAAGGGCTTTTATGATGGAACCGTCTTCCATCGCGTCATTCCGGGCTTTATGATTCAGGGCGGCGATCCGGACGGACGCGGCACCGGCGGCCCGGGCTATTCCATCAAGGGCGAGTTCAGCATGAACGGCTTCCAGAACGACCTGAAGCACACCCGCGGTGTGATTTCCATGGCGCGCGCAATGAATCCGAACTCCGCAGGCTCGCAGTTCTTCCTCATGGTAGAGGACGCACCGCATCTGGACGGACAGTATGCCGCATTCGGCCGCGTCATCACCGGTCTGGACGTCTGCGACAAGATCGTTGCCGTAAAGCGCAACTGGAGCGATATGCCGCTCGTACCGCAGGTGATGAAGTCGGTTACCGTGGACACCTTCGGCGAGGTATTCGACGAGCCGGAGAAGCTGTAACCGGCACGGATCCGCACCGGATATCCGCGGCAAAGCAGCAAATACAAGGCCGCGCCTGTGCGCGGTCTTTTTGCTTGTTTTCTTTTCACACCAGCGCGCTCTGTGTATTCTCTGTATGTTCTAACCGTTGGAGGTTTATTTTGGCAGATATCAGCATCAATGGATTAAATAAATTTTTCGGGGAAACCCAGATTCTGCGTGACATCACGTTCGATATCTTCCCCGGCGAAAAGGTGGCAATCGTCGGTCCGAACGGCGCGGGCAAGACCACCCTGTTCCGCATCCTGACCGGCGAGATCACCTATGATTCCGGCACGGTGTCCATCGCAAAGGACCGCACAGTCGGCATCATCAACCAGATTCCGGTCTTTGAGCCGGGCGCGACCGTCGAGGAGGTGCTCCGCTCGGCGTTCCACCGCATTCGCGCAGTGCGGGAGCAGATGGCCGAGCTGGAAAAGCAGATGCAGACCAGCACGGACCCCGTCCTGCTCACGCGCTACGGCGCACTCCAGCAGGAGCTGGAAACGCTCGGCGGCTACACGCTGGACGTCGAGGTGGACAAGGTGTGCAACGGTCTGGAAATCTCCCGCGATATGCGCACACAGCAGTTCGAGGTGCTCTCCGGCGGCGAGAAAACCCGCGTCAACCTCGCGCGCATCATTTTGGAAAATACGGACATCCTTCTGCTCGACGAGCCGACCAACCATCTGGATCTGGACGCGGTCGAATGGCTGGGCAATTTTTTGGATTCCTACGAGGGCACCGTGGTCACGATCTCGCATGACCGCTACTTCCTTGACCAGTGCTGCGAGCGCATCATCGAGCTGTTCGAGGGCAGAGCGGACTTTTACGCGGGCTCGTACAGCTACTACGCCGAGGAGCGTCAGCTCCGCTACGAGCGCCGCATGGCAGAGCATCAGAACCAGCTTGAGGCGGTCAAGCGTCTGGAGGACCAGTCGCGCAAAATGCACCAGTGGGGCACGGAAAAGATGCACAAGCGCGCCTTTTCCATCGACAGGCGCATCGCGCGCATGACGGTCGCAGACCGCCCGAAAAAGCAGAAAAAGCTGTCCATGACCTTCGGCGACCCGGACTACGAGACCGAGGAGGTACTCAAGGTACGCGGCATCTGCAAGTCCTTCGACGGGCGCGAGATTTTGCATGATGTGACCTTCAACGTCAAAAACGGCGAAAAGGTCGCCATTCTGGGCGACAACGGCACGGGCAAGACCACTCTTCTGAATATCATCCTCGGTCTGGAGCCGGCGGACGACGGCTCGGTCAAGAAGGGCGACGGACTGAAGCCCGCCTATCTGCCGCAGGTCGTCACCTTTGAAAACGAAAACCGCACGCTGGTGGACACGCTGATTTATGACAAGAACGTCACGCCTCAGACCGCGCGCAACCGTCTGGGACGGTTCCAGTTTTCCGGCGAGGATCAGCTCAAGACGGTCGCCAAGCTGTCCGGCGGCGAGAAAAGCCGCCTGCGCCTGTGTGAGCTGATGTATGATAAATTAAACATGCTCGTGCTGGACGAGCCGACCAACCATCTGGACATCCTCGCACGCGAATGGATCGAGGAGGCGGTCGAGGGCTTCACCGGCACCCTGCTGTTTGTCTCGCATGACCGGTATTTTGTGTCGCGCTTTGCCAGCCGCATCATCGTGCTGATGGAGGACGGCTATGTGGACTTCACGGGCAATTATGAGCAATACCTCGCCTTCCGCGAGAAAAAGGCGGCGGAGCGCGCCGCGGCCGCTCCGGTCAAGCCCAAGAAGGTGCGCGAAAAGCCCAAGGGCGGCACCAAGCCGCTGGAAAAGAAAATCGCAAAGCTGGAGCGCGAAATCGCGGAGCTGGAGGCGCAGTGCGCAGACCTCGACGAGCGCATGGCGCAGGCGGGCGCGGATGCGCAAAAGCTCATGGAGCTTTCCGCAGAGCGCGAAACGGCGGATGAAGCATTGATGGAAAAAATGGAGCAGTGGGAGGCGCTTTCCACCGAGCTGGAAGCGATGCTGGAGGAATGAAGCGGTTTTATGCAATTCTGGGCGTGCTTTCCGCAGGCTTGGGCGTCCTCTGCCTGCCGTTCCGCACGGTGCGCGTGGGGGCGCTGATGTTCCTGCCGCTCGCGGCGTGCCTCGGGCTGATGGTGCTGTTCCTCACACTCCGGGACAGCGGGCACAAATATGCGCGGGTGTTCCGCGCGCTTGCGGTGCTCGGACATTTCGTGTTCGGGCTGTGGGTGATTTCCCTTGCTGCGGTGCAGTGGCTGATCTGGTCAAACGGTCTGCACGCGGATGAGGAGGCGGACCGCGCGGATTATCTGCTCGTGCTCGGCGCAGGCATTTATGACGATCAGCCGGGCAAGACGCTTGCGTGCCGTCTGGAAACCGCGCGGCAGCAGCTGGAGGCGAATCCGAACCAAATCGCCATCCTCTGCGGCGGTCAGGGGTTTGACGAAATCATGCCGGAATCCACGGTCATGAAGCACTGGCTGGTCGAGCGCGGCATCTCCCCCGACCGGCTGATCGAGGAAAACCGCTCGCGCAACACGGTGGAGAACATCCGCAACGCCAAGGCGCTGATGGACGAGCGCTCGCCGGAGGGCTGCCGCACCGCGGTGCTGACCAGCAATTTTCATCTGTTCCGCGCGAAGCATCTGATGGAGCAGGCGGGGCTGGATGCAGCCGGCGTCCCCGCACCCATGCCGAACGCGGTATACACGGTGGTATTTTCGTTCCGCGAGTATTTTTCGCTCATCAAGCAGTTTATTCTCGGCTGGTAATGCAAGAATATCCCATTTTATTTCTGATCCATCCCGAAAGGAGAACTTCGCATGTTAGAACAACTGGAGGCGCTCGCGGACCGTTTTGACGAGCTGGAAAGCCTGCTCGCCAGTCCGGAGCTGTACAGCGACCCTGCGCGTGCGGCGGCGCTGCTGCGCGAGCAGAAGGAGCTTGCGCCGATCATCGAGGCGTACCGCGCCTATGCGGAGGCGGTGCGCACACAGGCGGACGCGATCGAGCTGGCGGAGGACTCCGATCCGGAGGTACGCGCCATGGCGCAGGAGGAGCTGACCGCGGCGCGGGCAGACATGGAACGTCTGGAGGGCGAGCTGCGCATTCTGCTGCTGCCCAAGGACGAAAATGACAGCAAAAACGTCATCGTCGAGATCCGCGGCGGCGCGGGCGGCGAGGAGGCGGCGCTGTTCGCGCATTCCTTACAGCGTATGTACACGATGTACGCGGAAAAGCGCGGCTGGTCGGTCGAGCTCATCAGCATCAACGAGACCGAGCTGGGCGGCTGCAAGGAGGTCGTGTTCTCGGTCGCGGGCGAGGGGGCATTCTCCCGCCTGAAATTCGAGAGCGGCGTGCACCGCGTTCAGCGCGTGCCGGAAACCGAATCGCAGGGGCGCGTGCACACCTCCACGGTCACGGTCGCCGTCCTGCCGGAGGTGGACGATGTTGAGCTGGAAATCAACCCGTCCGATTTGAAAATTGACACCTTCCGCGCATCCGGCGCGGGCGGTCAGCACATCAACAAAACCGAATCCGCCATCCGCATCACCTATCTTCCGACCGGTCTGGTGGTCGAATGTCAGGACGAGCGCAGCCAGTACAAGAACAAGGACAAGGCAATGCGCGTCCTGCGCTCGCGGCTGTACGAGGAGGCACAGCGCAAACAGACGGACGCCGTCGCGGCGGAGCGCAAAAGTCAGGTCGGTACCGGCGACCGCTCCGAGCGCATTCGGACGTACAATTTTCCGGAAAACCGCATCTCAGATCACCGCATCAAGCTGACGCTGTACAAGCTCGACCGCTTCATGGACGGCGAGCTGGACGAGGTGCTGGACGCGCTGATTACCGCAGACCAGACCGAAAAGCTGGCAAACCAAAACGTCTAATCGTATTATTTATTAAATACTATACAGTTTGTATTCACATCGTTTCGCTATTTCAAAGGGGACAGCTTATGAACACGCTATATTTACAGCCGGAAACGGATGACACGGCGATTGCCCGCGCGGCGGAGCTGCTGCGCGCCGGCGAGATCGTGGGCATCCCGACCGAGACCGTGTACGGACTCGCGGCAAATGCGCTCAATCCGGACGCAGTCTGCAAAATTTTTACCGCAAAGGGTCGCCCGCAAGACAATCCTCTGATCGTCCACATCGCGGACGCAGCCCAGATTGCCGACATTGCGGCAGAGGTGCCGGAAAGCGCACGCAAGCTGGCGCAGGCATTCTGGCCGGGACCGCTGACCATCATCCTGCCCAAGCAGGAGATTATACCGTCCGTAACTTCTGGCGGTTTATCTACGGTTGGTATTCGCCTGCCGGCGCATCCGCTGGCGCGGGCGATCATCCGCGCGGCGGGCGTGCCGCTCGCGGCGCCGTCCGCCAATCTGAGCGGCAGACCGTCCACCACCACCGCGCAGCACGTGCTGGAGGATCTCTCCGGCAGAATCGCGGCGGTCGTCGAGGGCGGCGCGTGCTCGGTCGGCGTGGAATCCACGGTCGTATCGCTGTGCGGCGCGGTGCCGCGCTTGCTGCGTCCGGGCGGAATCTCGCTGGAGCAGCTGCGCAGTGTGCTCGGCGAGGTCGAGGTGGACCGCGCCCTGTACGAAAAAATTGACGACACGGAAACCGTGTCCGCGCCGGGCATGAAATACCGCCATTATGCGCCGGAAGCGCCGGTTACGGTGATTCTGGGTGCACCGGAGCAGACCGCGGACTACATCGCCGCGCATTCCGGCAGCACCACCGGCGTGCTGTGCTTTGACGACTACGCGAGCCGTTTTTCGCACTGCGGCGCGGTGCTCACCTTCGGCTCCTCGCAGGATGTTCCGGAGCAGGCGCGCGAGGTATTTGACGCTTTGCGCCGCTTTGACAAGACCGCGTGCACGGAAATTCTCGCCCAGTGCCCGCCGACGGACGGCATCGGACTGGCGGTCTCCAACCGCATCCTAAAGTCGTCCGGCTTCCACATCATCGACCTGCGGGAGGGCAACACATGAAAATCATCGGACTGACCGGCGGCTCCGGCGTGGGCAAAAGCGCCGCCTGTGCCGCATTCCGCGCGCGCGGCTGTGCGGTTCTGGACGCGGACGCGATCTACCGCGAGCTGTGCCAAAGCTGCCGTGCCATGCTGGATCAATTACAAACTGTATATGGAGATGTTTTAAATACGGATGGTACACTCGACCGCAAAAAACTCGGCGCGATTGTATTTTCCGACCCGGAAAAGCTCAAACTGCTCAACAGCATCAC
>JAEDEU010000064.1 GCA_016293155.1 Clostridiaceae bacterium | reverse complement strand
TGCAATCTCTGTGTATAATACAGAAATGTGTCAGTTTTGATACTGATATCGTTTACTCTCACACAGAGGTGATTTTGCTATGATGGGAATGACTCATATTTTTATCGGTACCGCTTCTGCTATGGCGGTATCCTCTCCCCACACGGTCAGCGGATGCTTTGCCGCGATGATCGGCGGCGCGGCAGGCGGCTTCATCAGCGACATCGACATGAAAGCCAGCCACAACCGCAGCGAGGCTGTGCGCGCCGGTCTGATCGCAGCCGGAATTGCCATCTTGCTGATGACGATTGATTGTTATCTGCATACCGGAATCTGTAACTATATTTTAGAGGAAAATGCACCGATATCCTTAACCGGACTGTGTCTCTTTGTAGGTCTGTGCGTATTTGGAGCATTTCAGGATCACAGAGGATTTACACATTCCCTGCTCGCTATGGCACTGTTTTCCCTCGCTGTCGGCATTTTTTACAAGCCGTTCCTGCTGCCGTTTGCCACGGGCTTTCTTTCACATTTGGTGCTTGATTTGCTGAATCGAAAACCAATCAAGCTGCTTTTCCCGCTCGACACCGGTCTTTGCCTTAAGCTCTGCTACGCCAATCGGCTGGCAGATCGCTGTCTGCTCGCGGCAGGAATCGTCATCACAATTTTCTGTCTCGCCCGTTTTACGCTCCTGCTGTAATGTTATAATGTCTGTAAAAAATCCGGTGTCCATTCAGACACCGGATTTTTGCTTTGTTACGAAAGTCTGGTTTTAAAGTCCTCATATCCGAACGAACGGACAAGCGTACATCCTCCATCCGAAGCCCGGTATACGATATCCGGCAGCTTCATGCCGTTAAACGTGTTAGTCTTAACCATGGTGTACAGAGCCATGTCCTCGAATACGAGCAGATCGCCCTCGCGGAGCGGCTGATCGAAGGAGTAATCCCCGATCACATCCCCCGCAAGGCAGGTCGGTCCTGCAAGGCGGAAGGTGTACGGCTTTTCCCCACTCTCTCCCGCATTCCGAAGAGGCGGACGGTACGGCATCTCCAGCACGTCCGGCATATGGCAGGCGGCGGAGGCGTCCAGAATGGCAATATCCATGCCGTTATGCACAACCTCCAGCACGCGCGTCATCAGGAATCCGGCGTTCAGCACGACCGCCTCGCCCGGCTCCAGATAGATTTCCACATCATATGTGCGTTTGAGATGCTCAATCACCCGAATCAAACGCGGGATATCATAATCCGCGCGGGTGATGTGGTGACCGCCGCCGAGGTTCAGCCACTTCATGCCGTGCAGATACCGTCCGAATTTGCGCTCGAACGCCTGCACGGTGGTTTCCAGATCGTCCGAATTCTGCTCGCACAGCGTGTGAAAATGCAGTCCGTCCAGCATGGGCAGGATACTTTCGTCCAGCTGCGCCAGCGTTGTGCCCAGACGCGAGCCGGGCGCACAGGGATCATAAATCGCATGTCCCTCCTGCGTGGAGCATTCCGGATTGACACGCAGACCGATGGACTTGCCGCATTCCTTTGCGCGCGCGCCGAATTTCTTTACCTGCGCAGGCGAATTGAAGCTGATATGGTCGGCATAGCGCAGAATTTCCTCAAACTCATCCACGCGGAATGCCGGAGAAAACACGTGCGTCTCTCCGCCGAATTCCTCCGCGCCCAGACGTGCCTCATGCAGTCCGCTCGCCGTTGTGCCCGCCAGATAGCTCCGCATCAGCGGATAACAGGAAAACATGGAAAACGCCTTCTGTGCAAGCAGGATTTTGCAGCCTGTCCGGTCGGAAACCGACTTGAGGATGTTTAAATTGTGCAGCAGACGCTGCTCGTCAACCAGAAAATACGGGGTACGAAGCTGTTCCATCAGTCCACCAGCACCGGCGCGTCATTGATCTGCCACGGCAGCCCCCACTTGTTGAGCGCCTCCATATACGGATCCGGATCAAACTCCTCTACGGTGTAAACTCCCGGCTTGTTCCACTTGCCGGTGAGCAGCATCATCGCACCGATCATCGCAGGCACGCCGGTGGTATACGAAATCGCCTGAGACTCGACCTCGCGGTAGCACTCCTGATGGTCGCAGACGTTGTAAATATATGCGGTCTTTTCCTCGCCGTTCTTTCTGCCCGTGAAGATACATCCGATGTTGGTCTTGCCGACCGTGCGCGGGCCGAGCGTTGCCGGATCGGGCAGCAGCGCCTTGAGGAACTGAATCGGAACAATCTGATGACCCTCAAACTCAACCGGCTCGGTGGACAGCATACCGACATTCTCCAGGCAGTTCATGTGCGTCAGATAGCTCTGACCGAAGGTCATGAAGAAACGGATGCGCTTGACGCCCGGAATGTTCTGCGCCAGCGACTCAATCTCCTCATGGTGCAGCAGGTACATATCCTTGTGTCCGACCTGATCGAATTCGTACTCGCGCTTGATGCTCATCGCCGGAATCTCCACCCAGTGGCCGTTCTCCCAATAGGAGCCCGGCGCGGAGACCTCGCGCAGGTTGATTTCCGGATTAAAGTTGGTTGCGAACGGATAGCCATGGTCGCCGCCGTTGCAGTCCAGAATGTCGATGGTGTCAATCTCATCGAACAGGTGCTTCTGTGCATAGGCGCAGTATGCCTGTGTGACGCCCGGGTCGAAGCCGGAACCGAGCAACGCGGTCAGACCGGCATCCTCGAACTTTTTGCGGTATGCCCACTGCCAGGAGTAGTCAAAATACGCCGAAAATCCTTCCTTTTCGCAGCGCTCCTCATACTTCGCACGCCACTCCGGCTCGGTGATGTCCTCCGGCTCGTAGTTTGCGGTGTCCATATAATTGACGCCGCACTCCAGGCAGGCATCCATAATGGTCAGATCCTGATACGGCAGCGCGATGTTCATGACCAGATCCGGCTTGACCTTGCGGATGAGGGCGCACAGCTGCTCGACGGAATCCGCATCCACCTGCTCGGTGGTGATCTTCGTTGCGGTCTTGCCCTCCAGCTTTGCCTTGAGCGCGTCACACTTGGACTTTGTGCGGCTCGCAATGCAGAGCTCCGTAAATACCTCGCTGTTCTGACAGCACTTCTGAATGGCAACGCTCGCAACGCCGCCGCAGCCGATTACCAATACCTTGCTCATATAATTGTCCTCCTTGTGGTTTCTGAATGATGCAGCGCCAGCAGCATCTCACGGATGATTTTACATGCTGCCGCGGTCGAAATGCCGCTCTGATCGTAATGCGGGCTGAGTTCATTGACATCGCAGCCCACAATATGCGCCCGCTCGCAGACAAGCGTCACCGCCTGCCGCAGCGCGTCAAAGCTCACACCGCCCGGCTCCGGCGTGCCCGTACCGGGAAATACGCTCGGGTCGAGCACGTCCAGATCCACGGTAAAATAGACTGGCTTGCCGGAGAGCTGCTCCAGCGTGCGCTCCAGACCGTCAAAATTGAATTTATTGGTGTGCACATGACTGCTGCCCCAGCGGAACTCCTCCCGCTCTCCCGAGCGGATGCCGAACTGATGGATGCGTCCGTCGCCGGTCAGCTCCCAGCAGCGGCGCAGCACGCACGCATGGGAAAGCGGTACACCGAGATAATCCTCCCGCAGGTCTGCGTGTGCATCAAAATGAATGATGTGTACCTCCGGATATCGCTTTGCCACGGCACGGAACGCGCCGAGCGTAACCAGATGCTCACCGCCGATCAGGAACGGGCGCTTGCCGTCCTCCAGAATGCGCTGGGCTCGCTCCTCGATTTGCGCTAGCACCTGCACGGTGTCGCCGATGCACAGCTCAAGATCGCCGCTGTCCATGACCGAGAGATCCTCCATATCTCTGTCCTGATACGGGCTGTAGGTCTCGATGCCGTAGGATTCCCGGCGGATTGTGCCCGGACCGAAGCGCGTGCCCGGACGGAACGAGGTGGTGGAATCAAACGGGGCGCCGAACAGCACGGTCTGCGCGTCGCTGTAATCACAGTCGCACGCCATAAAGGTCTCAATATTTTTCAACATCTTTCAGCAGCTCCTCCACATATGCCGGAATATAGAACGCGCCCTTGTGCAGGGTGGTCGTATAGTATTTGCAGGACAGGCCGCGCAGGTTCCAGCGCACCTCGTCCAGATTTTTGAGCGGATGATATTTTTTTGAGGCAAAGCCAAACAGCCAGTGTCCGGACGGATAAGTCGGGATGTGCGCCTGATAAACGCGGCTGATCGGGAAGGACTCCACAATGTTCTTGTGCGCGCGCTGACACGCCGCCGCATCGTCCGCATAAAACGGGCTCTCGTGCTGATTAATCAGAATGCCGTCCTCGCGCAGCGCCTTATAGCAGTTGCCATAAAACTCCTTGGTAAACAGCCCCTCGCCCGGACCGAACGGGTCAGTGGAATCCACAATAATCAGATCGTATTCGTCCTGACAGAAGCGGACAAACCGCAGTCCGTCCTCATAGTGGATGTGCAGGCGCGGATCGTCCAACCGGCAGGCGGTCTGCGGCAGATATTTTTTGCACACCTCGACCACCAGCGGGTCAATCTCCACCATGTCGATGTGCTCAATCTCCGGATAGCGCACCAGCTCACGGATCACGCCGCCGTCGCCCGCGCCGATGACCAGCACCTTTCTGACCCTCGGATGCACCGCCATCGGCACATGGGTAATCATTTCATGATAGATAAACTCGTCCTTTTCGGTGAGCATCATATAGCCGTCCAGCGTCAGAAACCGTCCGAACTCCGGGGATTCAAACACGTCGATGCGCTGAAACTCGCTCTGTCCGCTGTAAAGCTGTCGGTTGACACGGATGGAAAAGCGCGCATTCGGCGTATGATTTTCCGAAAACCAAAATTCCATGCTTATACCCCCTTTAACACATTCAGCCGTTCAATGTCCGGATCCTCCGGACCGGTCAGGCTGCATCCCTTTTCCTTTGCGTATGCGATATAATCCAAAATCTGCGCAGTGATGCGCTCGCCCGGCGTGAGCACCGGAATACCCGGCGGATAGCACATGACAAACTCCGCGCAGACACGTCCGTCCGTCTGCGCAATCGGAAGTGATTCCTTGTCCGCATAAAACGCCTGCTGCGGCGTCGCCACCACCTGCGGCTCGATGTACTCCTGCCGCATCATGCCGGTACTCGATCTGCCAAAGCGGCGGCGGATCTCTGCCAGCGCACTGACCAGACGCTCGATGTCCCGCAGGCGGTCTCCGATGGACACATATGCGAGCATATTTCCAAGGTCGCCGAACTCAATTTGAATATCGTATTCATCCCGCAGCAGATCATACACCTCAATGCCCGCCAGACCGATGTCCAGCGTGTTAACCGCGAGCTTGGTCACGTCAAAATCAAAAATGCTGTCCCCGTTGACCAGCTCGCGCGAAAAGGCATAATAGCCGCCGATCTTGTTGATTTCCTGCCGCGCATACTCTGCCATTTGGACGACCTGTGCAAAGGTCTCCCTGCCGCGCAACGCGAGATTGCGGCGCGAGATATCCAGACTGGACAGCAGCAGATAGGAGCCGCTCGTCGTCTGCGTCAGGTTGATGATCTGCCGCACATGCCCTTCGGATACCGCCGGACCGGTCAGCAGAATGGAGCTCTGCGTCAGACTGCCGCCGGATTTGTGCATGGATGCCGCCGCCATATCCGCACCTGCCGCCATCGCAGAGACCGGCAGGTTGTCCCCAAAATAAAAGTGCGTGCCGTGCGCCTCATCCGCGAGGCACAGCATCCCGTGCTCATGTGCAATCCGGACGATGGAGCGCAGGTCGGAGCAGATGCCGTAGTAGGTCGGGTTGTTGACCAGAATCGCTTTGGCATCCGGATGCAGCGCAATCGCCCGCTCCACGTCCGAAACGCTCATACCGAGCGGAATGCCCAGCCGCTCATCACAGGCGGGATCAACGTAAACCGGAACCGCACCGCACAGCACCATGGCTCCCATGACACTGCGGTGCACATTGCGCGGCAGGATAATTTTCTCGCCCCGCTTGACCGTGGACAGCACCATGGTCTGCACTGCCGAGGTGGTTCCGCCCACCATGAGAAAGGCGTGCGCCGCGCCGAATGCCTCCGCCGCCAGCTTTTCCGCATCCCGGATGACGGACACCGGATGGCACAGATTGTCCAGCGGCTTCATGGAATTGACATCCATGCGCACGCATTTTTCTCCCAAAAGAGCGGCCAGCTCGGGATTGCCGCGCCCGCGCTTGTGTCCGGGCACATCGAACGGAACAACCCGCTTTTTTTCAAATCGTTCCAGCGCCTCATAAATCGGCGCTTGCTGCTGAGAAAGTGACATCTCTCAAGCTCTCCTCTCAATAAATATTCCGCCCGCTGAAGATTTCGATCATTTCCCTGCGGAGATTGTTCATGATCTCCAGCCGCACGGAGGGCGGAAGCTCATAGACATCGGTCTTAAACAGATAATTTTGCAGATCGACTTCTTTGAGCATCATCTTGGTGTGGAAGATGTTGGACTCGTATACATTGATATCCACCGCGTCATAGCGCCTCAGGATTCCGGGAGAGATGTAGTCCTGAATGGATGCCACCTTGTGGTCCAGAAACAGCTTTTTGCCGTTGACATCACGGGTAAAGCCGCGCACGCGGTAGTCCATCGTGATGATATCCGAATCGAAGGAACCGATCAGGTAATCCAGTGTGGACAGCGGCGTGATCTCACCGCAGGTCGCCACGTCGATATCCACACGGAAGGTTGCCAGACAGGTCTCCGGATGATATTCCGGATAGGTGTGAACCGTCACGTGGCTCTTGTCCAGATGCGCCACCTGTGTCTCACCCATCGGCTGCATGGAGCCCTCCGCAATCAGCAGCGTGACGGACGCGCCCTGCGGGTCATAATCCTGCCGCGCAATATTCAGCACCTTTGCGCCGATCATATCCGTCAGTGTGGTCAAAATATTGGTCAGACGTTCCGAATTATACTGTTCATCAATATAAGCAATGTAGTCTCTCTGCTCTCTCGCCGTTTTGGCATAGCAGACATCATAAATATTGAAGCTGAGTGCTTTTGTCAGGTTATTGAAGCCATAGAGCTTTAATTTTTCGCTCATATTGTGACACCCCTTATCCGGAAAATAAAAAACGAGCAATGTGCGTTCACACATCACTCGTAAAAATCAAAACATACTCAATTCAGATGCCCGAATCTCCTGCGCCGTGCGCGGAGAATCCCGATGCTCCTGTCATCGGCTGTGATAAGCTGAGCTTTTGCAGAGTTATAAGAAAATACTTTCTTCGACCACTCTTATTGACCGTTTTACAAGTTGATATGCGTTCTGGTTAATCTAAATAATAACCAACTTATAAAATTGAGCTTTTAACTCAATCAATAATGGCGGCAGCGCCGCCTATCGGCAGTTGACCCGGCTGTCCGTATGGCCTTAACCCGCTCACGGGTGGTCAGAAAAATATTTGCATGGATACTCTGTGAAAACTCGTATGATCACATGACAGATTTAGTATATCGGAATTTAAAATCAATGTCAATAGACTGATCTCAAATCCACATCTGTTTTTTGTAATTTTTATTCATTTAAAATTTCTTGAATGCCGTCGGCAAACAGTGTTTTGTCCAGATAGCGCTTGGAACCGGTCTGTTGGTACAGCGACATCCAGATCTCGTTGGCGAGAATCAGCATCTCATTGGACAGCGCACTCAGCGCCTCCGCCGCATCGTCAAAATACTGTGCACATGGATGTCCGTCCGCCAGCTCCTCCCGGATTTTCAGCACGCGCTCATAATAGGAGCGCGCCATCCGATGGTTGTTTTCCGCACGGTACAGGTCGCCCATGCGCTCCAGTGCAATCGAATGCAGGCGCTGCATATCCGCCGTGTTCAGCTCCTTCATCAGCTGCTCGCTGACCGAGAGGAATTTTTGATAATACCGACGCGCACTTTTGAGATCGCCCAGCGTTTTGTAGATTCCGCCCATCCGGTCCAAGCTGTTTGCCAGTCCCTGACGACTGAAGGCATTGTTCATCTGCTCCGCGACCTTCTGGTCGATCGCAAGCGAGTATTCATAATACTGCTTTGCACCGAGATAATCGTGCGACTGCTCGCAGAGGTCGCCCAGACGCTGCATGGCAAAGGAATACTCCG
>JAEDEU010000063.1 GCA_016293155.1 Clostridiaceae bacterium | reverse complement strand
CTGTCCGACAGCGTGTTATGTACGCTCTGCGCCGCGAGAAAGTCAAAGCCCGGCAACAGCCGCCGGCGGATCGTGTCCTGTCCGGCGCGGTTGATGCAGAAATTCGCGAGTACATAAAAGATATATTCGGTTTTGGATTCCTCTGAGCCGGTGTTTTGGAATCGAAAACGGTCGCTTTCGCGGATGTAAAACCGGATTTTTTCCAGATAGCCGGAATTGACCAGATGAAGCAGTCCGTCATCCAGACGGCGTGCCCCCATTTTGGGCAGCAGCTCGGTCAGCTGTTCTCGGGTGGTTACAATCAGCTGTGCGGCGAGCGTGAGAATTTGACGGGTGGCAGGTTCGGAATTGAGCAGCTTGTTGAAGTGCACACTGCGGAAGCTGCCCACGCTCGGAATGGACAGATCCTGACGAAGATAGGCTCCGTCCGCACTCAGTGTTACCCCGTCCGGGAGCGTCAGGCTCAGCTGGAGCTCAGGCTCCTCGGGGACGGAGGGCGGGACTTGCTGCTGTTCGGAAGCCGGAGGATTTGCGTCTGTCTGTATCGACCGATCGGAGCAGTGCAGTCTGCCCTGAAACAGCGCGCGCAGTATAGAAACGGGAAACACGCCGCTCAACAGCTCCAGCTGTTCGTCCGGAATGCTGAGCTGTGGATCGGCGGCAAGCGCGAAGAATATTTGATAGCCCTCCAGCTCATCTGGACCGGCAGCGGACAGGCGCTCTGCCGCGGTGCGCTGAAATTCGGCTAATTTGGGCGCAAAGGCATCGTCCGCTGTGATGGATTGCAGACGCTGTAGATATCCTGTGCGGTCGCAATATCGGTTTACAGCTTCGGATAATTGTTCCATTGAGGATTGATTGGAATAGATGGGCGCTAGATTTTGCAGAGTCTGACGTCGCTGTGCGGAATAATCGGAAATGCTTTGCATGAGCAAATCCAGTTCCTCGGCAGATAGGATTTGCCCACTTCGCATTCGGTCAGAGGCGTCGGATAATTTGGCTGCGGTGCTGCTGAGACAGGCACCGAGAGAGGAAACAAGTTTAAGCAGCTGCTGCTGAGTCAGCATAGGGACGACCTCCTTGGTAAATGAATACTTTTATTCTACCATATGCAGGGGTAAATTCAACAAAGAAACGCGGAAATGAGACTGACAGTGAAAAAAACGGCGCTGACCGAAGTCAGCGCCGTGTGATATGTTTCTGTTTATTCAACCGTGACGGATTTTGCAAGGTTTCTCGGCTTATCGACGTCGCAGCCGCGTTCAATCGCGATGTAATATGCGATCAGCTGCATCGGGACAACGGTGAGTGCCGCTGCCAGCAGATCATCGGTGGTCGGGATATAGATCACCTTGTCGGCAACCGCCTCGATGGAGGTGCAGCCCTCCTTGACGATGGCGAGGACATAGGCACCGCGTGCCTTTACCTCCTTGGCATTGCTCAGCAGCTTTTCATACAATGTATCCTGCGTCGCCACTGCGATAACCAGCGTGCCCGGCTCGATCAGAGAGATGGTGCCGTGCTTGAGCTCGCCTGCGGCATATGCCTCACTGTGGATGTAGGAGATTTCCTTCATCTTGAGCGAGCCCTCCATGGAAGCCGCATAGTCAACGCCGCGTCCGATTACGAATGCGTGCTCCTTGGCTGCGTGCTCTGCTGCGATGGCCTGATAGACCTCATCCTGCTCGATCAGGGTGCGAACCTGATCCGGCAGTGCATACAGATCCTTGGACAGCTTGGCAGCAGTCTCCGGCTTGAGCGTGCCGCGTGCTGCGCCGAAATACAGACCGATGAGATACAGCACGCCCAGCTGGGTCATATAGCCCTTGGTGGTTGCAACTGCGATCTCCGGACCTGCCATCGTGTACAGAACATCGTCGCTCTCACGTGCCAGCGAGCTGCCGACCGCGTTGACAACCGCCAGCGTGTGGATGCCCTGACGCTTTGCCTCGCGCAGAGCCGCCATGGTGTCCGCGGTTTCGCCGGACTGGCTGATGAGGATGCACAGATCATTCGGGGAGAGGATCGGATTGCGGTAGCGGAACTCGGATGCCAGATCCACCTCGACCGGAACGCGGGCAAGCTCCTCGATGACATACTTGCCGACAATACCGGCGTGCCATGCGCTGCCGCAGGCGATGATGTGGATGCGGTTGAGATTCTTCATCTGCTCCTCGGAGAAGGTGATATCATCCAGACGGATGCCCTCCTCGGTCAGACGGGAGCCGACGCAGTTGCGCAGAGCCTCCGGCTGCTCGTGGATTTCCTTCATCATGAAGTAATCATAGCCGCCCTTTTCGGCTGCGGAAATATCCCAGGTGACGTGATAGATATCACGCGTAACCGGTGCGTAGGTCTGTGCATCCAGAATGGTGATGCTCTCTGCGGTGAGGACGGCAATTTCGTTGTCGTTCAGCAGATAGTAGTCCGAGGTAGACTCCAGAACCGCCGGGATGTCGGATGCGATATAATTCTCGCCCTCGCCCAGACCGATAATCAGCGGGCTGTCCTTGCGCACTGCGAGCAAGCGATCCGGATAATCCGTGGACAGGATGCCCAGTGCATACGAGCCGCGCAGGCGGACAAGCACCTTTTTCAGGGTCTCGACCATATCCTTGCCGCAGTCGTCATAGTAGAAATCGAACAGCTGGGAGACAACCTCGGTGTCTGTATCCGAGGTGAAGCGGATGCCGGCAGCCTCCAGCTCGGCGCGCAGCTCCAGATAGTTTTCAATAATGCCGTTGTGCACGACCGTAATGCGTCCGCTCATGCTGGAATGCGGATGCGAGTTGATGTCATTCGGAGCACCGTGGGTCGCCCAACGGGTGTGACCGATGCCCAGACAGCCGGAAATGCCGCCTTCCGCCTCGACCTTTGCTCTCAGATCTGCCAGACGGCCCTTGGTCTTGATGGTACGAATGCGGTCGGAGAACACTGCGATGCCTGCGGAGTCGTATCCGCGGTACTCCAGCTTGGAAAGACCGGACAGCAGGAATTCTGCCGCTTCACGATGACCGACAAAGCCAACAATTCCACACATAAAAATTACCTCCAGGGAAAATAAATTTGTGCACATTCCGCCTGCTTTGTTTCTCCGATCACTCGGAGGGTTTGTTAGGACGGTTCCCTGTGCGGGGCTGGAAGCATCCGCCGAATTTTCGATGACTTCCACCTCGTCAACTGCCTGCACTCAGTTCCGGCGCTTGTATTTGGTATGAAAACCATGCCCATCGACATATCTTATGCTCTCATAGCTGTGCAGGGAGAAAAGATTATTATCATTATAGCATAAAATATCTGATGCGGGTATGGAAAATACGAAGAACTTTTGCCTCGTTTTTTACAGAAGTTGTATGAGATTGTAGAAAAGAGCAAAAAAATGTCTGCCGTTTGTGAAACAAAACAGCAGACGGGGGGGTGATTATTTTCCGAAGAAGCGTGCGATTTCGATCTGCGCGTTTTCGGCGGAATCCGAACCGTGAATCAGATTTTTTGAGGTGCTGAATGCCCAGTCGCCGCGGATGGTACCGGGAGCGGCATTTTTTGTCGCACCCATGATGTGGCGCATCCCGTCGATGGCGTTTTCGCCCTCGACGATCATTGCCAGCACCGGACCGGACATCATATATTCCTCCATTGCCGGATAAAACGGCTTGTCGGCAACGTGTGCGTAATGCTCGCGCAGGATCTCCGGTGTCAGGTGCATGGTCTGCATCCGCACGAAGCGATAGCCCTTGCGCTCGATGCGGGCGAGGATTTCGCCGACCAGACCGCGTGCGAAGGCGTCCGGCTTGAGCATGATATAGGTCTGTTCCATAGCATAATTCTCCTTATAAATTTATAAATAGTCAAAATTTCTGCGCTGAAAGACGGCAAAGGCGATGAAGTGGAGCACCAAACCGATGACGAACAGCGCCAGCAGCTTGAGCAGAGCGATCATATCGCCGGCGAGGATGCCGGAAAGGTCCAGCAGCGTAAACGGGCTGGCAAAACGACAGTATGCCAGAGTGCCGCCCTGCGCGGCGATCAGACGGAGTACGCCGAATACGGCGCACAGCAGCACGCTGAGTACGACGGACAGCAGGGAGCGGCGGAAGCAGCAGGTAAACAGGAACATCAGACCGGACAGTGCGTACACCAGAAAAAATGCGCCCAGTGAAGCGAGTGTCAGCGCTCTGCCGTCAAAGGTCTCCGGTGCGAAGGTCATTGTCAGCCAGCCGAACACCGCGGAGCAGATCAAGGTCAGAATCATCATCTGGAACGCGATGACAAAGCGCTTGGTTGCGGCAATGCTGCGGCGCGAATTGGGCGAGGCCAGCAGATAGCCCATGCGGCGGTTTGCCACCTGATGCGAAACCAGACGGTTGGACAGGATCAGCGCAAACAGCAGCAGCATTCCGATGAGAACCGCAGTATAGAAGGAAAGGCTGCCGGATGGGATGCCGCCATTTTCGGCGAGGCTTGCCAGCAGCGGGGAGTCGTACAGCTGATTTGCGAGGATGGCATACGATGCGCCGCCGGTCAGCACGGCGAATACAAGCAGCAGCGGGAACGAGGTGCGCACCTCGCGGCTGAATAATGCGAAATTCATGCGTTTTCACCTCCGGGCTGAGTTAAGAAAATTTCCTCCAGCGACAGGCTGACCGATTTCAGGTCATTGACCGGATAGCTGGACAGGATGGAGACCAGACTGCGCAGGTCATGGGTGACGGCAATGGTCACATTACAGCCGTCTGAGGACAGGATTTCCACATTTTCACGCTGCAATGCAGCCACAGCGCCCGTGCTCGCCATCGTGACGCGGTATACCTTGCGGCCGCTTGCCTTGAAGGCGCCGACGGTATCCTGTGCGGCGATGCGGCCCTTGTTCAGGATTGCCGCGCGGCTGCAGTTGCGCTCGATGACATCGAACGAGCGGGAGGCGATCAGGATGGTTTTTCCGGATGCCTTTTCGTCCTCAATCAGCTGCGCAAAGCGGTTTTGTGAGATCGGGTCCAAATTGGCGGTCGGATCGTCCAGAATGAGAATTTCCGGATCATGCATGACCGCGCAGACCAGCGCCAGCTTCTGCCGGGCGCACAGCGACATCCGGCGGATGCTGCGCTTCGGATTGAGTCCGAGCAGCTCGCAGACCTCCTCCGCGCGCTTCATGCTGCGCAGGCGGCGGTAGCGTGCCATAAATTTTAAAAAGCCCCAGCCGGTCATCTCCTCATACAGCGCCGGAGACTCGGGCAGATAACCCAGTGTGCCGTGAATCATGGCGGAAGATTCCGCGCTGCTGCGTCCGCTAATCATGCACGTGCCCGACTCCGGGCGCACAAAGCCGATCAGATGGCGAATCAGTGCGGTCTTACCCGAGCCGGACGGACCCAGCAGACCGAATACCTCACCGGCTTGCATGTTCAGCGACACATCGAACACACCGCGACCGTTTCCGCTGGTCAGACCGTTGATTTCGATGATGCTCATTTTTCTACCTCCAACAGAAATCATTACAAATTTATTATAGCGCATCTGCGGATTTGGGCAAGCCTTTTTTCGACAAAAAGCAGGGAATGCGTGGAAAAAACGGTCGGAATTTGGAGGGATAAAACTAAAATCGCCAAAAATATACCGTAAAAATGTACAAAGATTTTTGAGGAAGATCGCGAAGATTTCACTTTGGTAACGAAAATTACAAAATGGTAACACAGAATCCGAAATGTGTGTTATAATAGACCACGTTGGCAAAACATCCAAGGAGATGATCTTATTTTAAACCTCAAAGACAATCACAATTGGGGAGCAAAAAACAGAAAAAGATGGATTTGCGGTGCGGCAGCGGCAATGGTTCTGGCGCTGGGCGGAACGGCTCAGGCGGCATGGACCGAGGGCGGCAGCGTCCAGACGCTGGCACAGCTGAAAATAATGCAAGCGCCTGCCAATGCGGATCAGGGAGCGTCGCGTGAGACCGCAGCGTCCATGATCCACCTGCTCAGCGGACAGGAGAGTACGCATGTGAGCGGCAGCAAGGAGGCACTGGGCATCGGTCTGGGTACGATTACCGTACAGGAATATGCGGCACAGCTGCTGCATGTGCTGGGCTACTCCACCGATGAGGTGCTGAATGAGCCGATTCTGAAGCAGGCAGTGGAAAACGGCCTGTGCACGGCAAAGCAGGCGAAGAAATGGGACAAAGCCTTCACGGATGCGGATATGGCAGAGATGACCTGCCGCGCACTGAGCGCAAAGTACGAGGAAAGCAATGTCATTACGCTGGGCGACCAGCTGGTATGTGACGGCATTCTGGAGCAGGGTGCGGCGGAAAATGCGGGCGTAAGCACGCTGAACGGCAGACTGGGATATCAGCTGTCCGAGCAGGTTCAGATTCCGTATCATCTCAAGGCATCCGTGCTGGAGGACGGCGCGTATATGCTGGTAAACTGCGAGAGCGGCAAGAAAATGAGCCGTTCCAAGGAGGAAGTTTCAGCATCCTCGGCGCGGGAGAATGAAAACCAGTATTTCAGCATTGATTTCGATGCGGACGGAACGCGCATTTCCGCGCTGGATGCGGAGAACAGCGAGCTCAGTCTGGTACCGGAGCGCAGCGACAGCGCACTGATGACCCGCCGCGATGAGCTGGCATACCGTGATTTCTCGTTTTGCAGCGAGGAGGACGGCTACAGCATCCGCCTGACCAAGAACTGCGATGTTGTTCTGGCACTGCGTGACGGGGAGATCGTCGCGGAGAAATATGCGGAGGGCGATGAGGCACAGCTCTGGACGCTGTCGAAGCCGTCCGTACCGGATACGGATGATGTCGGCGAACTGCTGGAGGGCGCCATGAAGATTTATCCGGACGGCACCGCACTCGGCAGCGGTTATACCTTCGCCGGAGCATATCAGTGCATGGGCTTTGCGCGTGAGATTTACTCCATGCTGTTCGGCACGGTGGCGTGCTGGGATTATTCCGGCAACCCCAGAACGAGCGCGGATATCGGCAAGTTCACTAAGACCGGCGAGATTACCTCGTTCGATGAATCCTCCGTGCGTGAGCTGATGAGCAAGGCGCAGCCGGGTGATGTGCTCCAGACCGACAAGCCGAAGCAGCATTCCATGATTGTGGTTTCCACCGACGAGACCGGATTTACGGTATATGATGCAAACTGGGCAGGCTCCAATGTAGTCGATGTACGCCATATTGATTATTCCGGCATGACCGGACAGAACAGTGTGCGCATGAGCCTGCTGCATTCCAACGATTATCCGACAAAATAAACGCAAAGACAGTCCATACGGGCTGTCTTTTCTGCATTTGTACAATTGAATGGAACCGGCAGAACGTGTTATGATAAGGACAGTACGGAAAAGGGGAAGGAATCCTATGAAGTGGAAGGAACATTTCAAGACGATTACCAATCATAAAATCAAGGTCATGCAGCACTGCTTCAAGGTCGGGCTGTACCGTCAGGGATTGCTGCACGATCTGTCCAAATATTCTCCGGTGGAATTTTGGGCAGGTGCGCGGTACTATGTCGGCACACGCAGTCCGAATGAAATTGAGCGCGAAAAGACCGGCGTGAGCAGTGCATGGCTGCATCATAAGGGACGCAACAAGCACCATTTTGAGTACTGGATTGATTACTCCGCGGGCAAAGACCACAAAATGTGCGGTATGAAAATGCCGCTGAAGTATGTGATCGAGATGTTCTGCGACCGCGTGGCGGCGAGCAAAATCTACCGCGGCGATCAGTACACCGACCGCGACCCGTATGATTATCTGGTGCGCTCACGCTCGCACTATATCATCCATCCGGAGACCGAGGCGCTGCTGGAGCAGCTGCTGCTCATGCTGAAGGACGAGGGCGAGGACGCGACCTTTGCCTATATCCGCAAGGAGCTGCTGGGCAAGAAGAAGTAAAAGCAAAGCGACTGGGAACATCGTTTCCAGTCGCTTTTTGGGTATTATCAGAATTTTTTGTACAGAATCCGGATGGAATTGAGTACGCAGATCATTGCAACGCCGGTGTCGGCAAAGACCGCCATCCACATGTTGGCCACACCTGCGAGACCGAGCACCATGACCAGCGCCTTGATGATGAGCGCAAATACCACGTTCTGCCACGCAATGCGCCGGGTTGCACGGGCAATGGCAATGGACTGCGGCACTCCGCGCATGGAGTTGGTCATGAATACAATATCCGCGGCTTCCAGTGCGGCATCCGC
>JAEDEU010000006.1 GCA_016293155.1 Clostridiaceae bacterium | reverse complement strand
ATACCCTGCGGTGCGCCGTAGCCGCGATAGGCTCCCGCACTCGGATGGTTGCTGTAAACCGTGTTCGCCACAAAGCGGAAGGCCTCGTATTTGCCGCCGTAAAGCGGAATGGATTTATGTCCGGCCAGACCGATGGTTGTCGGGCCGTGCTCGCCGTATGCGCCGGTGTTGGACAGAACATGCATTTCGATGGCACGAATGGTGCCGTCTCTCATCGCGCCCAGCTTTACCCGCACACTCATTTCATGACGGGCGCTGCCCGCAATCATTGTCTCCTCGCGGGTATAGTAGATTTTACTCGGCTTGCCGGTGAGCCATGTCACTACCGCCGGGAAACGCTCTACCACAGCGGTCTGCTTCGCGCCAAAGCCGCCGCCAATTCGCGGTTTGATGACACGGATCTTGCTTTTGGGAATGCCCAGCGCGGTTGCCATGTTTCTGCGCACATGGAACGGAATCTGCGTCGCGCTCTGAATGACCAGTCGACCAAACATGTCCATCCAGCAGTTTGCAGTAAACGGCTCCATCATCGCCTGCTGATCTTCAATCGTATGATAGGTCTCTTCGATTACTTCATCACATTCCGCAAAGATCGCATCCACATCACCGTAATGCACATCTTCATGGTATACCGAATTGCGTTTGTTATCTCCCTGGCTCCAGTCGCTCTCCGTCCAGTCGTCCTCCGGATGAATGAGAATCTCATTGTCCAGCGATTCCCGATAGTCCAGGATCGCCGGCAGGATATCATATTCTACTTTAATCAGCTTGAGCGCCTGATTGGCTGCCTTCTCGGTTTCCGCCGCAACAATTGCGACCTCATCGCCAACAAAGCGAACATGCCGGTCCAGAATGTATCGGTCATACGGAGAGGCCTCCAGAAAGGTCTGTCCGGCCTGCGTAAAGCGATGCTGCGGCACATCCTTATAGGTCAGCACGCATTCCACGCCCGGCACCAGCTTTGCTTTGGAGGTATCAATTTCCCGAATCATTGCATGGGCATGGGGCGAGCGCAGAAGTTTAATAATCAGGCAGTTTTCCGGCGCCAGATCATCCGCATAGACCGGCTTTCCGGTTACCAATGCCTCCGCGTCCTTTTTCACAATCGGTGCGCCGACATATTTGCCCGGTTCTCTGGAATCTGGTCTTCTCATTCTGCCGCCTCCTTTTTGCTGTCCAGCCATTTATGAATGGCACGCATATGGCTTGCATATCCGGAGCATCGGCACAAATTTCCGGAGAGATATTCCTTGATCTCGTCATCTGTCGGATGATGCAGCTCGCGCTTCATCGCCAGTACATTCATAATAAATCCCGGATTGCAGAAGCCGCACTGCTCGCCGCCTTCGCGTGCAAGGAACATTCCGAACTCCCTTGCCTCCTCCTCAACGCCCTCTAGCGTTGTAACCTCGTGTCCGTCTGCCCGTGCAGCCAGCACATTGCAGCTCAGAACCGGCGTGCCGTCCAGCCAGACCGTGCACAATCCGCAGTTGGAGGTTTCACAGCCCCGCTTCACACTCTTGCAATAATGAGCACGACAAAAATCCAGCAGCAGCATATCCGGCTCGATCGAGTCAACAATCTGCTTTCCATTCAATTTCACTTTGATTTCCATGTGTTCATCTCCTCTCCAATTCCTCCGCTGCCCGGCGAATCAATACCCCTGCCAGCATCCTTCTGTATTCTGCGGATGCACGCAAATTGTCCTGATAGGATAGTGCCTGAGCCTGCTCGATCAGCTCCTCCACAGTGTCCGCCCGAACCTCCATTGCTCTTGCCGGACGGGCGCCGACGGCTGCGCAATAGCTGCCATCCAGCCGACTGACCGCAACCGCCAGAACCGGAAAATCTGTCTCGGTATTGCGGAAGGACTGATAGGCGATCTGCCGGTCGGTTTTTCGGATATGTACGGCGGTCAGGATGCTGTTGTCCGGCTTCATGCGGCAGAATTCCGCAATCGGAATCTGCACGGTCTGCTCCCCGCCCTGATACAGCTCGACGGTACAGTCCAATGCCAGCAGCAGCGTCAGCGGATCGGAAAATCCCGCTCTGAGCCATACGGAACCGCCGATGGTTGCACAGTTTCGGAACTGTACTCCGACGATATGCCGCACGCTTTCCCGTACCGCGCCGTGAAAATACCGCTCCAGCCCCTCGTGTGTTTCAAACTGGCGCAGTGTCACCATCGCGCCGAGAATAAATTCTTCCTCTGTTTCTTCGATTTTATCCAGTCCAAGCGCACTCAGATCAATCGCAGTGGAAACATTTCCTCTGCTCATCTTCATCCAGCCCATACCGCCCAGAACACGGTTCGGGCGTTTCTGATTGGCATTCCATGCTTCCTCCAGCGATGCCGCCTTCAAATACTCTCGAATCGTAATCATTCACAGTTCACTCCTTTATCACGAATCCGTTCTTTCATCCGTGTTTTTCTCTCCTGATCTAAATGCAGAATTGCTTCCAGCACGCCGCCTCCGATGGCTCTTGCCTTGTCGCTCACCGTATTGCAGTGCTCCGGTTCACAGCGCGGGTCAACATCACCCGATTTCATTCCTTGCGTGACCGGTACGCCGCTTTGCAGCAGACCGCGCACAACCCCCGGAATCTGACTGCGCATCGGCACACCGTCCACTGTTCCGCAAATGTCTCCGGCTTCCACGACGGCACCAATCTTCACTTCCGGTTCAAAAATACCGTCACAGGGCGCGCGGAGAATCCGTTCCTTCGTGTATCCACCGATGTCTCCTGGAACCCCGCTGTTCGGGATTGCACTGCCCTGATAAATACAGCGTCCCAGATAGTGTCCTCGCTTGGTTTCGATCACACAGTGACAATCCGCTCCGGCAGTAAATCCGGGGCCAACCGCAATCACAATCGGCGCATCGTGGATGGAGGTGCCCAAATTCCGCTTTGCGAGGATCGCATCCACCACCACATCCGGTTTCCATTCCGTGCGAATTTCCGCCTCTGGGTCAATCACGACTGCAATGCTTCCACGCTTCAGCGCTGCCTCCACCTCATCCGTTTCATGGCACAGCACAGCTGTGCTGCCTTCGATTTCCGCTGTTTTCTCATAAACCGCTCGGGAAAAAGCCACGGTACGCCGCACCGCTGTCGGCACAGCCAGATCCGTCATCACAATCGCAAAGCCGCACTGATGCAGCCGGCAGGCAATTCCGCTCGCCAGATCACCCGCGCCCTTGATTAATACCTTCATCCTTCCACCTCCCGATAGGTCGTCATGACACATGGAATATCAGCCGGGAGAAGGGACGCAATCCGTTCCCCGATTTTCCGCTCCTTTGCACCATCTGCCTGATTGAGAATCACCGCAAAGCGTCTGTCACCCACCTGCTTCCGCAGTCCGTTCCGGCTCGTCAGAAGTATCGCTGCCGCCTCCGGTGTCATCCGGTCCTGCGGCTGCATTCCGAGCAATGCACAAACCAGCTCCGGTCTGTGACATACCTCCACGATGGGCTTTCCGATGCCGGTCAGTCCCATCACAGCGATGACCAGACCGGTTCCCGCTGTAATCACCGGTTCATGTGCAGCAGGTGCCTTCATTGGCAATTCACGGCTTCCGTCTGCTTCAATCAGCAGGAAATCGCACTGATTTTTCAGCGCATCCGGATGGGCAACCGGTCCCAGCTTGCCGTCTTCCGTCCGTTCGCCAATACAGGACAGATTCTTTGCCAGCGGCTGATGAAACGGAAGAATCCGTGTGGTCGTGGTCATAATCACACGGTTGCCCCGTTCTGCCAGCTCGGTTCCCAGCGCAAGCATACTGCTTGTCTTTCCTCCGCCGCCCACAAAAGAAGTGATCGGCTCCGGGCGGATGATGTCTGACATCTGCGCGATTGATTTGCCATTCGGCAGCAGAATACGATTGGGATGCACGGGATACCTCTCATTCGTTCAAATCCATCAAAAGAATTTTCATCTGTCCGCCGCAGACCATTCCTTCCTCCGCGGCGATATCGTTGCTCATGTTGACCGTGACACAGCGGCGTTTTCCTGTGCCGATCAGCTGGAACGCATCGCGCAGAACCGCATTTTCACTGCATCCGCCGCCAATGGTGCCCTTTGCCTGAAAGTTCTGATTCACGGTCATAAAGGCACCTGATTTTACCGGAGTGGAACCGCTCGTTTCGTACACCAGGAGAAGCGCCTTTGGCGTATCGTTTTCCACAATGTCGGTTACAACCTCTGTCACAAAGGTTTCCTCTGTCAAAATACGGGATTTTGATCTGCGATCTAGTCCCTGTCTGCGGCATTGTACCAATTCGGCCGCAATTGAAACCGCAATTTCCTGTACGGACAGTGCGCCAATCTCCAGTCCAATCGGCGTGTGAACTGCATCCAGCCGCTCCCGTTCAAAGCCTTCCTGCTCCAGCAGATTCAGCAGTGCAATCGTGCGCCGGCGGGAGCCGAGCAAGCCAAGATACCGCGGCATCGTTCCGGAAAGCACCGTGCGCAGGCAGTCTGCGTCATATCGGTGTCCACGTGTGATGACTGCAATATAGTCACTCGCCTGAATGTTCAGCTCCCGGACTGCATGGATAAATTCATCACACACAATCCGCTCCGCCTCCGGAAACCGCAGATGATTGGCAAAGGACGGTCTGTCATCTGCTACCGTGACCTCGAAGCCCAGCAGCACGGCAATCGAACAAAGCGGCTGAGCAATATGTCCGCCGCCCAGCAAAATCAACCGTTCCTTCGGGCGGAAAATACGGGTATATTCCATCCCGTCAATGTCAATTTTCCACTGGGCGGTTTGATTCCTCCGGGTTTGATTCAAAATTTCTGCAAACTGTTCTTTCATCGCACATCTGTCCTCGCATTAATGCTCGAATTACAGTTTCAGCAAAACCACCTGCTGAAATGCAATCCCCAAATTGTCAATGGCAGTCTGATTTCTTTCATACTCTGCCTGTGCAATCCGCCATGCCAGACCGCATCCGGCGGTAATTTCCCTCGGAACCGGAATCAGCCGACCGGGAATCTTCTGTTCTGCGCATTTCTTTTCCATGGCCATTGCTTCGGTTGTCGTGCGAAACGCCAGAACCATATAATATTTCTTTTCACGCATACACGGTTTCCTCGTAATCTGCGGCGATTTCCCGAATGGCCTGTGCGGCGCAGTCAATTTCCTGCTCTGTGTTCCAATAGGAAAAGCTGAAACGCACAGCCCCCTGCTGCTCGGTCCCAAAATGGCTGTGCATCAGCGGCGCACAGTGCGCCCCTGCCCGGACGCAGATTTCATAATCCTCCCACAGAATGTCACTGACCTCTGCGGCGTCCATCTTGCCGATATTCAGCGTGACAATCGGCGCACGCACCGCGGCGTCCATATCGCCGTACAGGGTGATTGCATCAATCTCTCGAATGCCCTGCAAGAAGCGGTGCATCAGTGCGGTTTCCTTTTGATGAATGGTTTGCACGCCGTTTTCCAGAATAAAATCCAGCGCAGCCTGCAAGCCGGCAATGCCGTGACCGTTTAAGGTTCCCGCTTCCAGTGCGATGGGCATATCCGAGGGATGCTCCCGCTCAAAGCTGTGCACACCGCTTCCGCCGACAGCGAACGGGGCGATTTCCAGTCCACTGCGCACACAAATGCCGCCGGTCCCCTGCGGACCCATCAGCCCTTTGTGTCCGGTAAAGCACAGCACGTCAATCCCCATTTCCTGCATATCAATCGGGATGCTTCCGGCTGTCTGCGCAGCGTCCACAATCAGCAGAACACCAGCCGCATGGGCAATCGCTGCAATTTCCTTCAAATCGGTTACATTGCCCGTCAAATTGGAGGCATGGTGAATCACGATGGCGCGGGTATGATTCCGTATGCATTTTTTCAGCCGATCCGGATGGATTCTTCCCTTCTCATCTGCGGGAAGAATGGACAGCTCTGTTCCCTCCCGCTCCTTGCGGAACAGCGGGCGCAGAACCGAGTTGTGCTCGCACACCGTGGTAATCACATGATCGCCCGGGGCAATCAGTCCGTTGATCGCCGTGTTCAATGCCTGCGTCACATTGGACGCAAATGCAATGCAGGATGGCTGCTCTGCATGAAAGAGCTGTGCCAACTTTTCTCTCGTGCTGTACAGCAGGCGGGATGCATTCAGCGTCGGTGCATGTGCTCCTCTGCCTGCATTTCCGATGTCCTGAAAGGAACGGCAGACAGCCTCTGCAACCTGCGGCGGTTTTAAGAACGAGGTCGCCGCACTATCCAGATAAATCACGGCTTAACAATCAGTGACGCCTGTGTCATTTTTTCCGCAATGACATACATATTGGTCACGGTACCCACTTGCAGCTTTTCGGTCAGACCATAATGGTTCAGGCAGGTTCCGCAGGTCAGAATCTCCACGCCCTGTGCCTCCAGAGATTTCAGATCCTCCAGCGTGGGTGCATCCTCACAGGTCAGCTTTGCACCGCCGTTGTAAAACAGCATCGTTGCCGGCAGCGTATCCTGCTGGGAAATGGCATAAATAAAGCCCTTCATGAGCACTGCTCCCAGTGCATCATCTCCCTCCCCCATGTACGGCGAGGAGATAACCACAACCGTGTTGTCTGCGCGGCGATCCGGGATGCAGACCGCCTCGTCCTTCACTTCCGATTCCGCCGCTTTTTCTGTGCCGATTGTCATGACAACTCTGTATTTGTTCTGTTCCAGCTTTTCAGACTGTACGGGATAGCCCTTCTGATTTGCCATCTTGATGAGATTCTGTACTGCAATTTCATTATCGACCAGCGTTTCCACACAGCCGCCTTCCGCCCCCATCTCTTTGATTGCGTTTTTGGTTTTTACAACCGGAATCGGGCAGGCATCGCCCATTGCGTTTACTGTTTGATTCATAGTCAAGACTTCCTTCTGTTTCATTTATTTTTCCGGATCAAACCACCAGAATTTCCGGATCCGTCCGGTTTGTCAGCTCTCCAACGATACGGGCCGGCAGCCCTGCCTTTTGTAATTCCTGTTTCAGCTCCTCTGCCTGAACCGGTTCCACCGCGATCAAAAGACCGCCGGAGGTCTGCGGATCGAGCAAAACCTCCTCCATGGCAAACGGAATATTCCGGAAGGTTACAAACGGCTGTGTATGATTGCGGTTGCGCTGTCCTGCGGCGGTCAGCAAAAATTCATCTGCGTGATGCAGCGCCTCCGCGATGACCGGCACATCTTTGGAACGGATGCGTGCGGAAAGTCTGCCGTCCAGCATCTCATGAAGGTGCCCCAAAAATCCAAAGCCGGTCACATCGGTACATGCATGGACATCATAGTTTGCGCAGATCTCCGCCGCATATTTGTTTAACGTCGTCATGGAGCGAATTGCCTCGTCCATCGCTTCTTTTGATGCTTCGCCGACGCGGTTTGCCGTGCATACAATGCCCACGCCCAGCTTTTTGGTCAAAATCAGCACATCGCCCGCCTGTCCGCGATTATTGGCATATACCTTCTCCGGATGAATGGTGCCCATCACGGAAAGTCCGTATTTCACGCTGTCATCCGCAATCGAATGCCCTCCGACCAGCGCCGCTCCGGCCTCAATGACCTTTTCCGAGCCGCCGCGCATGATCTCGCCCAAAAGATTCAAATCCATTTTTTCCGGAAAACATACAATATTCAGTGCGGTTTTCACCTCGCCGCCCATTGCATAGATATCACTCAGCGCATTTGCCGCCGCGATCTGACCAAACAGATACGGATCATCAATCATAGGCGGGAAAAAATCCAGCGTCTGAACGATTGCCAAATCGTCTGACACCCGATATACCGCTGCATCATCCCGGCTGTCATATCCGACCAGAAGATTTTCATCGTGTGCGCCCTTCGGCAGGCAGGACAGAACACGGCTCAATACGCCCGCTCCCAGCTTTGCCGTACATCCTCCGCCTCTGCAAAATACAATTTCCTCTGCCATGTTAAGACATTCTCCTCTATCTCCGTTTCGTTGCTTCATGATAACTTAATCATACCATTCAAAATAAATTTCAGCAATACCATACTGCCATCTATCTGTTTGATTTTGCGGATGATTCCAAAAAAGAAAGGAGACCAAATTCCAAAAGAATTCGATCTCCAGCGCAGTCACTTCTTCCCTGTGATTGTAGCATAATCACTATTTCTTGTCAATCAATTCGTATGGTTCGGCAGCGTCAGTACGGCACAAAAAAGCAGACACCCACCTGATCGTGAGCATCTGCTTTCTGCGGATTCGGTGTGCAGGAAAATCCCTGCACCCGTATCTTTTATCTGAGCAATTACTTGTTAAACAGACCGGTAAAGTCCAGCGTTGCAAAGTAGTCTGCCGGAGTCTCCGCGCGGCGGATGAGCTCGGTGGAGCCGTCCTCCTTGAGCAGAACCTCTGCGGAACGCAGCTTACCGTTGTAGTTATAGCCCATGGAGAAGCCGTGAGCGCCTGCATCATGAATGACCAGAATATCACCCATGTCAATCTCCGGCAGCATACGGTCAACTGCGAACTTGTCACAGTTCTCGCAGAGGGAACCGGTGACATCGTACTTGTGATCGCACGGAGCGTCCTCCTTGCCCAGTACGGTGATATGGTGATATGCGCCATAAATTGCCGGACGCATCAGGTTTGCCGCGCAGGCGTCCACACCGATATACTCCTTGTAGGTGTGCTTCTCGTGGATGGCGGTGGTAACCAGACAGCCGTAAGGGCCCAGCATAAAGCGTCCCAGTTCGGTGTAGATCTCCACATCGCCCATGCCTGCCGGAATCAGAATCTCCTCATATGCCTTGCGCACGCCCTCGCCGATGATAGCAATGTCGTTCTTGCTCTGCTCCGGACGGTACGGGATGCCGATGCCGCCGGACAGGTTGATGAACTTGACATGAGCGCCGGTCTCCTGATGCAGCTCAACCGCGAGCTGGAACAGGATCTTTGCCAGTGCCGGATAATACTCATTGGAGATGGTGTTGGATGCAAGGAAGGAATGAATGCCGAACTCCTTCGCACCCTTCTGCATGAGGATTTTATATGCCTCACTCATCTGCTCACGGGTCATGCCGTACTTTGCATCGCCCGGATTGTCCATGACCTGGAAGCCCTCCTTGGAGCCGCCCAGCTGGAACACACCGCCCGGATTGAAACGGCAGCAGATGCGCTCCGGAATGTGGCCAATTGCCTGCTCCAGAGACTCAATGTGCGTGATATCGTCCAGGTTAATGGTTGCATTCAGCTTGTCTGCCAGCTGGAAGTCCTCGACCGGCGTATCGTTGGAGGAGAACATAATCTCCTTGCCGGAGAAGCCGCAGGCATCGCTCATCAGCAGCTCAGTGTAGGAGGAGCAGTCCGTACCGCAGCCCTCTTCCTTGAGAATCTGCAAAATGCGCGGATTCGGGGTTGCCTTGACGGCAAAATACTCCTTAAAGCCCTTGTTCCAGGAAAACGCCTGATACAGCTCACGGGCATTTTTGCGGATGCCTGCCTCGTCATACAGATGGAACGGGGTCGGATACTGCTTTACAATCTCCTCTGCCTGCTCCTTGGTAATAAAAGGTCTCTTTTCATTCATTGCATCGTCCATCCTTTTTGATTATTTTGTCTGTTCCGCTGCCGCAAGCGAATCTGCGGCAGCGACGCTCATGCTGTCAAAGAATGACTGCATCGTCCTCGCACACAATGCCGTCCGGCAGGGGCGGCTCGCCCTTCTGCACCAGAGCGGTTCGCTTTGCCCGTGCCAGGCGGATCTCCGGACCGAGATACGTCCAGTCCTCCCACGGCGCGCGGTCGATCAGCCGCACATATTTTTCCTCGACGATCGCCCATTCCGCGCGACCCTCGTACATCACTCTGACAAATTTCATTGCTCCTGCCTTTCCGCAACATGGCTCTGGATAATTTCCAGCACCTCATCCCGTCCGATTCCCTTCTCGGCGGAGAACGGAATCACCGGCACATCCTCTCGCAGCATCAGCGTCTCGCGGATGAGCGCAAGACTGCCTTCCAGCGCACTTTTTTTGATCTTATCCAGCTTGTTGGCGATGACGACAAACGGCATTCCGGTTTCCAGAAACCAGTGCGCCATGGTGACGTCATCCGCCGTCGGCTTGTGGCGAATATCCACAATCTGGATGCCCAGCGTAATGGTATCCGGCTGTGCAAAGTACAAATCCATCAGCGCACCCCAGCGGTCGCGCTCCTTCTTGGACACCTTTGCATAGCCGTAGCCCGGCAGGTCAACCAGATAGGCCTGCTCGTCAATCAGGAAAAAGTTGATGTGAATGGTTTTGCCCGGCTCGTTGCCGACGCGGGCAAAGTTCTTGCGGTTGAGCAGCTTGTTGATCGTCGAGGACTTGCCCACATTAGACTTGCCTGCAAAGACGATCTGCGGCAGGTTATCCTTCGGGAAATCCGCCGGTTTGACTGCGGAACGAACAAATTCCGCCCTGTGAAGATTCATCATGTTGTCACCTTACTGTGTGATTCCGGCTCTGACCGAAGCCACAGACGTACCGAGCGCCACCGGGGACTGTGCATCCTCCGGAAGGTTCGAGCTGCGTCTGCCGAAATCAATTGCGGTATCCATTACCGTGCGCATATTGTCCGCAGTGACGAAGCGCACATTTGCCTTGACGATCGGGTCGATATCCTGCAAATCCGGTTCATTGTCCGCCGGAACAATGACCGTATGCATACCGGCACGGTATGCCGCCATGGTCTTTTCCTTGAGTCCGCCGATCGGCAGCACTCTGCCGCGCAGCGTGACCTCGCCGGTCATGGCAACATCATGGCGCACCGGTGCGCCCGTCAGCGCGGAAATAATCGCGGTTGCCATGGTAACACCTGCGGACGGGCCATCCTTCGGGATTGCCGCCTCCGGGAAGTGTACATGGATATCGTGATCCTTGTAAAACATCGGGTCGAGCTCCAGCTCCTTGGCGATGGAACGCACATAGGTGATCGCCGCCTTTGCGGACTCCTCCATCACCTTGCCGAGGTTGCCGGTGATCTCCAGCTTGCCGGTGCCCGGGATCACGTTGACCTCGACCTGCAAAATCTCTCCGCCGACCGATGTCCACGCAAGACCGTTGACCACGCCGACCTCGTCGCGTCTGGAAACCGCGTCGTCCTTATATTTTGCAACGCCCAGATATTTTTCGGCGTTGGCGCGCGTAATAATCACGCGCTTCTTTTCCGCGCTGCCCTGCTGACGGCTGCCCTCAATGACCGCCGCCGTCTTGCGGCACAGCTTTGCCAGAATCTGCTTGAGCCGGCGCACGCCCGCCTCACGGGTATAGGCGCGGATGAGATACAGCATGGTATCGCGGCTGATGGACAGATTCCCCTTTTTGAGTCCGTGCCGTTCCATCTGCTGCGGCAGCAGATGGCGGGCGGCGATTTCTGCCTTTTCCTGCTCGGTGTAGCTGGCAAGCTCGATCACTTCCATACGGTCGAGCAGCGGACGCGGAATCGTGCCCAGATCATTTGCCGTTGTGACAAACAGCACATCGGACAGATCAAACGGGATTTCGATAAAGTGGTCGCGGAAGGCGTTGTTCTGCTCGATATCCAGAACCTCCAGCAGTGCTGCTGCCGGGTCGCCGCGCGAATCCGTGCCCATCTTGTCTACCTCATCCAGCAGCAGCAGGCAGTTTTTGCTTCCTGCGCGGCGGATGCCGTCGATGATTCGTCCGGGCATTGCGCCGATATAGGTCTTTCTGTGACCGCGGATGTCCGCCTCATCGCGCACGCCGCCCAGCGACAGGCGCGCATAGTTTCGTCCCATCGCCTCGGCAATCGACTTTGCAATTGAGGTCTTGCCCACACCCGGAGGTCCCGACAGGCACAGCACGTTGCCTTTCAGCTCCGGCGCCATTGCCTTGACCGCCAAAAATTCCAAAATGCGCTCCTTGACCTTTTCCATGCCGTAATGGTCGCGGTCCAGAATCTTTCTCGCATTGCTCAGCTTGAGATTATCCTGCGTGACGGTCTGCCACGGCAGCTCCAGAACGGTGTCCAGATAGGTGCGCACCACGCCGCTCTCTGCGGACATCGACTGCATCTTCTCCAGTCGGGATGCCTCCTTGAGCAGCTTTTCCTCGGATGCCTGTGCCAGTCCGAGCGCACGGATTTTTTCGCGGTATTCCTCTACCTCCTGCGTCAGATCCTGCTCGCCCAGCTCGGCCTGCATGATTTTAATCTGCTCGCGGATGTAGTATTCCTTCTGATTTTTGTCGATCTGCGCCTTCAGCTTCTCCTGAATGTCAGACTCGATTTTTAGAATCTCGGTCTCGTTGCGCAGCACGCGAATGACCTTTTCCAGTCTGCGGATCGCGTGCGTTTCTTCCAGAATCTCCTGCTTGATATGGAATTCCACCGGCAGATTCTGTGTCACAAAGTCCGCCAGATAGCCCGGCTCTCCGCCGTCCAGCACCGTGATTACAATATCATTCGAGACATGGCTGGACAGCCGTGCATATTCCTCAAAGCTCTCCTGAAGCGTGCGCACCAGTGCCTGCTTTTTCTTCTGCGCCGTGCGTCCGTTCTCGGTTTCCAGACGGTGAACCGAGGCAAACAGGCAGCGCTCATCCTCAATAAATTCATCAACGAGTGCGCGGGAAACGCCCTCGACCAGTACGCGGATATTATCGCCCGGCAGACGCAGAATCTGCTTGACAGTACAAATCGTGCCGAACAAAAACAGATCGTCAGACTCGGGTACATCCGTGCGGATATCCTTCTGAGCGGCCAGGAAAATACGCTGACCCGCCTTCATGGATTCTTCCAGCGCCTTCATGGAAATCAGGCGCCCGACATCAAAATGTATGAGCATCTCCGGGAACGCAACCAGTCCGCGCAGCGGCAGTACCGGCAGTGTCTCCAGCTCCAGCTCGAGTACCTGTGTCATATGTTCTACCTTCCTTTCCGGCAGCGGGAATGCTGCCTGAGTGCCGGAAAGGCACCTGTAACTCCAACCGAAGCGGTTTGGTAGGGTTACATACAGAATTATAGCCTATCAACTGAAAGTTTTCAAGTATTCCTCCTGCATCATATTCTGTCAATTGTGACTAAATATCAGCCAAAAGCGGATTTTTTTCACAGCAAGGATACAATCCTCCGGACGCTATGAATCCGATATGGCGGAAATGATGCAAAAGAAGACCATCCGCAGCAATACGGATGGTCCACAGCTTACTGCGCCAGCATCTTTTCGTAGTATTCGAGATCCTCTTCCTCCATCGGAACCAGCAGACCCTTCGCATTGAATTTGCAGACGACAAACTCTCCTCGGACAGTGGTGCCGTAGATCGTGCGGTTCACCGGCATTGCAAGTGAGTCGCGGAATGCATTGCAGATGATGCAGAATTCATCGTCAATGCCGAAGGAATCAATCCTGCCGTGCACCAGCTGCTGAAGATTTTCCTCCGTGTTGACCAGCAGCTTGCGCTCCGGCGCCTCGCCCGGACGGACATACAGGGCGCGAATTACAAATTCATCCATGCTGTTAATCTCCTTCTGTCAGCTCAAGCGGCGTATCTTCCACGCGCTCAATCACCGGTTCTCCGGTCTTTTCAATGACCGCTTTCGTAATGCGGATAGTCTTGATTGAATCATCCGACGGGATATCGAACATGATCTGCGTCATAACATCCTCCATGACGCCGCGCAGACCGCGCGCACCGGTTTTGCGCTCCAGTGCGATGTCCGCAATCTTTTCCAGCGCATCCTCGTCAAAGCTCAGCTCCACACCGTCCAGCTCAAACAGCTTGCTGTACTGCTTGATGAGCGCGTTTTTCGGCTCCTTGAGAATGCGGATGAGCGCTTCTCTGTCCAGATTCTCCAGTGCGACAATGGACGGAAGGCGTCCGATCAGCTCCGGAATGATACCGAACTTGAGCAGGTCGTGCGGCTCCAGATCCGCCAGAATATCCGTGCGTGCCTCATCGGTATTCGAGCGGATATCCGCGCCGAAGCCGAGACTGCGCTTCTGGGTTCTGGATTCCACGATCTTTTCCAGACCGCTGAAGGCACCGCCGCAGATGAACAGAATGTTGGTGGTATCAATCGGGATAAACTCCTGCTGCGGGTGCTTGCGTCCGCCCTGCGGCGGAACATTGGCAACCGTACCCTCCAGCATCTTCAGCAGTGCCTGCTGTACGCCCTCACCGCTGACATCACGGGTGATGGACGGATTTTCGCTCTTGCGGGCGATCTTGTCGATCTCATCGACATAGATAATACCGCGCTGTGCCTTTTCGATGTCGAAATCCGCCGCCTGAATCAGGCGCAGCAGGATATTCTCCACGTCCTCACCGACATAGCCCGCTTCGGTCAGCGTTGTTGCATCCGCAATGGCAAACGGAACGCGCAGCGTCTTTGCCAGCGTCTGCGCCAGCAGCGTCTTGCCGGAGCCGGAAGGACCGACCAGCAGGATATTGCTCTTTTGCAGCTCAACGTCATCTCCGCCGCCGCAGTAAATGCGCTTATAGTGGTTGTATACCGCAACGCACAGCGCAATTTTTGCTTTGTCCTGACCGATGACATACTGATCGAGCGTTTCCTTCAGCTGCTTCGGCTTCGGGAGCTCATCCATGGATACCTTCGCCTCGGTATTTGAAACGCGCTCCGGCTCAAATTCTTCCTCGAGGATGCTCTGGCAAACGCTGATGCACTCGTCACAGATATACACGCCCGGTCCGGCAATAATTTTCTGCACCAGACTCTGGGGCTTTCCGCAAAAAGAGCATCTGATCTCGTTGTTGTTATCGTTTTTAGCCATAATTTACCTCATGCTAGTTGGACAAATGTCCGATTTGAAACCAAGCACCGAAGCCGCAAGCGCGCTCCGGTGCCGGTTCCATGTTATCTGTGCTCCAGAACCTTGTCGATCAGGCCGTATTCCAGTGCCTGCTGAGCGTCCAGATAGTTGTCGCGCTCGGTATCGCGCGCAATTTCCTCAATGGACTTGCCGGTATTCTGTGCCAGCAGTCGGTTCAGCTTTTCTCTGGTACGGACCAGATGATCGGTATGGATCTTGATGTCCGTGGTCTGTCCGGACAGTCCGCCGCCGCCGATCAGCGGCTGATGGATCATAATTTCGCTGTTCGGCAGAGCCAGACGCTTGCCCTTGGTGCCCGACGAGAGCAGGAACGCGCCCATGGATGCAGCCATACCGATGCAGATCGTGGATACGTCGCACTTGATATACTGCATGGTATCATAGATCGCCATGCCTGCGGTGATCGAGCCGCCCGGGGAATTGATATAGAACTGAATCTCCTTGTCCGGGTCCTGTGCCTCCAGATAGAGAAGCTGCGCGACGATCAGAGATGCCGTAGTATCGTTTACATCCTCAGAGAGGAAAATGATGCGGTCGCTCAGAAGGCGGGAATAGATGTCATACGACCGTTCGCCGCGGTTGGTCTGCTCGACAACATAAGGGACTAAACTCATAATATGAAGATCTCCTTTCGGGTTTTCGCAGCCGGAAATTAAAATAATTAGTCAGCTGCCTTTTCGGTGACAACAGCTGCAGCCTTAACAGCCTCCAGTGCCTTTTCAACCATCAGGTCACCCTTGACAACGTCAGCCGGGATGAACATCTTGATCTTGTCAGCCTCCATGCCGTACTGCTCTGCCATCTTTGCGTACTCTGCATCCAGGATCTCGTCCGTGATCTCGATGCCTTCCATCTCAGCAACCTTGGTCAGTGCCAGGCGGGTCTTAACCTGCTGCTCAGCCTGCTCACGGAACATGCCGCGGAAGCCGTCCTGATCCATGCCCATCATCTGCATGTACTGCTCCAGAGTCATCTGACCCTGAGACTGCTGCTGTACGCGCATACCGAAGTCGTTTACGATGTTGTCCAGTGCATTCTCGTACATTGCGTCCGGAATGTCTGCGGTCATGTTCTCGATCAGCTTGTTAATCAGAGCCTGCTCAAAGTCATGCTCAGCAGCTGCGGTCTTGTTCTCGAGGATCTTTGCCTCGATGTCAGCCTTCAGCTCTGCCAGAGTCTCGAACTCGGAAACGTCCTTTGCGAACTCGTCGTCCAGCTCCGGAACAACCTCAGCCTGAACCTCGTGTACGAAGCACTTGAATACAGCTTCCTTGCCCTTCAGGTCCTCTGCATGGTACTCCTCCGGGAAGGTAACGGTAACGTCAACGTTCTCGCCAGCCTTCTTGCCGACCAGCTGCTCCTCAAAGCCCGGAATGAACTGACCGGAGCCCAGCTTCAGCGGGTGCTTCTCGCCCTTGCCGCCCTCGAAAGCGACGCCGTCTACAAAGCCCTCGAAGTCGATCACAGCGGTATCGCCGTTCTCAGCTGCGCGGTCAACGGTCTCGGTGGTGGTAGCACGCTGAATGTATACGTTCATCTGCTGCTGGATATCCTCCTCGGTGACAACCGGGGTCTCCTTTGCTGCTTCCAGACCCTTGTACTCGGAAACAGCTACCTCCGGCTCAACCGGAACAGTGATGATAAACTCAAAACCAGCGCCGGTGATCTCGCCCAGATCAACATTGCCCTGTGCGATCGGCTTGGTGCCGGACTGCTCCATAGCGAAGTCGAATGCAGACGGGAAGCACTCGTTGATGGCATCCTCCAGGAATACGCCCTCGCCGTACAGCTTCTCGATCATCTTGCGCGGAGCCTTGCCCTTACGGAAGCCCGGAACAGAGATCTTGTTCTTGTTCTTCTTGTATGCGGTTTCCTTTGCAGCCTCAAGCTCCTCGGCAGAAACAGCTACGGTCAGCTTAACCTGGCTTTTTTCCAGCTTTTCAGTATTTTTGAGTTCCATGTGTGTGATTCCTCCTAAATGTGTATCCAATATATTATATCAGATTATTTTCTGTTTTTCCAGACGGTTCTTCCGTCTTTTTAAGCAGAACCGGGATGAAATTGATGTAGTCGCCCGATGTCAGAATAAATTCAATGCCCTCGTGCTCTCCGGTGACTGCGTAGCGCAGGCTGTCCGAGTGCAGGTGACCGTAAATGCACCGCGTCACGCCATAGCGCTTCATCAGCTCAATGATCTCTCCGCAGCGGAAGCTCGGAAAAATCGGCGGATAATGCAGAAAGCAGTAAATCTCCTCTGCGCCCTGTGCCGCTGCCGCCTTGAGCGAGGTCTCCAGACGGATCAGCTCGCGCTGAAAGATCTTTTCATCGTGGCATTCCTTGAAGTTTTCCTCAAAAAACCATCCACGGGTCCCACAAATACCAATATTATCATAAATGAAGCAGTTGTTAAAGAGGAAATCCATATTTTTTATATTATTTTCCTCAAAAAATCGCTTCATCTTGCTGACGGTGGACCACCACAGGTCGTGATTGCCCTTTAAAAGGATCTTTTTTCCGGGCAAACTGTTTAATAAGAGAAAGTCCTCCCGTGCCTGCTCCAGATTGATCCCCCATGAGACATCGCCGCCGATGACCACGGTATCGTCCTCGGAAATCATCGCCCGCCAGTTTTTTTCGATTTTCTCCATGTACCCCTGCCACCGTCCGCCAAAGACATCCATCGGCTTATACACGCCCTTGGCGAGGTGCAGGTCGGAAATCGCGTACAGCGACATAAATTAAATTGTCTGGAGCAGTTCGGTGCTCTCCAGGATTGCGTCGCGGTTGATGACCAGATTGAAGCGCGGAGTCAGTCCGGACAGGGCTGCCAGCGGAGCCGGAACCGGTGCGCCGGTCAGCTCGTGCAGCTGGTCAAGCAGCTCGGTGCCGTCGGTCTCGACCGTGCCGCCGACTGCGGTAATAACGCTCTGGCAGAACTTGAACGGGCTTGCCGTGGATGCAATCACGGTCGGCGTGGTATCGCCGGTGCGCGCACGGTAGTCCTCATAAACCTTGATCGCAACCGCGGTGTGCGTGTCGGACAGATACTGCTCGTCCTTGAACAGACGTGCAATGGTCTCCTGCGTCTGCGCGTCGTCACAGCAGCCTGCGTCGAAATTCTCACCGATGCCTGCAAAGACGGACGGATCCACGGTATAGGTACCATCCGTGTTCAGCTGATTCATCAGCTCTGCAACCATAGCATCATTATAGCCGGATGCCAGGAACAGTAAACGTTCCAGATTGCTGGAAATCAGAATATCCATGGACGGAGAGCTGGTGGTGTGGAACGGACGGTTTTTATTATAGGTGCCGCCGGACTGGAAGAACTCGGTCAGAACGTTGTTCTCGTTGGAAGCGCAGATCAGCTTTGCGATCGGCACACCCATGTTCTTGGCATAATAAGCCGCCAAAATGTTGCCAAAATTGCCGGTCGGAACGCAGACGTTGATCGGATCTCCCATCTTAATCTCGCCCTGATTGAGCATATCGCAGTATGCGGAGACATAGTATGCAATCTGCGGTGCCAGACGACCCCAGTTGATGGAGTTTGCGGAGGACAGGGTCATGCCGTTCTCGTCCAGCGTCTTTGCGGTTTCCGCGTCGGTGAAGATCTTCTTCACTGCGGACTGTGCATCATCAAAATTGCCGCGGATCGCGCAGACCATGACGTTCTTGCCCTTCTGAGTGACCATTTGCAGCTTCTGAATGGTGCTGACACCGTCTACCGGATAATAGACCATAATCTTGGTGCCTTCGACATCCGCAAAACCCTCCAGAGCAGCCTTACCGGTATCGCCGGAGGTTGCAACCAGAATGCAGGCGGTGCGCTCCTCGCCGGTCTTCTTGAGCGAAGCGGTCAGCAGATACGGCAGCATTTGAAGTGCCATATCCTTAAAAGCGCAGGTCGGGCCGTGCCACAGCTCCAGGATGTACTTGCCATCCGCCAGCTTGACCAGCGGAGCGGTGTCCGGTCCGCCGAACTTTTCATCCGCATAAGCGCGGGCAGCAAAGCTCTCCAGCTCCTCTGCGGTGAAATCGGTCAGAAAACGTCCCAGAACATCCGCACTGCGTCCGCGGTAATCCTTCTTGCACAGCGCAAGAATGTCCTCCTCGGTCAGCTTCGGAATCTCGGTCGGGCAGTACAAACCGCCGTCCGGCGCAATGCCGGTGGCGATTGCCTTGGCCGCAGAAACGCGGTTATTTTTGTTTCGAGTACTTACGTAATCCATGAGATACCTCCCGGTTACATGATATATTTATGGATAAACTGCTCTGCCGACCGGTAAAAGACGGCATCAGCCAGTTTCGAAGAAAATTGTGCCGCGATGCGGCGGTACAGCGTGTTCATCTCGGACAGATCGTTCAGATCGTCCGGCAGGCGGTCACAGCCGTCAAAATCCACGCCGAGGCAGATATGATGCTCTGCGCCGAGCTGCAAAAGATGCTCCAGATGGCGGAGCACATCGTCCGACGAGGCGCGTTCCCGCGTTGTCAGAAACGGTACATACAGGTTCAGCCCGATGCGTCCATCCCGGCGCACCAGCTCTTTGATCTGTGCATCGGTCAGATTGCGCAGGTGCGGGCAGATGCTGCGGCAGTTGGAATGGGTTGCCAGCAGCGGTCGGTCGGTCAGCTCACACAGCTCCCAGAACCCTCGCTCGGAAAGATGTGATACATCGAGTACAATGCCCAGCTCCTCACACCGGCGCACAAAGTCGCGTCCCGCCCCGGTCAGCCCGGCATCGTTATCGGTCGATGCGCCGCAGGCATATCCTGACCGGTGGTTCCACGACAGTGTGACGATGCGCACGCCCGCGTCATATGCCTTGCGCAGGCTGTTAAAGTCAGGCAACAGCTCCGCGCCCTCAATCGAGAGAATCGCCGCAGTCTTGTGCTTTGCGCGCGCCTTTTCCAGCTGCGCGCCGGAGGTACACAGCATCATCTGCGCCTCATGCGCGGAAAGCTGCTCCTGCGCCGTGCTCAGCAGACGGTCAAGCAGCTGCCTTGCCTCTGCCGGATCCTCCAGCGGCTGCGCGCCGCAAAAGAGGGCAAACACCTGTGCATAGTGGTCATAGTGCTGTGCACGGGCAAGGTCAATATGCCCGCTTCTGTTTGCCAGATCGCCGCCGTGCATACAGATATCATATAGCGTATCGCAGTGTAAGTCAATGAGCTTCATAGGCTAACTCCTCACCAAAATGCGTTTTCGAGATGATTGATCCGTCCGCTGGGCAAATAGACCTCCAGTACGTCAAACCGCGGCTGCGCGTCGGTCGGATGCTCGCTCAGCCAGAGCGATGCAGTCATTTTGATGCGTTCCTGCTTTTTGAGCGTGACCGCCTCGCGGGGCAGACCATAGCGTACACCGGTGCGTGCCTTGACCTCTGCGAAAACCAAAAACTGCTCCTTTTCACAGATCAGGTCAATTTCGCCCCACGGACAGCGATAATTGCGTGCAATCATGCGCCAGCCCTGCGCCTCCAGATACTGCGCAGCAAGCGCCTCGCCCAGCTCACCCTTTGTTCTGCTTGGCATAGAACTTCTTCAGAAACGTCATACGGTGCAGCGGGCACGGGCCGTACTGCTCGATGGCGGCATAATGCGCCTTGGTACCGTAGCCCTTGTGCTTTTCAAAGCCGTACTGCGGATATTCCAGCGCCGCCTCGCGCATCTGACGGTCACGGGTGACCTTGGCGAGGATGGATGCCGCCGCAATGGACAGCACCTTGGCATCGCCGCCGACCACGCACTCTGCCGGAATGCGCAAGCCCTGAATGCGGTTGCCGTCAATATACGCAAAATCCGCCGGAACGTCCATCGCCTCAATCGCGCGGCGCATGGCAAGGAAGGTCGCATTCAGGATGTTGATCTCGTCGATCTCGGTCTGCGTTGCCTGACCGATGCCGTAGGACACTGCGTTTTCGCAGATAAAATCAAACAGCTGCTCGCGTTTTTTCTCGGTCAGCTTTTTGGAATCGTTGACGCCGGGCAGCTCAATGCCCATCGGCAGGATGACCGCCGCCGCAACCACGTTTCCGCAGAGCGGACCGCGCCCCGCCTCGTCCACGCCGCAGACCGCCGCAAAGCCCTGCTCCGCTGCGCGCCGCTCGTAGTCCATGGTCAGAATGACCGGCTGCTTATTCGCCATCGTCCTGCTCCTGTTCCGCATAGTCCTCCGGTGTTTCCAGCGTGATGCGTCCCAGCTTGCCGCCGCGGTACTCATCCAGCAGGATGCGCGCCATGCGTTCGGTGTCAATCTCTCCGCCGGAGATCAAAAATCCGCGCTTACGACCTGCCATCATCAGCAACTCATAGCCCGGGAAGTCAAACTCCTCCCAGTTTTCCGGAATTTGGAACTTATAGCGCTCCTCGATTGCTTCCGGCTTGTGCTTTGCCAGCAGCTCCATCAGCTTGCACGCGAGCGTTTCAATATCCAGAATATCATCGCGCACCGCGCCGGTGACAGCCAGCAGAATGCCGGTGCGCTCATCGTCAAAGCGCGGCCACAGAATGCCCGGTGTATCCAGCAGCTCCAGACCGCTTTCCAGACGGAACCACTGCTGCCCGCGGGTTACGCCCGGCTTATCCGCCGCCTTGGCGGACTTGCGGCCGAGCACCTTATTGATAAAGGTAGACTTGCCGACATTCGGAATGCCGACAACCATAACCTTGACCGCCTTGCCGACCTGGCCCTTCTGCTTCCACTGCTCGATTTTATCCGCGAGCAGCGTGCGCACGGTTTCGGAAAACTTTTTCACGCCTGCGCCGCTTTTGGCATCGGTTGTCAGCACGGCATAGCCCTTGGCACGGAAATAATTCACCCATTTCTGGGTGCTTGCGGGATCCGCCAGATCAATCCGGTTGAGGATCATCAGGCGCGGTTTGTCTCCCGCAATGGAATCAATGTCCGGATTTCGGCTGACCTGCGGAATGCGTGCGTCTACCACCTCGCATACCGCATCCACGCGGCGAATACTTTCCTGCATCTGCCTGCGTGTACGGGTCATATGTCCGGGATACCACTGTATATTCATAATTTCTCCTTAAGATACCGTTCCGATCTGATTGAACGGGAAAATTCTCAGTATGACCTTGCCGATCACATGGCGGGTATCCACCATACCCAGCGCGGCAACGCGGCTGTCACTTGAGGCATTGCGGTTGTCGCCGAGGACGAAAATGCAGTTTTCCGGCACAGTCTGCGGAAATTTCATATCCCCCTGATAATAGGTCGGCTCCGCCGTATACGGCTCGTCCAGAACCTCGCCGTTGACGCTCACTGTCCCCTGCTCAAAGTCGATATCCACCACGTCGCCCTCGGTCGCAATGACGCGCTTGACAATCGGGACATCCAAAAACTGCTCCTTGGTCAGCACGACAATATCGCCGTATTCCAGCTCTCCGTAGATATCCGAAACCAGCAGCTGATCGCCGTCCTCCAGCGTCGGAACCATGGAGCTGCCCTGCACACCGATCAGACGGACGCAGAACACAAAAATCAGTATGACCATTGTGAGCGAAATCATCAGCGCCTCTGCCCAGTCGAACAGGTCACTCCGAAACCGTCCCTTAGCCGCTTCGCTCTGCTGCTTATTTTCTGGCTGATTCATTGAATAGACACCCTTTCTCTTTCAGCCTATTCAGTATATCCTACTTTGCTTGTATTTGGCAATCAGTAAATGAAAACAATATGTGAAAAAACCACGAAAAAAGGGAGAACATTTTGTTCTCCCTTTCATCCGTGTTATGAAGTATAATCTTCGATTCGACTGAATCAGATCTTCTCCTTAACCTTAGCAGCCTTGCCGACTCTGCCGCGCAGGTAGTACAGCTTCGCACGGCGAACCTTACCGTGACGAACAACCTCGAACTTTGCAATGTTCGGAGAATGTACCGGGAAGGTCTTCTCTACGCCGACACCGTAGGAAATGCGGCGAACGGTTACGGTCTTGTTGATGCCGCTGTGCTTCATTGCGATAATGGTACCCTCGAAAATCTGAATTCTTTCGCGGTTACCCTCCTTGATCTTTGCGTGTACCTTTACGGTATCACCGATCTTCAGCTCCGGCAGATCGGTCTTGATCTGCTGCTCTGCGAGAACCTTTACTAAGTCCATCGTCTTTACTCCTCTCAATCTGGGAAATCTTGCCTCTTTTAAAACCCTTTTGACCGTCCGCGCTGCGGCGGTTTATCACTCCGGTGATATGGTGAGCAGAGGATTGCCCGTTTTACAGCTCAAAATTTTACCACATTCCCCCCGGAAATGCAAGCATTTTTTTTATTTTTTCTTTCCGATTGCTTATTGTAAATTTTACACAAATTTGCTATACTGTTTTCGGATATTTTATCACGTCTGACGAAACATTTTTACAGGAGGTTTGATATCATGTGGGCATACGAAAGCGTATTTTATCAGATATATCCCTTCGGCTTCTGCGGCGCTCCGAAGTATAACGACGGCAAGTTTGTACACCGGATCAGCAAGCTGGCAGACTGGGGAGAGCATCTGGAAAAGCTGGGCTGCAATGCAGTATATTTTTCCCCGCTGTTTGAATCGGACAGCCACGGCTACGACACCCGCGATTTTGGCAAAATCGACTGCCGCCTCGGCTCCAACGAGGATTTTGCAGAGGTCTGCAAATCGCTGCACAGCCACGGCATCCGCATTGTGCTTGACGGCGTATTCAACCATGTCGGACGCGGCTTCTGGGCATTTCAGGATGTACAGCGCAACCGGGAAAATTCCCGCTACCGGGACTGGTTCTATATCGACTTCGGCGGCAACAGCAACTACAACGACGGCTTCTGGTATGACGGCTGGGAGGGTCACTATGAGCTGGTGCGCCTGAACCTGCGCAACCCGGAGGTCGTCAATCACATCTTTGAAAACATCCGCCTGTGGGTAGACCTGTTCGACATTGACGGTCTGCGCTTGGATGTCGCCTATCGCCTCGACCGCGACTTTCTGCGCCAGCTGCGCAGCTTCTGTGACAGCCTGAAGCCGGACTTTTTCCTGCTTGGCGAGGTCATGAACGGCGACTGCACCCCGTTCCTTGCGGACGGAATGCTGCATTCCTGCACCAATTATGACTGCTACAAGGGGCTGTATTCCAGCTTTAACAGCATGAATATGTTCGAGATCATCCACTCGCTGATGCGCCAGTTCGGACCGGAATACTGGACGCTGTACAAGGGCAAGCATCTGCTGTCCTTCGTGGATAACCACGATGTCAGCCGCATTGCAAGCATCCTGAACGACCCGCATCATCTCCCGCTCATCTATGCGCTGATGGTCGCCATGCCGGGCATCCCGTGCATCTATTACGGCAGCGAATGGGGCGAAAAGGCGGAAAAGATTCCGGGCACGGATGATAACCTGCGCCCGTGCTTCGACGAACCGCAGTGGAATCAGCTGACCGATTGGATTTCCAAGCTGAACGCGGCAAAGACCTCCTCCAAGGCGCTGTGCTACGGCGATTTCAAGTCCCTGATGCTCAACAACGGACAGTGCATCTTCGAGCGTTCCTTCGAGGGTGAGCGCGTACTGGTTGCGATCAATGCGACGGCAGACACCTATGTGGCGCACTTCAACGCAAATGCAGGCCGTGCAACCGACCTCATCACCGGCGAGCTGCACGACTTCGGCGGCGGCAGTGAACTGCCTCCGTACTCCGCGGCATACTGGAAGATTTTTTGATATCATAACAAGCTCTCTGTCCTAACAAAAAACGCACCGCCTCCCGCGATCATTCATAGTTTGGAATGATACGCATGGGAGGCGGTTTTGTTATGTCTGATTATCTGCTCGTATTCGTGATGAATCTGGATGCGCTGTTCGCCTGCGCGGCGTGTGCCGCATCCGGCATCCGGATTCCCTTCCGTTCCAGACTCGTGATTGCACTGTTCGGCTGCGCTTCGCTTGCGCTGTCGCTCGGGGCAGGCGGCGTGATTGCGGCATATCTGTCACCGCGCGCACTGCGGCTGCTTGCCTTTTGTGTGCTGTTCTTTCTCGGTCTGGGATGTCTGTTCCATCAGCTGATGCAGTGCGTGCTCGCGCGGTGCAGCAGCATCTCGTTCCGCGCATTCCGGTATCTCATCAGCATCTGTCTGGACGAAACCAGCGCGGACGCCGACCGATCCCAGCACCTCTCCGCCGGAGAAGCGCTCGCGCTTGCCCTGCCGCTGTCCACGGACTCTCTGCTCACCGGTCTGAGCATGACTGAAGGCAGACCGGCTCTACTGCTTGCGCTGGCGTTTTGCTGCGGTATCCTGCTGACCACACTCGGTGCCCGGCTCGGCGCATCCGCAAGCCCGCAAAATGACCGGCTGCGTTCCATTCTCTGCGGCGTGCTGTTCCTCGTGCTCGCCTTCGGAAAGCTGATCTAGGGTCACATGCTTTCCGCCAGCTCGGTCAGCTCCATCCAGCGCTCAGTTCGCGCCTCCAGCTGCTCCTCCAGCGCGGTTTTCTGCTCGGTCAGCTCCTGCAATTTTACAAAATCCGAAGCATTCTGTTCGATCTGAGCACCCAGCTCCGCGACTTTTTCCTCCAGTGCGGTGATCTCGTCCTCGATGTGATCCAGCTCGTACTGCTCCTTATAGCTCAGCTTACGCTTTGCCGCGGGCTTGTCCTGCTGTTTTTTCGGTTTGACTTCAACAGGAGCGGTTTTCGGCGGCTGCTCGCGCTTTTCCAAATAATCCGCATAGTTGCCCAGATACTGACGCACCTCACCGCCCTCGGAAAACTCAAAGATGCGCGATGCGGTTTTGTCCAGAAAATAGCGGTCATGCGATACGGCAAGCACCGCACCCTGAAAGGTCTCTAAATAGCCTTCCAGAATGTTCAGCGTTTCAATATCCAAATCATTGGTCGGCTCGTCCAGCAGCAGGATGTTCGGCGCGTCCATGATGACGCTCAGCAGATACAGTCTCCGTTTTTCGCCGCCGGAGAGCTTGCCGATGGGAGTCCACTGCTTTTCCCCGGGGAACAGAAAGCGTTCCAGCATCTGCGCCGCCGAAAGCGGTCCATCCGGCGTCTGGACGGTCTCCGCGATATCGCGCACAAAGTCGATCACGCGCTGACGCTCATCCATATGTCCGCAGTCCTGCGCAAAGTAGCCGATGCGCACGGTTTCGCCGATGTCAATCGTACCGCTGTCCGCCTGTGCGCGCCCTGCCAGAATGCGCAGCAGCGTGGATTTACCCGTACCATTGCGCCCGACGATGCCGATGCGGTCATTGCGGTCGAGGGTCAGATTAAAATCCTTAATGTAGGTAACACCGTCCCACGACTTGCACAGGTTGGTGATTTCGATGGTCTTTTTGCCGAGCCGCGCGGCAATCGAGCTGAGTTCCAAGGTTTCGGATGCCTGCGGTCCCTTTTGCGCGGTCAGCTGCTCGAAGCGCTCAATGCGGTCGCGGCTCTTGGTGCCGCGCGCCCGCGCACCGCGCGAAATCCATGCCAGCTCACGGCGAATCAGGCTCTGACGCTTGCGCTCAGAGGCCGCCGCACTTTCCTCCCGCTCCGCCTTGCGGCGCAGGTAACCGGAGTAGTTTTCATCATAGGCATACAGCTTTCCCTTGTCCAGCTCCAGAATACGATTGGTCACGCGGTCAAGAAAATACCGGTCATGCGTAATCATCAGCACCGCACCCTTGTACTGGCGCAGCTCCTTTTCCAGCCACGCGGCGGTTTCATTGTCAATATGGTTGGTCGGCTCGTCCAGAATCAGGATTTCGCTGGGATTGATGAGCGCAGAGGCAATCGCTACGCGCTTCTTCTGACCACCGGAAAGCAGACGCACATCCTTATCAAATGCCGTGATGCCGAGCTGAGTCAGGATGGTTTTCGCCTCATAGGCACGCTCCTCGCGAAATTCTGCCGATGCCCCGTAAAACACCTGCTCCAGCACGGTGTTCGGCTCGGAAAAATCCGGTTCCTGCGGCAGATAGCCGATGCGTACATGATTGGCAAAGGTAATCGTACCGTCATCCGGGGTTTCCATACCTGCCAGCACCTTGAGGCAGGTGGATTTTCCGGTGCCGTTGATGCCGATGAGTCCCACCTTGTCGTGCTCCTGTAAGGCAAATGAAATATGGTCAAGCAGTACATGCTCGCCATAGGTTTTTGTGATCTGTTCTGCATTGAGCAAAACCATAAGCGTCCTCCTTCCCATGAGAAAACCGCCGGCAGAAAACCGGCGGTCGAAGCTGCGTAACATTACAGTGCGTGCACAATATCCTTAAAGCGCTGACCGCGCTCCATGAAGTTCTTAAACAGGTCAAACGATGCGCTCGCCGGAGACATAATGACGATATCGCCGTCCGCCGCATGGGAGGATGCGCCGCGGATTGCCTCCTCAAAGTCGGTATAGCGGTAAATCGCCAGTGCATCCTCGGAAAAGCCCTCTGCCGCACGGGCGGATGCCTCAATCTTGTCTGCCGTCGCACCGACCAGGTGCAGCTGCTTGACATGGGAAACAATTTCCGGTCCGAGCACGTCATACGGGATATGCTTATCGTATCCGCCGGCGATCAGAATCACCTTTTCCTCAAATGCGCGCAGACCCGCAATGGTTCTGGTCGGGCTGGATGCAATCGAATCATTATAATAGCGCACGCCGTCCTTGACGCGTACCAGCTCAATGCGGTGCTCTACGCCGCCGAAATCCTTTGCAACCGCACGGACATCCTCAAAGGAGGCATAGGCGCGGGTCAGGCAGATGGCCGCAAGATAGTTTGCCACATTGTGCTTGCCCGGGATCTTGATATATCCCTCATCCATAATTTTAGTGCGTTCGCCGTTTTCGATGAACCACACCTCGCCGTCCTCGAGATAGGCGCCGCGTTCCACCGGTCCGCGCATGGAGAAGCGGTACAGCTCTACGCCCTCATTCGGCTCAAACGACTTGGAAATTTCATCATCTGCATTGAGCACCAGGATGTCGCCTGCGAGCTGCTGGCGGAATACATTGGTTTTTGCCTCAACATACTCTGCCATGTCTGTATGCTTATCCAGATGATTCGGCGTGACGTTGGTAACAACTGCGGCATTCGGTCTGCCCTTCATCTCCATCAGCTGGAACGAGGACAGCTCGACAATCGCATAATGCTCCGGGCTCATCTGCGGAACATCCGACAGCAGCGGATGACCGATATTACCGCCGAGATGGCAGGTATAGCCGGCGTGCTTCAGGATCTCATACACCAGCGTTGTCGTCGTGGTCTTGCCGTCCGAACCGGTAATCGCAATGATCGGGCACGGGCAGACGCGGAAGAACATCTCCATCTCGCTGGTGACGATGCTGCCGTTTGCCGCCGCCTTTTTCAGCGCCGGATCGGTCGGAAGCAGTCCCGGTGTGCGGAAAATATAGTCACCGGTCAGATTTTTGAGATAATCCTCTCCAACGTGGAATGCAACGCCCAGCTCGCTGAGACCGGTATACAGCTCGCCGAGCTCGTCAGCGGTCTTCTGGTCGTGTACTGTGACATATGCACCCGCTTCCAGCAGCAGGCTGATTAGAGGTGTATTGCTCACACCCGCGCCGACAACGGTCACCTGCTTGCCATTCATCTCAGAAGTAAATTCTTCAAATGCTGTCATATATTATGCCTCCAAGCATACGGACCTTCTGTCCGCTTTGCATTTACCCATTCATATTACCTTATTATACCTGAAAATTCAAGTAAAATGCGCAAGAAAAACCGCCTGCACGGCGGTTTTTCCCATATAAATGATGAGCAAAGAATAAGCCGGGTTCTGTCATTCGAACAGCCATCTATCTGGGACACACGTTACCGTGCGCCTCAAGCCACCTTCCCGGGACGGATCGGGCCAATCCGCAATGTCCCTCTGCGGTGTTGCTGCGGATAGAGTTTACAGAGTCCGACAGTTACCAGCCGGACTGGTGAGCTCTTACCTCGCCTTTCCACCCTTACCACGCCGAAGCATGGCGGTATATCTCTGTTGCACTTTTCCTGGAGTCGCCTCCGGCGGACGTTATCCGTTATCCTGCCCTGCGCAGCCCGGACTTTCCTCATAATAGACCTTTCGGTGCTTATTACGCGGCTGTTTACTTTACTCATACCGTATTATTATATCGTTTTTTCATCGTTTGTCAATTCCTACTTCCGCATTCCGCCTATTCTGCCTGTTCCTCCGGGTCTTTCGGCTTCACGTCCCCGTTTTAATCCATCGAAATGTTCTGATTATCCCACAAACGCAAGAATTTACACCTTATTAAAAGCGTTTTTCTGCAAACAGATTATTTTCCGCATTTTTTTCGGCGTTTTTCTCTTTTTATCTTTTCCACCGATCAAACTCTGCTTTTTTCCGCCTGTTTTACCTCTTTTTAAGGCATAAATTCTCTTTTTCAATCATAAACTCAGAAGATAATTTGCAGCTTATTTTTCTTCTCCTGCAATTTCATCTTATTTTGTTCCTCTTTTTATCCGGCATTTTTTACTCCACTTTTCCTCCTTTTCTCCAATTTTATATTCTTATTTCCAACCATTTTTCTGGTATTTTTGCATTATTGTCTTTTCACTATATTGTCTATTTTAAACGAATCTTGAATTTTTTCTGCAAACATACTTGCATACCGAAAAAAATAGTGCTACTATTGTCTCATGATTATTAACAGCTGACTTTCCGTTCGCATTCTTGAGAGAAATTCAGCAGTAAAAAAGGGAGTTGACAAACATGAGTCCTACCGAAATCCTCACGGCAATCGACGACATCGTATGGGGTCCATACATGCTTGCATTGCTGATCGGTACCGGTATCTACCTGACGTTCCGCCTGCAGTTCCTGCCATGGAGAAACCTGTTTTATTCCTTAAAGGTTCTATTCAGCAAGGAATCCCGCCAGACCAAGCGCGGCACAGGTGATATTTCCCCGTTCTCCGCGCTGATGACTGCACTTGCCGCAACCATCGGTACCGGCAATATTGTTGGTGTTGCCACTGCAATGGTCTCCGGCGGTCCGGGCGCACTGGTCTGGATGTGGATTTCCGCCGCGTTCGGCATTTCCACCAAGTTCGCAGAGTGTGCACTCGCCATCAAATACCGTACCACCAATGAGCTGGGCGAGATGGCTGGCGGTCCGATGTACACCATCAAGCACTCGTTCAAGAACAAGACCGCAGGCAACATCCTCGGCTTCCTGTTCGCACTGTTCTCTGTCATCGCCTCCTTCGGTATCGGCAATATGACACAGGCCAACTCGATTGCAAGCTCGGTACATACCACCTTTGGCATTCCGACCTGGGTCACCGGCGCGGTCATTACCATCCTGACCATTCTGATCCTGATCGGCGGCATCAAATCCCTGTCCAAGGTATCCTCCGTTCTGGTTCCGGGCATGGCAATCTTTTACATCATCTGCGCAATCGCAGTCATTGTCCTGAATATTCGGAACCTACCTTCCGGTCTGGCTCAGATCTTCAGCATGGCATTTGCACCGAAGGCGGTTGCAGGCGGCGTGGGCGGCACCATTGTTGCCAGCATGATGAGCGGTATGCGCTACGGCTTCGCACGCGGCGTATTTTCCAACGAGGCCGGCCTCGGCTCCGCGGCCATCACCGCTGCTTCTGCTACGACTGACCACCATGTCCGTCAGGGCTACATCAATATGTGCGGCACCTTTATTGATACCATCATCGTGTGCACGCTGACCGGTCTGGCAATTGCCTCCTCCGGCGTGCTCGGCATCACCGATCCGGCAACCGGCAAGCTGGTCGAGGGCGCTGACCTGACGATTGCGGCATTCAAGACCGTGCTTGGCCCGTTCGGCGGCTGGCTGGTCACCATCGGCATCATGCTGTTCGCATTCTCCACCATCCTCGGCTGGGAATACCACGGCGAAAAGGCACTGGAATACATCCTCAAAAAGCCGATCTATAACTACATTTATCGCGTTGTTTTCGCACTGTTCGCATTCTTCGGAGCAACCACGACTCTGGATATCGCGTGGACGTTCTCCGATATCGCAAACGGTCTGATGGCAATTCCGAACCTGATTTCCCTGATTGCACTCGGCGGCGTTCTGGCAAAGGATACCATCGAGTTCCAGAAAATCTATGACAAGGAAAAGAAAGCTGTAAAAGCAAAGAATACAGCTGCGAAGTAACATCAAATCATCCCGGCGGCACAGCTTCGGCTGTGCCGCCTTTTTGATCCGTCAGTTGAATTTACATACTGCTTGCAGTATACTAAGAAAAAGGAGTGATACAATGTTATTTCCCACCAACAATCTGGTAACAACGGAGGAGGCGCAGCAGGATTTTGCCAAAATTACCCGCATCGTGGATGAATGCGGTTCTGTTGTGATCTACAAAAATAACGTTCCGTGCTATATCCTCACCGAGCTGGGACAGGATGACCTCATCCCGGCTGAGGACGGTGAGGTCATGCAGGTATCCGCCCGCCTGATGGAACAAAACAAAGAAGCCTACGAGGTGCTTGCCCAATGAAAACACTGAGCAAAGAACAAATCCTTTCTCTGCACGCACAGCTGATCGACCGCGCCGGCGGAACGCACGGAATGCGGGATGAGAATCTGCTGGAATCCGCTCTGGCCGCGCCGTTCCAGTACTATGGCGATACACCGGCGTATCCGTCTGTCCGCAAAAAGGCGGCTCGTCTGGCATACGGACTGATTAAAAACCACCCGATGCTCGACGGAAACAAGCGTCTGGGCGCTCATGCCATGCTCGTACTGCTGTCCATCAACGGAATCGAGCTGCAATACACCCAGAAGGAGTTTTCTGATCTCATCCTCTGGATCGCCGCAGGCGGTCTGACCTATGACGATCTTCTCCTTTGGATTCTCGACCACGATACCTAAACATACAAAGAGAACCGGCAGGAACATACGTTCCCGCCGGTTCTTTTATACTATCAAAACGAATTGGAGTGTAAACTGACAGACTTATAATATCACAGATGATATGCTTCCATCTCTGCCATGGTTGCCATGACAGCGCCCTGCTGCTGGCAGGTGATGGATGCATAGCGCGCGGAAAAGTCCAGATACTCGCCCAGCTTCTGCTCGCTCAGCTGCGCAATCCGGTCCAGAGTCACCTTATCTCTGACCAGCTGGAACAGGAACGAGCCGATAAACGAGTCGCCCGCGCCCGTGGTATCTACGACCTTGACCGGCAGCGCAGCGCGGTGTGCCTGCGCGGTCTTTGTGTAAACAGAGGATCCGTCCGGACCCTTGGTAAGGATCAGCATTTCGCAGTTCATTCCGAACAGCAGCTCCGCCGCTTCCTCCTCCGTGCGGCAGCCGGTGACGAACTCCAGCTCGTCATCCGACAGCTTTACGATATTCGCATACGGCAAAAATTCACGAATGGCATCACGGCAGCTCTTGGGAGAATCCCACAGCGGCAGGCGCACATTCGGGTCAAAGCTGATCGTGACATGGCGCTCCTGCGCCATCTCCAGCAGCTTGCGGTGTGCCTCCTTGACCGGACGGTCTACCAGATCAACCGAGCAGAAATGCAGTACGGAGCAGTCCGCCAGCATCTCCGGTGCAATCTGCTCCGGAGACAGCAGCATATCCGCACTCGGATTGCGGAAGAACGAGAACTCACGGTTGCCGGTAGAATCCAGCGAGACAAACGCCAGACCGGTGTTTGCCGAATCCGTCTTAAATACATACGAGGTGTCCACCCCGTTTTTGCCGAGCACATCAATGATATGTTCTCCGAAGGCATCGTTTCCGACCTGAGAGACCATCGCGCCGCTGCCGCCCAGTCGGCTGACTGCGGTCACAACATTTGCCGGCGCTCCGCCGGCCACGCGCGTAAAGCTCTCAACCTCGCGCAGAGCACAGCCCCGCTGATGCGGAACAAAATCAATCAGAAGCTCACCGATCGCCAAAATCCGTTTCATTTGCCATCCTCCTTGATGATCTGGATGGACTGCATCCGATAAGTGGTCAGCAGTCCGTCTCCATGGATTTCCAGCCCGCGTCCGCTTCCCTCCGGGTAGCAGCGCGTGCGCATGCAAACCGCTCCGTCATTGGCAAACAGCTCCACTGTCGAGCGATCAATCAGTAAACGCAGATTGCGGAGCTGCTCCACCGGAACTACACGCTCCGTGCGTCCGTATCCGCCGTTCAGGAACGTCATAGACAGGATACCATCTGCATAGCGAATTTTCAAGCAGTCGTGAAGAATCATCTCCCACTCCTGCGTACACGGCTCGAACAGCACATCCGCCATTTCATTGACAGCCGCCGCCGTGACACCACTGCACTGCATCTCGCATTCATCCGCACGCAGCGCAGCAATTTCCCGTACCGGGTTCATGGTCAGGATGCCGTTTTCATAGTGCACCTCGCACGGCACCGTCAGGCAGTGCTGCCAGCCCAGCTCTGCATCTGCGGTCGGATTGGTATAATCCGCATCCGGCATACCCATCCAGCCGATGCAGATGCGGCGTCCGTTCTCGTCCAAGAAGGACTGCGGCGCGTAGTAGTCAAAGCCGAAATCCGACTCGACAAATTCACCCAGCGTGTATTCACCGCGGAAATCTCCGTACAGCGGGAAATAACCACAGGTATAAATATTCTGGAAGCGCATTCCGTCGCGCTCAATGCCCTGCGGCGAGAACGCCAGAATCCACTGACCATCCACCTCATACAGATCCGGGCATTCCCACATATAGCCGAATTTTTCCGGTGTGGTAATTGTATTGATGTGGTTCCAGTTCACCTTATCCTCGGACTCGAATACCAGCAGCTCGCCGATATCCTCCTTGGTGCGCGCGCCCTGTACCATATAATATTTCCCGTCCTGCTTCCAGACCTTTGGGTCACGGACGTGGCAGGTCAGATTGGCAGGATAATCCTTATTTTCCATCAGCAGCTGATCCGAAACCGGCTGCATACCGTCCTCGGAAACCGCCAGTGCGGTATTATGTCCGCGTCCGGTGGTGATATAGTCGTAATCACCCGGATGCTTAACATTGCCGGTGTAATACAGGTACATCTTATCCTCATCCACCAGACAGGAGCCGGAATAAACGCCATGGATATCCCAGGTATTATCCGAGTACAGCATAACCGGGCACTGTGTCCAGCGGATCATGTCCGCGCTCTTGTAATGTCCCCAGAACTTGACGCCGCCGTGCGGATCAAACGGCGCATACTGATAAAATACATGATATTCTCCGCGGAACTGGCAAAGGCCGTTCGGATCATTCAGCCAGCCGATGGGCGGCATGAGATGATATCCCAGCCGCCAGCCGTCCGAATGCATCCATTCCGCCGGCTCGACCATAGCGGTCAGCCGCTTTAAATCACGAAACAGTGCATTATTCATGGTTTACTTCGTCACCTTCATCAGCGTGTCCAGCGCCTGTACGCTGTGACCGATTTCCATTGCGATATCGGAATAGTCATCCGAATTGGTCAGAATGACCGGAGTAATCGTCCGATAGCCTTCCTTTTCGATGGCCTGAATGTCAAAGCCCAGCAGCTTGTCGCCCGCCTTGACGGTGTCGCCCTCTGCGACATACGGAGTATAATGCTTGCCGTTCAGCTGAACGGTGTCGATGCCGACATGAATCAGAACCTCCATGCCGTCTTTGCTGGTCAGACCGACTGCATGACCCATCACGGTATCAATCGTGCCGTCGAACGGAGCGACAACCATTCCGACAGCCGGACGGATTGCAACACCCTTGCCCAGCACCTCTGCTGCGAAGGTCTCATCACCGGTTTCCGCCAGAGTGACTGCCTCACCGGTAATCGGAGCGGCAACCATACCTGCCGGAATTTCCTTTGCCTGTACCGGAGCTGCTGCCGGTGCCTCTGCCGCAGCAGTATTTTCCGGATCCTTGTAGCCGAACATCCAGGTCAGTGCAAAGGCAACGCCCAGCGAAATTGCGAACATCAGGATGTACTTGACCGGAGCATTCAGGCACAGCAGGATGCCGAAGATGCCGGTAACGCCGGTACCGGTTGCACCCAGACCGGTGATGGAGGCGAACATTGCGCCCGCGCCGCCGCCGATGCAGGCACAGACGAACGGACGGAAGAAACGGAGGTTTACACCAAAGATTGCCGGCTCGGTGATGCCCATGAATGCGGAGAGCGAAGACGGAAGCGCCATGGACTTGAGCTTCTGATCGCGGGTCTTGAGCGCTACTGCCAGCGCTGCGCCGCCCTG
>JAEDEU010000062.1 GCA_016293155.1 Clostridiaceae bacterium | reverse complement strand
CGGTCACATTTACTCAGGCGCCGCCGGACGGAAACGGACTGGCGAATGTGGTGATTAAATTTGCAAAAACCTCCGCGTATCACCGCTCTCTCATCGATAAATGCCGATATTTTGGGCTGTTCGGCGGCTCGAACGATACCCGCGTGTTCCTGACCGGAAATCCGGACTATCCCAATCAGGACTGGCAGTCCGGTCTGTATGATCCCAGCTATTTTCCGGACAACGGATACACCCGTGTGGGCTCGGATGCGTCCGCGATTCTGGGTTATCTGCGACAGTACGATACACAGATCATCCTCAAGGAGGATGGTCCGGATGCACAGCAGTATCAGCGCACTTTTTATCTGGACGAAAATGACCGTCCGGCGTATCCGGTGCGGCAGGGCGCGGAGGCAGCGGGCGTGATCGCGCCGCGCAGCCTCGCCGTGCTGAACGATCTGCCGATTTATCTTTCCGAGCTGGGCGTGATGGGCATCGGCGGCACAAATGTGGCGGAGCAGCGCTCGGTGTTCCGCATCTCCGGACGCATTGAGGCAAAGCTGAACCGCGAGCCGGAGCGGGCGAACGCTGCCGCCTGCTGCTGGCGCGGCAGCTACTATCTGGCGCTGAACGGGAACTGCTATGTCGCAGACGGCAGGCAGAGCAAAAACGGTGTGCCGGAATGGTATTTTTGGAATCACATCCCGGCAGTATGCTTTCTTCCGCAGGATGACGCGCTGTATTTCGGCACGGCAGACGGCAGAGTCTGCCGCTTCTGCGAGGCGGGAGAGGTCGGGGAATATCGAGATGACGGGCAGCCGATTGCAGCGCTGTGGTCCACGCCGCTCTCGCCGCTCGGAGACTGGAGCCGCAGCAAAACGCTGATTGACTTTTATCCGGTGCTCATGCCGGACGGGATGTCCGGCGCGGAGGTGTCCTATCGCACAGAGGCGGATGCACAGGCGGTGCGAACGATCGGGATGTACCTGTTTTCGTTCAAAAATCTGAATTTTGAGACCTTTTCCTTCCGCTCTGAGCCGGAGATTCTGGCGATTCCCGTGCGCAGGAGAAAGCGCAGGCTGCACCTGTTTCAGGCGGTTGTGGAAAACAGGGGAACGGATCAGCCGTTTGGTCTGCTCGGAATGGTCATTCGTTACCGCATAAAAAATAAAATCCGGCAGACCTGAGAGGAGGAAATGCATGGCAATCAATATCAGTGAATTATACGATGCGGCGGAAAAGCGGCGCCTGGAGGCGCTTCAGACCGCACAGAAAGAAAACAGCAGACAGCTGGAGGAAACCCTTTCCGGCATTCAGCGGCAGTACCGCAGCGATGTGACGGACGCGCAGACCTCGGCGCGCATTTCGGCGCTCGGTCTGGAGGAAAAGCTCGCCGCGCAGGGGCTGAGCGGCGGCAGTACCTACGGACGCGCCACCAGCGGCTACACCGAAAGCGCGCGCATTGCGCAAAGCAACAACCTGCGCGGCAGCCTGAACCGTCTGATGCTGTCGCGTATCCAGTCCGAGCGCACTGCGCGTTCGGACGCGGCGAGTCGGAGCGCCAGCCTCACAGAGCAGGCACAGAGTGATCTTTCCAGCCTGCGCACACAGCGTGCACAGGCTGAGATCGACCAGTACAATGCAGACCGCACCTATGCGTTCAATAACAGGCAGGCCAATCGCACCTATACGCTCAATAAAACACAGGCGGACAGGGAGTATGCGCTGGCAAATCAAAAATACCAGAGTGAGCAGAAGCAGATCGCCTATGAAAATGCGCTCAAGCGCTGGGAGACCTATGGCGTGGTGCTTCCGGCGGATGCAAAGATTCTGGGCGTAAAGGCGGGAACCCGCACGGCGGATTCGGCCTACAAGCAGGCAAAGCTGGCAATTGACCGCATTCGGGCATATAAATAACATTCGGAATGGCAAAAACCCCGCTGCGATTGCAGCGGGGTTGCATTGCCTTTTCAACGTGCTTTATGCAGTTTTTTCGTTCTTGTCAGCCATAACGATCTTGAGCAGAATCGGAGTAATCAGCGTGGTGACGATAACTACCAGTACGACTGCCGGGAACAGATCCGGAGAAACCAGATTGGCAGCGGCACCCTTCTGCGCGACGATCAGTGCGACCTCACCGCGGGAAATCATGCCCACACCGATACGCACGGAATCCTGACCGTTGAAGCCGGTAAGCTTTGCGCCCAGACCGCAGCCGACAATCTTGGTCAGAATGGCAACGATCAGCAGGACGATGCAGAACAGAATCAGCGAAGCGGTCATACCGTCCAGATTGGTCTTCAGTCCAACACACGCGAAGAAGATCGGAGAGAAGAACATATAGCCCAGAATCTCCATCTTGCGGTTGACATAGGACTTGACATCCGCAATGTTGCAGAGGATCAGACCTGCAAAAAATGCGCCGGTGATGTCCGCAACGCCGAAGGCAGCCTCTGCGATGAAGGACAGCAGCAGGCAGAATACCAGTGCATAGATTGCGGTACGTCTGTGCTGATGCTCAATGAATGCATCGCTCAGATGCTTGAAGTAACGGTATGCGACGAATACGCCGACAACGCCGAGGAATACGAAGAAGCCTACAATCTTCAGCAGAACGACCGGAATGCTGACACCCGGAGTCGTAAAGCTGGTTGCAACGGTCAGTACGACAATGCCCAAAATGTCGTCGATGATGGCAGCGCCCAGAATCGCGGTACCGACCTTGCCCTTGAGTTTGCCCATTTCGCGCAGCGTTTCCACCGTAATGCTGACCGAGGTGGCGGTCAGGATAACGCCGAGGAAGATGGCGCGCAGCATATAAAGTGCATCGCCGTCGTTCGGGAAGAATACCATATAAACGGCAGCGCCGCCGACCAGCGGGAAGATAACGCCAGCAACTGCGATTACCAGAGAAGCCAGACCGGTTTCCTTCAGCTCCTGAAGGTCGGTTTCCAGACCTGCCATGAACATCAGGATAATAACGCCGATTTCCGAAGTCATGGTCAGAAATTCGGTTTCCTCAACCACACCCAGTACGGACGGCCCCAGAATCAGACCGGCGAGCAGTGCGCCGACAACTGCCGGCATTTTCACCTTGCTGGAAGCCAGACCCAGTACCTTGGTGGAAAGCAGGATGATGGCCAGAAACAGCAGATAACTATAAGATTCCAATGAAGACACCCTCTTTTTTCATTATAATATGACATAATATGACGGTGCGGCTGTCAAGCAGTTCACACTTTGTACATATTTGGTATTATAGTCGCTCTTTGGGAGAAAAGCAACTTGACTTTTGACAAGGTTTTTGGTGAATTTTGGGTGGAAAATTGGGGGAATGCACAAAGTATAATTCGCTTCTAAACAAATAATACAGAAAATGTAGGATAACTGCGAAGCCGGAACGAAAAAACAGTAAAAAATGCACAGAGATGATACAAAAGCATCGGTTTGAACTGGAATAAAATAAAAGACCCGGCCGAAGCCGAGTCCTTTATTCTAGGTAATGAAGTTTAAAACTTACTCCTGAGAAATAGCGCCAACCGGGCAGGTACCAGCGCAGGAACCGCAGTCAATGCAAGCGCCAGCGTCGATTACGTAAGAAGCATCGCCCTGGGAAATTGCACCAACCGGACATTCGCCTGCGCAAGAGCCGCAGCTAATGCAAGCGTCGCCAATCTGATAAGCCATGTTACAGCACCTCCTGATTAAATTTCAATTATATTGTACCACACATCGGGGAAAACACAATACTTTTTTGTGAATTCCCAAAAAATAATCAGAACAGGTCTAAACCGTCCTCAAATGGGAAATCATGCTATATAGAAGGCATATGTCGAAAAAAAGGAGGTTTTTTGGCGTGCTTAACCGGGAAAGATTTACGGATTATGCGCAAAAGTCGTTTCGGGATGCAAAAAGAGCGGCAGGATCGTTCGGGCATAGCTATGTGGGGACAGAGCATCTGCTGCTGGGGCTGACCCATCAGAAGCAGAGCATCGCGGGGCAAATGCTTGCTGCGGCAGGCGTTACCGCAAAAAAGGTAAAGCGTCAGGCGGGCATTCTGCTGGGGCGCGGCGTACCGGATCGGGGTGCTCCGCTGGGCATGAGCCTGCGGCTGAGCCGGGTGGTCAGCACGGCGGCAGGCAATGCCGAGCGCTGCGGCAGACCCGTCATTGGCACGGATCATCTGCTCACGGCGCTGTTGTCCTGTCCGGATACCACGGCGCGTAAAATATTGCAGGATATTGATGCAGACCTGATGACACTGGAGCGAATGGCGGGAATGACCGCAGAACCGAGGGAGGCAGCCATGAACCAACGCAGACTGACAATTTTGCCCAAATATGCACGTGATCTGACCGAGATGGCGGCAGCCGGGCGGCTGGATCCGGTGATCGGCAGAGACCGGGAGCTGGAGCGCGTGCTTGCGGTGCTGTGCAGACGTACCAAGAACAATCCGGTGCTGCTGGGTGAGCCGGGGGTAGGAAAGACCGCCGTGGCGGAGGCGCTGGCACAGCAGATTGTCTCCGGTCATGTGCCCAAGGCGCTGGCGGAGGCGCGTGTGTATTCGCTGGATGTCTCCGCGATGGTTGCGGGCACCAAGTACCGCGGGGAATTTGAGGAGCGGATGCGTCAGATCACTGAGGAGCTGGCGGGTGCGCCGGATGTGATCGTGTTCATTGACGAGATGCATCTGCTGACCGGCGCGGGCGCGGCGGAGGGCTCGGTGGACGCGGCGAACGCGCTCAAGCCCGCACTGGCGCGCGGCGAGCTGCGCATGATCGGCGCGACAACACCGGCGGAATATCATAAATATATCGAAAAGGATGCGGCGCTCGACCGGCGGTTTCAGAAGGTCATGGTGGAGGAGCCCTCGGCGGAGCAGGCGGAGCGCATTTTGCTGGGTCTGGCACAGCGGTATGAGGCACATCATCGGGTGCAGATGAATCCGGAGCTGCTGCATCTGGCGGTGGAGTATTCCATCCGATTTCTGAGCGAGCGGTATCTGCCGGATAAGGCGATTGACCTGATGGATGAGGCGTGTGCGTCCGTGGCAATGCGCGGCGGTCATATCGTGAAGCGGGAGGATCTGCTTCATGCGGTGAGCGTGCAGACCGGCATGGATGTAAGCGAGCTGATGCATGACGAGGACGACCGACTGCGCACGCTGGAGCAGTCGCTGTGCGCCCGCGTGACCGGACAGCAGACTGCGGTGCAGACCGTGGTGCGTGCGATGCGCCGGCGGCGTTCGGGCATGGAGGAGGACGGACGTCCGCAGTCCTTCCTGTTCCTCGGGCCGACCGGCGTGGGCAAGACCGAGCTGTGCCGTGCGCTGGCGGATGCGCTCATGGACGGCTCGCTCATCCGGCTGGATTTGTCCGAATACCGCGAGGGGCATTCGATCTCGCGCCTGATCGGTGCGCCTCCGGGCTATGCCGGCTACGGCGAGGGCGGTCAGCTGACCGAAAAAATCCGCAAAAAGCCGTTTTCCTGCGTGGTCTTCGACGAGGCGGAAAAGGCGCATCCGGATGTGCTCAAGCTGCTGCTGCAAATTCTGGAGGAGGGCGTGCTCACGGATGCCGAGGGGCGAAAGGCGGATTTCCGTCATGCGGTGGTCGTGCTGACCGGCAACATCGGGCAGGAGCTGAGTGCGCCGGTGGGTTTTGGCGCAGGCGGCGGCGCGCGGGAGGATCAAATGCGGCAGGCGGCACGCGGTGTGCTCAGCCCGGAGCTGTACGCGCGCATCGGGGAGACGGTTGTATTCGGGCTGCTGAAGCCGGAGCACTGCCGGACGATTGCACAAAATGAGCTGAACCGGCTCAAAGCACGCTGTGAAGCGCGCGGCGCGGCGCTGGAATGGACGGATGCCGCGGTGGACTGCATGGCGGTCTGCGACCCGAAGCGCGGCGCACGCGCGGTGCGCGATGCCGTGCGGCGTCAGGCGGCGGACGTGCTCGCGGAGCATCTGATCGCCTCAGAGGCAGAAAAAGAGACGCTCTGTCTGGATGCAGAGGACGGAAGGATTGTGCTGCGGGAAACCGTGGCGGGATAAGAAAACAATAAATTGAAAAAATGCACGAAAAAAGAACAGAAACGCATGAAGACAGGTGTTTCACAGAGCACAGCATATGAAAAAATTGCCTGTGGGTAAGGCATTTTCGGGCATTTTTTCTCAAATTTTACGCCGGAAACACGTTGACAACCGCTCGCGATAGCGGTACAATAAGTCCAAATCCGAAAAAATATCAACGGCGTTGAAGGGAAACACGCACAGGACGGCAATCCTGCACCAGAGAGCGGTCGGCACAGGCTGGAACCGACCGCGGCAGAGCGAACTGTGTCACCGCTCCCGGAGCTTCGCGGAGGAAATTCCGCGGCGGTTTGCCACCGTTAAGCGGCAGCCGAGCGGCACAGCTGTTTTTTCGCTGTGCAAGCAGGGTGGAACCGTGGGACATGATGCTCTCACCCCTGAATGAAAGTTTAGGGGTGGGGGCTTTTTTGCTGCCTTACCCCGTGTGCCGGAGCCGTATCGGCTCCAGAAAGGAAGGTTTTTTATGTTGAACATTACGCTGAAGGACGGAACCGTGTTGCAGGCGGAATCCGGCAGCACATGTCTGGATGTCGCTCAGAGCATTTCCGGCGGTCTGGCGCGTGCAGCGCTCGCCGCAGAGGTGAACGGCAATGCGGTGGATCTCAAGACCCCGCTGACCGAGGACTGCTCGCTGAACATCCTCACCTTTAACGATGAGATGGGACGTTGGACGCTGCGCCATACCGCTTCTCACGTGCTGGCACAGGCGGTCAAGCACCTGTATCCGGAGGCAAAGCTCGCCATCGGACCGGCGATCGAGAACGGTTTCTACTATGACTTTGATACGCCGCACAGCTTCACCGCAGAGGATCTGGAAAAGATCGAGGCGGAGATGAAGAAGATCGTCAAGCAGGCGATCCCGATGGAGCGCGTGGAGATCTCCCGCGAGGAAGCGATTGCCATGTTTGAGGAAAAGGATGAGCCGTACAAGGTGGAGCTGATTCAGGATCTGCCGGAGGACGCGCTGATTACGCTGTACAAGCAGGGCGATTTCACCGACCTGTGTGCCGGCCCGCACCTGCCGGATACCTCTAAGATCAAGGCATTCAAGCTGACCTCCTGCACCGGCGCATACTGGCGCGGCGACGCCAAGCGCCCGATGCTGCAGCGCATCTATGGCACCGCATTCCTCAAAAAGTCCGAGCTGACCGCTTATCTCGAGGCTGTCGAGGAAGCAAAGAAGCGCGACCACAACAAGATCGGCCGTCAGCTGGAGTACTTCACCACGGTGGATACCATCGGTCAGGGTCTGCCGATCCTGCTGCCGAAGGGCGCGCGCGTCATTCAGCTGTTACAGCGCTGGGTTGAGGATACCGAGCAGCAGCGCGGCTACCTGCTCACCAAGACCCCGCTGATGGCAAAGCGCGATCTGTACCGCATTTCCGGTCACTGGGATCATTATCTGGACGGCATGTTTATCATGGGCGATCCGCATGATGAGGAGGCAGAGTGCTTTGCCCTGCGCCCGATGACCTGCCCGTTCCAGTATCAGGTCTATCTGAACCGGATGCGCTCCTATCGTGACCTGCCGATGAGACTGGGCGAGACCTCGACCCTGTTCCGCAACGAGGACTCCGGCGAGATGCACGGTCTGATTCGTGTCCGCCAGTTCACCATTTCCGAGGGACATCTGGTGCTCCGTCCGGATCAGCTGGAGCAGGAGTTCCGTGACTGCTTCGAGCTGGCAAAATACTGCTTGGAGACCGTCGGCATGTGGGAGGACTGCACCTTCCGCTTCTCCCAGTGGGATCCGGCAAACCCGAACAACAAGTATGAGGGCACCGCAGAGCAGTGGAACGAAGCACAGCGCATCATGGGCGATATTCTGGACAATCTGGGCATCGACTACCAGATCGGCATTGATGAGGCTGCATTCTACGGCCCGAAGCTGGACATTCAGTACAAGAACGTCCACGGCAAGGAGGACACCATCGTTACCATTCAGGTCGATATGCTGCTGGCGGAGAAGTTCGGTATGGAGTATGTGGACAAGGACGGCACCAAGAAGATTCCGTATATCATCCACAGAACCTCTCTGGGCTGCTACGAGCGCACGCTGGCATACCTGATTGAGAAGTACGCAGGCGCACTGCCGACCTGGATGATGCCGGAGCAGGTACGTATCATGCCGATGACCGACCGTACCCGCGAGTACGCGCAGGAGGTCAAGGCGCAGCTGGAGCAGCGCGGCTTCCGCGTCAGCATGGACGACCGCAACGAGAAGATCGGCTACAAGATCCGCGAGGCGCAGATGGAAAAGATTCCGTATATGCTCATCCTCGGCGACAAGGAGCAGGAGGCAGGCACCGTTGCTGTCCGCAACCGCAAGGGCAAGCAGGAGGTTATGCCGCTGGCTGACTTCATTGCCAAGCTGAGCGATGAGGTTCTCTCCAAGGCGAAGGAACAGGCGTAAAGCGTCGGCTGCGCCGCCGCCG
>JAEDEU010000061.1 GCA_016293155.1 Clostridiaceae bacterium | reverse complement strand
TGGAGGAAGAAAATGCCGCACTCAACGAGGTCGTGGATGTTCTGATGGAAACCGTTTTTGGCGGTAATAATGCGGACGTACAGCAGGCAGCTTCTGTGGAAGAAGCCGGAGAAGATGATGAACCGGATGAGGATGATATGTTCGGGGACTCTGCGGAGGAAGATGCTGTGGATGAGGATGTCGATATGGGCGACCAGACACTGTATCAGGTCGTATGCCCGAGCTGCGGCGAGGAAATCTTTGTAGAGGAAAGCGATCTGGAGGCGGGCAGCATTCAGTGCCCTGCCTGCGGCGAGGAACTGGAGTTTGACATGGCCGCGATGGCTGCGGATGTTGAGGATATTGTCGAGCTGCCGGATGGCCTGATCGGAGAAATCCCGAATCTTGATGAGTGATATTTGGCAAAAGAGTACGCCGGAGCAAAAGCTCCGGCGTATTTTTCTCAATAAAATCAGATGTGTCTTATTCGGATGAAATGGACTTGCGTGTAAAATAATAAGTGATAACCGCAGACACCGTGGAAGCGATAAATTCACTGGGAAGGCAGATGTTCTGCCGGATTGCCTGAATACACACCACGGTAATCAATGCGACCGTCACAAAGGTTTTGACATCTACCAGTGCAAGCAGTTTGTTTTTCATAAAAATCCCCTCAGGTCAGTGTATGATCGGAGGGAGAATCGTTGACACCGGAGGCTTCCATGTACTGAATATATTGAAAACCCCATTCCCGGATGCTGTCGAGTACAGGAAAAAATTTTCTGCCGATCTCACTCAGCGAATACTCTACCTTGGGCGGAACCTGCGGATATTCCGTGCGGATAATGAGTCCGCTGGTCTCCAGCTGACGGAGCTGCTTGGAGAGGGTCGCGTGCGTCATGTCGGGCATGATCCTCAGCAGCTGATTAAAACGAATGGGACCATAGCTGAGGTAAAACAGGATTAAAAGCGACCATTTGCCCTGCAAAACCTTTTGTGCAGTGAAATAAGGACATTTTCCAAAGAGTTCCTGAGACATGCGTTCTCCTCCTAATAGTATCTAAAAGATACCAAGTTCACAGTAATATCGTACTTTTCAAAAAGATCTCATCATGTTAATATAATACCATACAAGGATACTTTCGTAAATGACGAGAAAGGGGAATTGGATGATCGAACAAAAAAAATTCGCCGTCACCGGAATGTCGTGTGCGGCATGCTCTGCACATGTGGAAAAAGCGGTGCAGAAGTTGGACGGCGTGACCAAGGTAGAAGTCAGCCTGCTGACCAACAGCATGATGGTGGCGTTCGACTCCGCAAAAACCGACGCACAGCAGATCTGCGGCGCGGTGGTTCATGCGGGCTATGGCGCAAGCCCGGCGGATGTGCCGCAGGAGCATACCAAGGCGGAGGATCCAACTGTGGTTCAGGAAAAGGAAATGAAAAGCCGGCTGATCCGGTCGCTTCTCTTTCTGGTGCCGCTGATGTATCTGTCCATGGGACATATGATGGGACTGCCGACACCGGCGATTTTTCACGGTCCGGAGAATGCGGGTGTTATGGCGCTGACACAGCTGCTGCTGACGCTGCCGGTGATTGTGTTCAACCGCAAATTTTTCCAGACCGGATTCAAGATGCTGCTCCTGCGCACGCCGAATATGGACAGCCTGATTGCGGTTGGCTCCGGCGCGGCGCTGGTCTATGGCGTTTTCGCGCTGTATCAGATTTTATGGGGACTGGGGCACGGAGATGTGGACCGCGTGCAGCGCTACAGCATGGACTTATATTATGAATCCGCGGCGACCATTCTCACCCTGATTACAGTCGGCAAATATCTGGAGACCCGCTCGAAGGGCAAGACCGGCGCGGCAATTACCGCGCTCATGAATCTCGCCCCGCAAACGGCAATGGTTGTGCGTGACGGGCAGGAGATTGAGGTGCCTGTGGAGCAGCTTGTCGTGGGTGATATCATTGCAGTGCGCCCGGGCGGACGCATTCCGTGTGACGGCATCGTGATCGAAGGCACTGCCAGCGTGGATGAATCAGCCCTGACCGGGGAATCCATTCCGGTGGAAAAGCACGAGGGAGACAGCGTGACCACGGCAACCATCAACCGAAACGGTGTAATCCGCTTCCGCGCGACCCGCGTGGGCGGCGATACCACACTCTCACAGATGATCCGTCTGGTCGAGGAGGCGGCGGCATCCAAAGCACCAATTGCCAAGCTCGCAGACCGGGTTTCCGGTGTGTTCGTTCCGGTTGTAATGCTGATTGCACTTGTGACACTGATTGTATGGCTTGTGCTGGGTGAAACCACCGAGTTTGCACTGTCCACGGCGATTGCGGTTCTGGTCATCAGCTGTCCGTGTGCACTCGGGCTGGCAACACCGGTTGCCATCATGGTGGGCACCGGCAAGGGTGCGGAAAACGGGATTCTATTCCGCTCGGCTGAGGCGCTGGAAGCGCTGCACACGGTGGATACCGTCGTGCTGGACAAAACGGGTACGATCACCGAGGGCAGACCGCGCGTCACGGATATTCTGCCGGCGGAGGGGATGAGCGAGGACGAGCTGCTGAGACTCGCGGCATCCATTGAAACCGGCAGCGAGCATCCGCTGGCAGAGGCGATCCTCCGCTGCGCGGAGGAAAGGCAGATTTCTCCGCAAAAGGTCACGGACTTTGAGGCAATCTTTGGGCGCGGCGCATCGGCATATCTGCAAGGGAAAAAATATTTTGCAGGCAATCGTGCGCTGATGGAGGAATGTGGACTGCCGCTCGGCGGCTGGCAGCGCACCGCGGAGGGGCTGGCGGAAAACGGACGTACCCCGCTGTATTTTGCGGATGAAACACGGATTCTGGGCATGATTGCGGTCATGGATACGGTAAAGCCATCCAGTCCGGAGGCAATCCGTGCGCTGCGGGAGCAGGGCATTGACGTGGTGATGCTGACCGGCGACAACCGCGTGACGGCGCAGGCAATTTGTAAAGAGCTGGGCATCGGCGAGGCAATCGCAGAGGTCCTGCCGCAGGACAAAAGCGCGCATATTACGCAGCTTCAGGAAAGAGGCAAAACGGTGGCCATGGTCGGTGACGGCATCAACGATGCGCCGGCGCTGGCAAAGGCGGATGTCGGCATCGCCGTCGGCGCAGGTACGGACGTTGCGATTGAAAGCGCGGGTGTCGTACTGATGAAGAGCGATCTGCGCGATGTGCCAACGGCAATTCGGCTGTCCCGCACGGTTCTGCGCAACATCAAACAGAACCTGTTCTGGGCATTCTTTTACAACAGCATCGGGATTCCGCTTGCGGCGGGCGTATTCTATGCCGCTCTGGGATGGAAGCTCAATCCGATGTTTGCTGCGGCGGCAATGAGCTTGTCCAGCTTCTGTGTGGTTTCCAATGCACTGCGTCTGCGCCGCTTCCGCGTGCCGGAACGCAGAGAATATAACATCGCTGAAGCCGAGAGTAAACCGGCTGAAGCATCAAAGGAGGATGATTCTATGAAAGTAACCATGAAAATTGACGGTATGATGTGCACGCACTGCACCGGTCGGGTGGATCAGGTGCTCAATGCCATTGACGGCGTTTCCGCAACCGTCAGCCTGAAGGACAAGGCAGCTTATCTGGAGATTACCGGAGAGGTTTCCCGCGATGTGCTGGTCAAGGCGGTCACGGATGCGGGCTATACGGTCGTATCGGTCGAGTAAAAGCTCGTTCTGATCGAAAAAGCACGGGGTGAATGCCCCGTGCTTTCAGCTTGTCGAAAAACCTATTTAAAAAGAACAAATTCTGTTAGGAGCCCTCTCAGTCACGGCATACGCCGTGCCAGCTCTCCCAAAGGGAGAGCCAAGTATCGTAATCTTTTTATCGAAATATACCCGTTTTAACACCATATCAACGATAATTTCGCACTAATCTTGCCTCTCCCTTTGGGAGAGGTGGATTCGTCCGCAGGACGAAGACGGAGAGGGCGTTGGTACATTTTCTCTTTTTCTGCCACTTTTTCGACAGTCTCAAAGCACGGGGTGAATGCCCCGTGCTTTTTGTGTACTATAACAGTTCTTTGGTATAGATGCTGGTCGGTATGTATCGGATGGGATTTTTGGGGGAGCGCTTGTGCGCAAGCAGGGAGTACATCACGATGATCGCTTCATATGCCTGCGCGGAAAAGTCCTGCTCTACCACAAAATCGAGCATACCCCCTTTCAGACCGCGGATTGCGGGCGGCGTGAGATCGTTGGCGACAACATGAACCTGATAGCGCAGCTGCGCTTTTTGTACTGCGTCCATACAGGCGGAGACGCTTTCGGTGCCCATATAAATGCCCCGGATGCGGCTGTCCCGCTTGAGTGCCGCGAGAATGGATTCATAGGTCAGATCGTATCGCTCAAAGCACTCCTCCAGCTGGATTCGGTCGCCGGTGATGCCGAGCGATGCGGCATGACTGTAAAAGGCATCAATACGGCTGCGGTGGGAGAGAAATTCCAGATTTCCCGTGACAGCGAGAATCCGATCCTGAGGACCGAGGCTGCGGGCGAGCAGTCCGGCGGCAACCTGACCGCTTTTGGCAAGATCCTGTCCGACATGGCATATGCGGCGGCTGGTGGGAAGATCGGAATTATAGGTCACGACCGGAATGCCTTTTTCTGCCAGATCTTCAATCGCTGAGCGAAGCAGAACATTGTCCGCGGCATTGAGGATAATACCGCGCACACCTGCCTCAACCAGATCATAAATACGCTGGATATATTCGGTATCCGAGCGGCTGAGCATGGTTTCGATCCGCAGGGACATTTCTCCCGAGTGCAGAAATCGTTTGGCACGCTGGATTCCGTTCTGGGTCTGCTTGACGAAGTAATCATTTTCCCATTTGGTCATCACAAAGCCGATCGGGATGCTGTGCTCGGACAGCTTTGCGGAACGCGGATGCACATAGCCGGTTTTTTCGACTGCGCGGAGCACGCGGCGGCGCACTTCGGGATTGACGTTGGGACGGTCATTCAGCACGCGGTCAACCGTGCCGCGCGACACGCCACACATCTGGGCAATGCTGCGGATGGTAGGCTTCATAGAGAGGATTCCTCCTTTGGAACTTGCTGCTGATTCTATTATAGCAGATTGGCACCCCCTTTTTTCAAGACAAAAATCGGCACTTTTCACGAAAAAGGCACAGTGCACAGCGGAAAAGGAATCAAACCGAAAAACAGAACGGGCAAAATAGATAAAAAAGAAAGACCCAAACCGGAAAAAATCCGAAATGTACGGGGAGATATTGATTTCCTGCGGGCGGGAACGTATAATAGAGGCAACAAAACAAAGTTTAAAAAGTTTGCAAAAGTATTGTTTAAATTTAGAGATATGTGGTTTAAATGGAGGAAAAGTTTATGAGTAAGATCAAGGTAGGCATTGCAGGACTGGGACGTCTGGGTAAAGTACATGCAAACAATCTGGCATTCAAAATCCCGAATGCAGAGCTGACTGCGGCATGTTCCATCATGCCGGCTGAGCTGGAGTACGCGAAAAAGGAACTGGGTGTAACCGACGTCTACACCGATTTCAGAGAGATGGTCGAAAAGGCTGACATTGATGCAGTGGCAATTGTTACCACCTCCTCCGAGCACTGCTGGCAGATCGAGGCAGCTCTGGATGCGGGCAAGCATGTATTTACCGACAAGCCGCTGGGCGTGGATGTGGCACAGTGCAAGATTGCCGAGGCTGCGGTTGAGCGCCACCCGGACAAGATCTTTTTCATCGGCTTTATGCGCCGCTATGATCCGTCCTATGCATATGCCAAGCAGAAGATTGATGCCGGTGCAATCGGCACGCCGTATATGGTCAAGGCAACCGGTATTGACCCGGAGGCTCTGGTAGAGGGCTCTATCAAGTTCGCTGCAACCTCCGGCGGCATTTTCATCGACATGGCAGTGCATGATATCGACCTGATGCGCTGGTTCCTGGGCAGCGAGCCGGTACAGGTTCACGCAATGGGTACTACCTTCAAGCATCCGGGCTTCACTGAGGTTGGCGATGACGAGACCGGTGTTGCTACCTATCAGTGCGAGAACGGCGCAATCGGCATTGTACACGTCGGCCGCACCGCGCCGCACGGCTATCACGTTGAGACCGAGATCATTGGCACCGAGGGTTCCATTCGCATCAGCCCGGTACCGGAGAAGAATCTGGCAGTGCTGTACAATGCAAATGGTGTAGTTCAGGAGTGCGTAGAGAGCTTCCCGGTGCGTTTTGCGGAATCTTATCTGCTGGAGATGCAGGAGTTCATCGACTGCGTTGCCGAGAACAGAAAGCCGGGTGTCACCGTATACGACGGCACCAAGTCCACCGATATCGCATTTAAGACAACCGAGTCCTGGAAGACCGGTAAGATCGTCGAGATCTGATGTTGCCGTAATTTATTCGCTTTCCCAATCTCTCTGAGATCTGTCTGCCGAAACAGGGCGGGCAGATCTCTTTTTTCTTTGGTATCGGTATAGCAATGTCAAAAGAGACAGGAGATGATGAAAATACACGGAATGAATTGTACAATATTGTGAAAAATACATTGAAGAATGAGTGGAACTTTGATATAATAAAATAATAAAACCAGCATTTGACAGGCTAGGTTTTCGAGAACACTTTCACATCGGATCTATATCACCGGATGTTGAAGAATAAGGAGGATGCTAGTTATGAAACGAATCGGTATGCTGACCAGCGGCGGCGATTGCCAGGGTCTGAACTCGACCATCCGCGGTGTTGCAAAGGCACTGTATCAGGAATTTGGCTCCGACATTGAAATTATCGGTTTTCTCGATGGTTACCGCGGTCTGATTGAGGATCAGGCAAAGATCATGAGCCCGCGTGATTTTTCCGGTATTCTGACCGTCGGCGGCACGATTTTGGGAACCTCCCGTCAGCCGTTTAAAATGATGCAGGTTCCGGATGAGAACGGCGTAACCAAGCTGGATCGTATGCTCGAAACCTACAAGAAGAGAGAGCTGGACTGCCTGGTCATTCTGGGCGGCAACGGTACGCATAAGAGCGCCAATATGCTGCGTGAGAACGGCTGTAATGTTGTAACGCTTCCGAAAACCATCGACAATGACCTGTGGGGCACGGATATCACCTTTGGCTATCAGACCGCAATTGACATCGCAACCGATGTAATTGATAAAATCCACTCGACCGCAAGCTCGCACAGCCGTGTATTCGTTGTTGAGATTATGGGTCACGGTGCAGGCTGGCTGACGCTGTCGGCAGGCGTTGCAGGCGGCGCGGATATCATCCTGATTCCGGAAATTCCTTATTCTATTGATGCGGTTGTCAATACGCTGGAGAAGCGCAAAAAGAACGGTCATAAATTCTCGATCATCGCAGTTGCAGAGGGAGCGATCTCCATGGAAGAGGCTGCTATGAGCAAAAAGGAATTTAAGGCTGCTCGCGCGGCAATGACCGATCCGTCCATTGCATATCGTCTGGTTCGTGAGATTGCCGAGCGTTCGGACGTGGAGTGCCGCGTTGTAAATCCGGGACACTTCCAGCGTGGCGGCGGTCCGTGCGCGTATGACCGTATTCTTACCACCCGCCTGGGTGCGGCAGCTGCCCGCCTGATTAAGCATCAGCAGTACGGCAACATGGTTGCAGTCCGCAATGACCAGATTATGCCGGTGCCGCTGAGTGAGGTAGCAGGCAAGCTCAAGACCGTTCCGCCGGATTGCGAAATGGTTCAGACTGCGCGTCAGATCGGTATCTACTTCGGCGATGAGCTCCCGAAGAAGAAAAAGGATAAGGACAAGAAGAAGGATAAAGACAAGGACAAGAAGGGCGAGTAAATTCGCGTGACCGCAGGGGCTGTTCGGACGAGCAGCCCCTGTTTTTCAGAGAGGAAATCAATGAAAGCAGTTTTGATACAACTCGCTGTGTGCGACGGAGAAACACCGCGGCAGCGCATGGAGCGCGTCTGTAACCGCCTGGAACAGCTGACCGATACGGATCTGGTGCTGCTGCCGGAAATGTGGCGCACGGGTTTTTCCGCATTCGATGCGTACCTGACGGAAAGCGAACCGCTTTGCGGAGCAACCACGCAGACGCTGGCGGAATATGCAAAGCGCAGGAAAACCAATCTTCTGACCGGCAGCTTTGTCGAGCAGCGGGACGGGCATTGCTATAACACCATGGCGCTGATTGACCGGACCGGACGGATTGCAGATACCTATCAAAAGGTTCATCTGTTTGGGTTTGAATCGCGGGAGCGGGATATTTTGACGGCCGGAAACCGCTATGTTACCGCGCAGACCGACTGCGGCAGCATCGGCATGGCGACCTGCTATGATCTGCGTTTTCCGGAGCAGTTCCGTGCGATGGTAGACCGCGGCGCACAGCTGTTTGCCGTCACGGCGGCATGGCCGATGGTGCGGCTGGAGCACTGGCGGCTGTTCTGTCAGGCACGTGCATTGGAAAATCAGTGCTTTCTGCTCGCCTGCAACCATGCAGGGACGCACTGCGGCGTACAGGGTGCAGGACACAGCATGATTGTCGATCCGAACGGCGTGATTCTGGCGGAAGCGGGCGCAGAGGAGCAGGTGCTCACTGCGGAAATTGACATCGAACAGGTCGCGCAGGCGCGCAGGAATTTTTCCGCTCTGCATGACAGAGTTGATTTATAAGATAAAACACAAACAACCTCCGCCGAGTATGCAGAGCAGCTCAGCGGAGGATGTTTTGATCGGGGAATTACAGATATTTTTCAGCAATGGTGTGGATGGCATCCATATTGTTTGGAGCCCACTGCGCCCAGGTGCTGTTTTCTGCCGAAATCACGCGTCCCAGCTCGACGAGCAGAGACG
>JAEDEU010000060.1 GCA_016293155.1 Clostridiaceae bacterium | reverse complement strand
GAGAGATCAAGCGTATGATGCTCCTTGGCGTCCTTGCGGTAGTCTCCGGTCAACTGCGCATAGGCGGAGGGGAGCTGATCGGCAATCGCTGCCTTGTCTGCGGTTGCGACACCGATGCCCATCAGGATCGCGGTGCACACCAGTCCGCCGAGGCAGATTTGAAGGGTTCTTTTCATGATGGTTCCTCCTTATTCCAGATTCAGGCGGCGGGTGAGAATGCGATCGGTCAGCAGGGCGCAGACCAGCGTTTCTACGATGGAAAGGATAATCACTGCGCCGAAGAACAGGTGCATCAGACCAACCATATTGATGTGCGACAGGAAGCCGAACCAGCTCACATCAATGGTGTTGCCGATTGCCATCATCAGGCTGACTCCGACATACTCCAGCACGGTGGTGATGGCGATATACGCCGCGATGGAGAGCACGATGCGGTTCTTGCTGGACAGCTGTCCGAGTGCGAGGCACAGGTAGATGAACATATTGCCGGCGAACAACGCGAAGATCACAAGCAGGAGCGCTTCCAGTACATACAGGATGGAGTGGAACGAGCCCAGCTCCCAGACAATGTCAAATAAATCCTTCAGCTGCGGCAGAAGCGTCTGCCAGAAGTTTGCATCCGTGCACAGGATGAACACCGCGATGACTGCGACCAGTACGCTGGCAAACATCCAGATGGTGGAGACGATGCACTTCGACCAGATCAGATCCGAGGTGCGCACCGGCAGGGTGAACATCAGATAGCCCTCATCGCGCAGCAGATTGCGGTAGAACCGGACAATCATGTACACGAACGACAGGATAAAGATGGCAATCAGAGAGGAAACCGTGAGGATCGTGCTGATGGTTGCCATCAGGTCGATCAGCCATTTCGGACTGCTGAACTCCATGAAATCCTCGCGGAATACATCGAAGGTCATCAGGATACGGGTGAGAATGGTAAAGATAATGGCTGCGCCGTATGCCGGAAGGAATACGCGGCGGGTGGCACGCAGCTCGTGCCCGATCAGTTTGCTCAGCATGAGAACACCTCCCTGAAAAGTGCATCGACCGACTTGCCGTGCTTGTCGCGGATATCATCCACGGTCTCGTGCAGGACGAGATCGCCCTTGTTGATGAAGATGACCTCATCGAGTACCTTCTCGATGTCGGCAATCAGGTGTGTGGAGATGATAACGGTGCCGTTTTCGTTGTAGTTGGTCAGAATCGTCTTGAGGATATAGTCGCGCGCCGCGGGGTCAACGCCGCCGATCGGCTCGTCGAGCAGGTACAGCTCCGCCTTGCGGCTCATGACCATGATGAGCTGAACCTTTTCCTTGGTGCCCTTACTCATCGACTTGATCTTGTCGGTCGGGTCGATGTTCAGGCTGGTCAGCATATCAATCGCGCACTTGGTGTCAAAATCCTCATAAAAATCCTCGAAGAAATGGATCAGATCACGCGCGGTCATCCAGTCCGCAAGATAGGTGCGCTCGGGCAGATAGGAGACGATTTTCTTGGTCTCGATGCCCGGCTTGCTGCCGCCGATGAGGATTTCGCCCTCGGTCGGGGTGAGCAGCCCGTTTGCGAGCTTAATCAGTGTGGTCTTGCCGCTGCCGTTCGGTCCCAGCAGACCGATGATGCGTCCGCGGCCGATGGTCAGGTTCAGATCCTTGAGTGCACGGCGGTGCTTGCCGTACATCTTGCCCAGACCGCTGCACTGTAAAATAGGTGTCATATCTGTTTCCCTCCTAAATATGTTCCGGAACCATCGCCTGTGCGAGAATCGGGGCGACTGCATCGCGGTTCACCCAGTCCTCTGCGCATTTGCTCAGATGGATAAACATTTTTTCCTGCTCGGTCAGGTTTTCCTTGCAGCTGAGCGCGGTTGCCATGCCCTTCATCATAAAACGGTGCTTGAGCTTCAGCTTGGAGATATCCATCGCGCCCGGCAGGAAGTGCACCGAGGTGATGTGCGGCATCTGCTGCGCAGTAAAGTTTGCCGCCAGAATTTCATCCAGATGCTCGGCATTGTATTCCGGCTGCATTCCGAGAATGCACAGATGGATTTCACGCTCGTTCCATACCGTGTTCTGCTCGGTGAGCGCGCCGATTCCGGCGATCTTTCCGGCATACAGGCTGCCGACAAAATAAATCGGAGCGGGAGACAGCGGAATGACGGTGCTCTTTGCCGGCTGGATTTCCACGCCCAGTCCGGCGGCAATCCATTCGGCATAGCGCCGCGCGGAGCCGTAAATGGTGTGATACAAAACAAGCGGCTTTGTCATGACTGCGCCCCCTCATTCAGCACGCGCTCGGTGAGATGCAGCGTTTCCTGCTTATCATAACCGATGGCACGCATGGAATCGAAAAATAAATTGATCTGCCCGACTGCGAGCGTTTCCCTAACGGCGGCGATGAGCTTTGCATCCTCTGTGATGAAGCGCCCGGCGGTGCGCTGTGAGAACAGCAGACCGGTTCGCTCCAGCTCCGCCAGCGCACGCTGCATGGTGTTCGGATTCACACCGGCATCCGACGCGAGATCGCGCACGGAGGGCAGTCGGGACGCGGGCGGATATTCGCCGGATACAATCCTTTGTGTGATGTGCTCGACCAGCTGAAGATAAATCGGTCGGTCATCAGTCAGTTTCCAGTCCATAGGATGACCTCCTTTGTTCGAGTTTGTATTGCTGTATTAATTGCTTGGTACAATAATACATTCATACAGAGGAAAAGTCAACCATAATTTTCCGACAGGCAAATGCAATGATTTTTTTGCGGAAGATTTCGCGGAATAAAACTTGAAAAATACAGTAAAAATCGCAAAAAATCCCGTTTTACAGACGATAAAATTTTTTTGAAAAAGTTATCCACAGAGGGGAAAGATTGTGCCGTTGCGAACACGTGTTTGTATTACTATTATGATAATTGTAAGTTGCATCCACACAAATTCACATGGACGGAGACAGAAAGGAGGAGATGCCCTTGGCGGGACGAAGGAAGAAGTCCACCCATATACAGGAGGTCAGGCAGATCTTTGAGGACAATGCCCCGAGCGCGGCGCGTGTGCTGTGCGAGATGATGGAGAGCGGCGAGATGACACCGACTGCCACGGTCTCGGCGGCGAAGGAAGTGCTGGAGCGTGCGGTCGGAAAAGGTCCGATGACACCCGAGGACAAGCCGGATCTGCCGGCAAAGATTATCGTAAAGGTCGTGGAGTAATGGAGCTTCAGGTTACACGAAGGCAGCTGGAATTTATCCGCTCGGAGGCGTTTGAGACGCTGTTCGGCGGTGCGGCGGGCGGAGGAAAAAGCTATGCGCAGCTGATAGACGCATTGCTGTTCGCGGTTACCTATCCGCGCTCCGCGCAGCTGGTACTACGCCGCACCTTTCCCGAGCTCAAGCGTTCACTCATTCGCACATCTGCGGAGCTGTATCCGCAGTCGCTGGCAAGGTACACCGAAACCACCCACCGATGGCTGTTTTTCAACGGCTCGGTGATTGAGTTCGGCTACTGCGACAGCGAGGGAGATGTGACCAAATACCAGTCTGCCGAGTATGACGTGATTCGCTTCGACGAGCTGACGCACTTTACCGAATATCAGTTCACCTATCTGCTCTCGCGCATCCGCGGCACAAACGGATATCCCAAGCAGGTGAAATCCTCAACCAATCCGGGCGGCGTGGGACATGACTGGGTCAAGCGCCGGTATATTGACCCGCTGATCCCGGGAGAACAGAAGGATGGAAAGCTGTTTCTGCCCGCAAAGGTGCAGGACAACTGTTTCTTAATGAAACATGATCCGGACTATGTGAAACGCATGGAGCTGCTCGGGGCGAAGGAGCGCAGAGCGCTGCTCTATGGCGAATGGGATCTGTTTGAAGGACGCTATTTTGATGAGTTTTCGACGGACATTCATGTATGTGAACCGTTTGAGCTGCCGGAGCACTGGCGGCGATACCTGACAATCGATTACGGTCTGGACATGCTCGCGGCATACTGGATCGCACTCGACCCGCAGGGGACGGCGTGGGTGTACCGCGAACGCTATCAAAGCGGGCTGATTCTGTCCCGTGCCGCGGAGGTCATGCTGGAGGCGGAGCAGCCGGGCGAGCACATCGCCCAGCGCTTTGCGCCGCCCGATCTGTTCAACCGCAGGCAGGAAACCGGACGCTCGGCGGCGGACATCTTTGCCGAGCACGGGCTGTATTTTGACCGTGCCTCCGCCGAGCGCATTCCGGGCTGGTACGCGCTCAAGGAATACCTTCGTCCGTACCGCGATGAGCAGGGCGTGCTGACCGCACGGCTGAAAATTTTCCCGTGCTGCCGAAATCTGATTCGCACCCTGCCGGCGATTCAGCACGACAAAACACAGGAAAACGACACGGCAAACACACCGCACGAGCTGACACACGCGCCGGATGCACTGCGGTACTTTGCCAAAAGCGTGTATCCCGACCCTCTGCCTGCGTTGACCAGCGCAGAGGAACGGGAAACCGATGAATTTTTAACCTTTCAAGGAGGGAACAACCGATGGAATATGTGATCTGCGGCATCTGCTGTATCCTGTTCTTCCTGTTCGGTCAGGTGACCGGACGGAAGGAGGCGGACAGGCAGCAGCCTTCCGCACCGGAGTATCCGATGCCGGATGACCTGCTTTCGCACGACATTATGACCCTGCTCAATTATGCCGTGCCGCAGCGAAAGGAGAATCAGGATGAACAAACCGATTGATGCCGAAACCGTCTGGCGCGCCTATCAGCGCAGTATCGACTATAAGCGCGGGCTGAATCTCTACGACCGTGTGCGCACCAATGAGGCGTTTTTCCTCGGACGGCAGTGGGAGGGGCTGAGCGTCAAAACGCTCGACCCGCTGATCTTCAACGTCCTGCGCCGCGTGGTCAATCTGTTCGTCTCCATGCTGGTGTCGGATGACGTTGCGGTGAGCGCGCAGCCGTTCTGCCGCCCCGAGGACTCCGAACGCACGCAGAAGGTGCTGGACAAGGCACTGGAGGCGGTCATCGAACGCACCGGCATGAAGAGCAAAAACCGCTATCTGCTGCGCAACGCCTGCGTGGACGGCGATGGATGCTTTTATATCCACTTTGACCCGTCCATCGAGAGCGGGCAGAAAATTGCGGGCGATCTGGCCATTGACCTGATCGACAACACCGAGGTGCATTTCGGCAATCCCGCAAGCGATGACGTACAGCGTCAGCCGTTCCTGATTATTTCCATGCGCCGCGATGTTGACGAGGTGCGTGCGGAGGCGCGCGGACACGGCGTGCGCGAGGAAATCGTGCAGTCCATTGTGACCGATGCCCAGCAGGAGCACATGTTCGAGGAGCAGCAGGAGGACGACCGCATGGTGACCGTGCTGCTGCACATGCGCCGCGTCAAAGACGGCATTGCGTTCTGCAAAACTACGCAGAATGCGGTGATTATGCCGGAAAAGACCGCGCCGTATCGACTGTATCCGGTGGCGTATATGAGCTGGGAGCGTGTCAAGAACTGCTGTCACGGGTCCTCGCCGCTGACTGAGGCGATTCCCAACCAGATCGCAATCAACAAGCTGTATTCGATGTACGTCCAGTGCATCAAGCAGGTCGCATTCCCAAAAATCATCTACGATGCGACGCGCTTCCCCAATGGCTACACATCCGATGTGGGAAAAGCCATTGCGATGCGCGGAAATCCGAACGAGGCGATTTTGTCCGCGTTTCAGGCGCCGGATATTTCCGGTCAGGTCATGGCGCTGCTGCAGCAGATGATGCAGGATACCATGGAGCTGATGGGCGTTTCGGATGTCACGCTCGGCAATGTTAAGCCGGACAACACCTCTGCGATCATCGCGGTGCAGGAAACCACAATGGCACCGCTGGAGCTGGTACGCCTGGAATTTTACCGCTTTGTAGAGGATACCGTGCGCATTTTCCTCGACCTGATGCGCGTGCACTACGGCACGAGAAAACTCACCGTACTCGGAGAAAACGGCGAGGAAACCATGAGCTACGATTTCTCCGAGCTGGACAGACAGGTGATGCAGCTGAATGTCGAGGTGGGCACCTCCGCTTACTGGGCGGAAACCACGCAAACAGTAACCAATGACAATCTGCTCGAAAAGGGCATTATTTCCGATCCGCTGCTGTATGTGGAAAACATTCCGGACAGCCAGATCCGCGGAAAATCCCGCCTGCTCCGCGCACTGAGAGAACAGCGCGAGCGCGGGGAACGGAACAACTCAGAGGAGGTAAACAATGAATCGTAAACCAAACAATCCGATGCCGCAGGAAAGCGGCGGCATGATTCCCGAAGAGGAGCTTTATACCGTCGTGGTGGACGGGGAGGAGATCGGGCTCACGCTGGAGCAGCTGATTCAGGCGGCGCAGGACGGTCTGAGCAAGGCAAATCAGACTGCGCGCACCGCCAATGTCACCGGCTCGGTTCCGGGCGGCGATGTGTATCAGAGCTTTTTGAACGAGTACCCGGACATCCGCCCGACGGATATCCCGTCAGAGGTCTGGGAAATGGCAAACCAGACCGGAGACCTGCTCGGCGCCTATCGCGCATATGAAATCAAAAAGCTGCGCGAGGAGCTGGCGGCATACCGCAAAAATGAAGAAAACCGCAAGATGAATGTCGGAAGCGCACAGACCGACGGCGAGGCAAGCATCCTCGATCCGATTGTCGCTGCGCTGCTCGGCAGAGAATAAGGAGGAATTATCATGGCAGTGAATTTAGCAAGCAAATATTCCAGTCAGATCGCAGAGGCGTTTACCAAGGGCTCGTTTATCAAGGGCAAGACCTCGACCATGTTTGACCTGACCGGCGTCAAGACACTCAAGGTCTACACGCCGATCACTGTGCCGGAGGTGGATTATATCCGCGAGGGCACCAGCCGCTACGGTGAGGTCACCGAAATGCAGGATATCGTGCAGGAGCTGATGATGACGCAGGACAAGGCGTTTACGCTCACCATCGACAAGGGAAACAACCTCGATCAGAATATGACCAAAAAGGCGGCGGATATGCTGAGACTTCAGATCAACGAGCAGTCCACCCCGGCGGCAGACCGCTATGCGCTGCGCCGCTTTGCGGAGATGGCGGGCACCATCGACACCGTGGACGCCGCGCCGACCAAGGATTCCATTGTCGAGCTGATTTCCAACGGCGCGCAGAAGCTGGATGACAGCATGGTGCCGGACGGCGACCGCTATATCTATGTTTCCAGCGAGGTACACAAGATGATCCGTCTGTCGCCGGAGTTCGTCGGTCTGGAAAGCCTCGGCACCAAGTCCGTGGCAAAGGGCGTATGTGGCGAGATCGCCGGTCTGAGCATCGTCAAGGTGCCGAAGTCCTATATGCCGGACGGCTGCTGGTTCATCATCACCCACAAGAGCGCTGTGCTCATGCCGTATAAGATTTCGGATGCGAAGGTGCATCAGGATCCGGTCGGCGTATCCGGCGCACTGCTGGAGGGCAGACACTACTATGATGCCTTCGTGCTCGGCGCAAAGTGCAGAGGCGTGTATGCGCTGGTCAATCAGGAGCTCAAGCTGGCAAAGCCGACCGCTGCGGCATCCGGCTCCAATGTAACGCTCAGCGGCCCGTCGGGTGCGGATATTTTTTACACCATCGACGGCACCGATCCGCGCTATTCGGACAGCGCGAAGATCTACTCCGGTGCGTTTGCCGCCAAGACTGCGGATGTCCGTGCCTACGCACGTAAGGACGGAATGTATCCGTCCGACCTGACGGCATAACAGGCGATCAGTCAAAAAAACGGCGGGGCGGCCGGTGCCGCTCCGCCTTCCACTCAATCAAAAGGAGGAACTGGATATGACAGGAGAACAGCTTTTCCAGCGTGCGGCGGCACTGCTCGGGCAGGAGCTGCCGGATACCGCGTATCTGCGCACCTTTGCGCTGCCGTGTATCAACCAGCTTTTATGGGATACCCTGCACTGTCAGCAGGCGCTGGAGCGCAGCCGAGGGGCAGAAGCAACCCAAAGTGCGCCGAGATTGTCCCAGTTTGAGGAGGAAATTCCATATGAGGACGGACTGGTCAACACCTGTTTTCCGTATGGGCTGGCAGCACTGCTGGTTGCAGATGATGACCGCGAGGAATACAACCGATTTTCTGCGGAATTTGAACAGCGGCTGCGCCGATACTGTCCGTGTGAATTTACCGCGCTGGAGGACTTTTGATGAGCTATCAGTACCAAAAGCAAAACGATACGCATGAAATTACCATTGAGCACTTTGCGGGGGTGGACTTTACCACCCATCCGACCAAGGTGGACTGGACGCGCAGTCCGGATGCGTGCAATATGATCGCGGATGACACCTTTTTTCCGGTCAAGCGCAGGGGATATCGAAGCATTGCGCAGCTGGAGCACGCCGTCCATGGTCTGCACAGCCTGAACGGAGAGCTGCTGTGTCACAGCGGCGGATATCTGTACCGGCTGACGGAGGACGAGCCGGTTCTGCTGTATGACGATATGAACGGTGCGCCCTCGCAGTCGTTCTGCATGGGCGGAAAGCTGTGGATTCTGGACGGCAGAACCTATCTGGTCTATGACGGCACCGAGGTCAAGCCGGTCAGTGAGGCGGCGTTCGTGCCGACCACCACGATCAATGCTCCGCCTGCGGGCGGCGGCACTGCGCTGGAGGCTGTCAACCTGCTCGGCGCATACCGCATCAACACCTTTGTCGGGGACGGCACGAGCAGGGTATTCCATCTGGATACAAATCAGATCGACGAGGGAAGCGTCAGCTGTGAGAGCTGTGAAATCGCATCCGTCAATTATCTGAGCGGCACGGTCACATTTACTCAGGCGCCGCCGGACGGAAACGGACTGGCGAATGTGGTGAT
>JAEDEU010000059.1 GCA_016293155.1 Clostridiaceae bacterium | reverse complement strand
GTATCATGCAAGGAAAGGATTGATTTTCGATGGAAAACGAACTGTTTTATGACAAAAAGACCGTATGGGATTCCCTGACCGAGGAGCAGGAATCCGCAATGATGGACTACGCCGAGGGCTACAAGGCATTTCTGGATGCAGGCAAGACCGAGCGCGACGCGGTACGCTATCTGACCGCAAAGGCGGAGGCAAAGGGCTTTGTCCCGTTTACCCGCGGCATGGCAGTCAAGGCGGGCGATAAATTTTACTCTGTGAATAGAAATAAAGGAATTATTCTGACTGTAATCGGCAAGCAGCCGCTGAGCGCCGGCATCCATCTGACCGCGGCACATCTGGACGCGCCGCGCATCGACATCCGCACCGTTCCGCTGTACGAGGACAGCGGCATGGCGATGTTCAAGACGCACTACTACGGCGGCATTAAGAAGTACCAGTGGACGACCATTCCGCTGGAGCTGCGCGGCGTGGTCTGCGTGGTCACGGACGAGGGCGTGCGCTCGGTGGACATCTCCATCGGCGCGAAGCCGGAGGATCCGGTATTCGTCATCACCGACCTGCTGCCGCATCTGGCGGCTGAGCAGATGAACAAGACCATGCTCAAGGGCATCGCCGCGGAGCAGATGAACATCCTGATCGGCTCCAAGCCGTCCAAAAACGAGGACGAAAAGACCGACCGCATCAAGCTCGCCGTGCTGGAGTTTCTCAACAAAACCTACGGCATCAAGGAGGAGGACTTCCTCTCCGCAGAGCTGTCCTGCGTTCCGGCGTTCAATGCACGTGATATCGGCTTCGACCGCACGCTGATCGGCGCCTACGGACACGACGACCGCGTCTGCTCCTATCCGGCGGCAACCGCACTGCTCGACCTCACCGAAACGCCGGAGCACACCTGCATGGCAGTGCTCGTGGATAAGGAGGAGATCGGCTCGGACGGCGTGACCGGTATGCAGTCGCGCTTCTTCGACACGCTGGTCGGCGACCTCTGCCGTGCGCAGGATGTACTGTTTGACGAGTGCATCGAGCACAGCGTGTGCCTGTCCGCGGACGTCTGCAACGCCTACGACCCGAACTATCCGGAGGTCTCCGAGCGCCGCAACGATGCACGCATCAACTGCGGTCTTGCGCTGGTCAAGTACACCGGCGCGCGCGGCAAGTCCGGTGCATCCGACGCGACCGCGGAGCTGATGGCGCGGATGCGCTACTGCTTCAATAAGGCGGGCATTACCTGGCAGACCGGTCAGCTCGGCAAGGTCGATCAGGGCGGCGGCGGCACGGTTGCCATGTTCATGGCGAACCGCAACATCGACACCGTGGACGCAGGCGTTCCGGTGCTCTCCATGCACGCGCCGTTTGAATGCATCGCCAAGGTGGATCTGTATATGACCTATCTGGGCTTCGGCGCATTCTACAATATGTAACACTCTATTTTGTGCAAAAAATCACTCCCGATCTCCGTTTGGAGGTCGGGAGCTTTTGCTCTATTTTATTTTTTCTTGACAGAATCTCCGCCGGTCTGGTATTGTATTTATGAGGCATACCACAAACGGCAGGCGGCTCGCCCTCATCCTCACGAGGGCGTAATCCTTTTGCACCCTCGTCCGATACGGAAGGGGGGTGAATCCTGTGTACGTTACTTATTCCGATTTATTTACCTTTGGATTATTTGTAATTGCACTGATTAATCTGATTCTTCAGATAAAGCAGAAGTAACCGCCTCACGTCCCATAAGGCGGTTACTTCATGAACTAACTTATGAGGGCAAACCGTCTGTCGGTATGCCTTTTCTTTATTATAATCAATCTCCGGGTCGCTGTCAAGCGCAGAACGTGCTCCCGATCTTCGTTTGTAGGTCGGGAGCTTTTTCGTTTTTGATTACTATTTGTTATATATGCAACCAATATTGCAAATCGTCCGCATCCGAATACGCAAAAACCGGCACCGCAAATGCGATGCCGGTAAATATCTGTGAACAGTCAGGAGTGGTGTGCAATCACGGCGGCGACTGTCATCAAAATCGCGCCTGCTGCGATGGCAATCACGGCAGCGATCGGAAACGGCGATGTCACATAGATCGCGGTCGGTCCGTCCGAGCCGCCAATTACTGCGACGTTCGCCGCAAACGTGGATGCCAGCAGATTCATCGTCTTCCTCCCAGCTGCGGTTTACTCGTTGATTACGCCCTCGTAAACCTCGATATACTTCTGCGCGGAGGCCGCCCACGAGAAGTCCGTGGTCATGCCCTCGACCTGCATTGCCTTCCATGCCTGCTTATTGGTCTTGAACAGCTGGACTGCCTCCTCAATGACGTGCAGCATATCATGCGCATTGTAATAGGTGAACGAGAAGCCGTTGCCCTCGCCGGTGTACTGATTGTACGGGAACACGGTGTCCTTGAGTCCGCCGGTTTCGCGCACGATCGGAAGGGTGCCGTAGCGCATGGAAATCATCTGCGCCAGTCCGCACGGCTCGAACAGCGACGGCATGAGGAACAGATCCGAGCCGCCGTAAATCTGGTTGGCGAGCTTCGCGTCAAAGCCGATGTGTGCGTGCAGCTTATCCGGATGGCGGCCCATTGCGTCGCGGAACATCCATTCATATGCCGGATCGCCCGTGCCGAGCACGATCAGGCGGAGATCCAGACGCAGGATATCCTCCAGCACTGCCGCAACCAGATCCAGTCCCTTCTGGTCAGCAAAGCGCGTGACCATGCCGATCACCGGCGTTTCTGCGTTCGCGTCCAGTCCGCACAGCTCCAGCAGTCCGGCGCGGTTCATCTTCTTGCGCTCCAGCGAGCGGACGGAGAAGTTGACAAACTGTGATTTGTCCTTGAGCGGATCAAAGGCCTTGGTGTCCAGTCCGTTGATGATGCCGTACAGCTTGCCGCGGTTCCAGCGCAGGATGCTGTCCAGACGGTAGCCGTAGGCGGGTGTCTGAATCTCCTCCGCGTAGGTTTCGGAAACCGTAGTGACGCGGTGCGCGCACAGGATTGCGGCCTTCATCAGGTTGACGCAGCCGTCCTGCTCCAGGAAGCCGTTGTCAAAGTGATAGTCGTCGATGCCGAACACATAGGACACGATATCGCGCCCGAACTGACCCTGATACTGAATATTGTGAATGGTATAGACCGTCTTGATCTTCTCGTACCACGGGCGGTACGCATAGTTGATGGAATAATAAACCGGAATCAGCGCGGTCTGCCAGTCGTTGCAGTTGATGATATCCGGCTGGAAGTCCAGCTCCGGCAGCATCTCCAGCACCGCCTTGGAGAAGAATGCGAAGCGCTCCGCGTCGTCGTATTCTCCATATACCATTTTGCGTGCAAAGTAATATTCGTTGTCGATAAAATAGTAGGTGACGCCCTTCTGGCGCAGGCGCAGGATGCCGCAGTACTGACTGCGCCATGCGAGCTGAACGTACAGCTTCTGTACCAGCTTCATCTTCTTGCGCCATTTGTCCTCGATTTTGCTGTACAGCGGGCAGACGACCGCGACCTCATGACCTGCCGCGGCAAGCGCCTGCGGCAGCGAGCCCGCTACATCGCCCAGTCCGCCGGTCTTGACAAACGGAGCCACCTCACTGGCTGCATATAATATTTTCATATCGTTTATCCCTCCCGATGCAGTATTCGTTTCCATAAACAAATGGGAGAGCAGGGAATCCCCCGCCCTCCCGGAATATTTGCTAAAACCAGATTAAATTAAACCTTTTCGCCCTTCGCGATCACGATCGGATAGCTCTCACGGCCGCTCATGCTTGCGCCCTTGGAGAAGGTTACGCTCTTGTCTGCGATGACGTAGTTCAGCTCGGTGTCTGCGCTGACGCGGGTGTGCTCCATCAGGATGCAGTTCTTGACCACTGCGCCCTCCTCGATGACAACATCGCGGAAGATCACGGAGTTCTCAACCTTGCCCTTGATAACACAGCCGTCTGCAATCAGGCTGTCGTTCATCTCGCAGTTCTCGCCGTAAACGGTAGCGGTGCTGTCGTGAACCTTGGTGAAGATCGGACGATCCTTCAGGAATACCTGATCGCGCTTGCACTTGTCGAGCATATCCATGTTCGCATCGTAGTATCCCTTGACATCCTCGAGCTTTGCTGCGTACGGATGGAATACATAGCCCTTCATAGCTGCGTTCTCGCGGAACAGGTACGGCAGAGCCTCGCTCTCCAGACCGCGCAGGTTATGGGTCAGGCAGTCGGACAGCAGACCGATGAGGTAGGTGCGCTTCATGATGTAGATACCCATGGACTTATATGCGCACTTGCCGCCGTAGTTGTCGCCGTTTCTCATGTCAACGACCGCGCCGTTCGGGTCGAGGCTGAGGAACAGGTCAAACGGAGACTGGCTTGCGTCCTCCTTGCAGACGATAGTAACCTCTGCGCCGGATTCCTTATGTGCTGCCAGAACATCGTCCAGCGGGATGTTTGCAATCAGATCGCCGCGGCAGATGAGAACGTGCTCGGTCTTGCTCTTGTTCAGCATATCTGCGACAGAGCCCAGCGCCTCAAGGGAGGTGCGATAGTTCTCGGTAACCAGCGGAGAGGACTTGGTTGCATACGCATTCGGCGGGAGCAGCATCATGCCGCCCTTTTTGCGTGCCAGATCCCAGTCCTTACCGGAGCCAAGGTGATCCATCAGGGACTGATACTTATCTCTCATCAGGATGCCGACATTGGTGCATCCTGAATTGACCAGATTGGAGAGCATAAAGTCGATTGCGCGGTAACGGCCGCCGAACTGAACCGAAGCGACCGGACGGTGCAGGGTCAGATCACGCAGATCATTTGCACTGTCAAAGCTGATAATAATGCCAAGTGTGTTTTTCATTGTTGCACCTCTTCCCTTAATCCTTACCGACCATTTCGCCGGCCTTGACGACCTGACCGTTGCCGATCTCGACGTCAGCTGCGATGACTGCGATCTCCGGCTTTGCGCCCGCCTCCGGCTTTGCGCCGACGACTGCGCCTGCCTTGATGACAGCGTTCTCCGCTACAATCGCATACTCGACAACCGCGCCTGCCTCAATGACAGCGCCCGGCATGACAATCGAATGATCGACCGTCGCGCCCTTTGCAACGGAAACATTCGGGAAGATTACGGATTCAATGACATCGCCGTTGATCTCGCAGCCCTCGGATACCATCGAATGACGGATCATCGAGGAAGCGCCTGCGAAGTGCGGCGGAGCGCCTGCGTTTCTTGCATAGATCGTCCAATCGCCGCCGATCTCCAGACCGGATTCCGGATTGAGCAGATCCATGTTTGCCTCCCACAGGGAGGAGATGGTTCCAACGTCCTTCCAGTAGCCCTCGAACTGGTAGGTCTGCATATTTTCGCCGTTTGCCAGCATCTTCGGGATGATATCGTGACCGAAGTCGTTGGAGGAATTCGGGTCAGCCTCGTCCTCGACCAGGTACTTTCTCAGCTTCTTGTAGGAGAAGATATAGATACCCATGGAAGCCAGCGTGCTCTTCGGCTGCTTCGGCTTCTCCTCGAACTCATAGATGGTGCCGTCCGGATGGCAGTTCATGATGCCGAAGCGGCTTGCCTCCTCCAGAGATACGTTCAGAACCGCGATGGTAGCATCTGCGTTCTTCTGCTTATGTACCTCAAGCATCTTGTCGTAGTCCATCTTGTAGATGTGGTCGCCGGACAGGATGACAACGTATTCCGGATCATACTGGTCGATGAATCCGATGTTCTGATAAATTGCATTTGCGGTACCCTTATACCACTCGGAGTTCTTGCCCTTCTGGTACGGCGGCAGGACGTATACACCGCCGTACAGACGGTCAAGATCCCACGCCTGACCGTTTGCCAGATACGAGTTCAGGGCATGTGGCTCATACTGGGTCAGTACGCCGACGGTGTCGATGCCGGAGTTGACGCAGTTGGAGAGCGGGAAGTCGATAATTCTGTACTTGCCGCCGAACGGAACTGCCGGCTTTGCGACCTTCTGTGTCAGTACATAGAGTCTGCTGCCCTGGCCGCCGGCCAGCAGCATTGCAACGCATTCTTTCTTCCTAGACATTTTTCTGCTCCAATCTTTCATAGAATTCGGGGAAGAGAGAGCCTCCCCAGTGATCAAACATCTCTCTTGCCGCGTGCCTTCCCTGCCGGGGAATGCCGCACGGCGATTTATAAAAACCGCACATATGTGCCGTTTTTTACATGGATTTCACAGCTCTGCTGCGTTTTTTGCGGCTCTTCCCGCGCAGGAACAGCACGGTCTGCGGGGATACATTCAGCTCCACGGACTGCTCACAGCCCTGCGTCGGAATCGGCTCGGTCATCATCCGGCCGTTCTGCACGCCGTGTCCGCCGTACTCCACGCGGTCGGAGGTGAACAGCTCCTCATAAATCCCGCTTTTCTGCACGCCCAGCCGGTAATTGCTGTACCGATAGCCGGAAAAATTGACTACCGCCACGATGCTGCTGTCGTCCTTCGCCCTGCGGCGGAACACGAACAGACCGGTCTCCGAATTGTCCGTGCTGACCCACTGGAAGCTCTGCCAGTCGGAGTCGTTTTCCCACAGCTCGCGGGTGCACAGATAAAACAGATTCAGATCGTGGGTATACCGCTGCATCCGCCGGTGGGTATCGTAATCCATCAGCTTCCAGTCCAGCCCCTTGTCACAGGTCCACGTGGAGAGCTGACCAAATTCACTGCCCATGAACAGCAGCTTCTTGCCCGGATGCGCCATCTGGAAGCCCAGCATGGTGCGCAGTCCCGCAAATTTCTGGTCATAGGAGCCGGGCGACCGCTCAATCAGCGACTGCCCGCCCTGCATGGAAACCTCATCGTGCGAAAACGGCAGGATGAAGTTTTCCTCAAACGCATACATAAAGGTAAAGTTCAGCTCACGCGCCAGCTGGCGCCTGCGCTGCTCGGGTGCATTGGTAAAGGTCAGCACCTGCCGCGTCCATTCCTGATTCCACTTATAGCAGAAGCCCAATCCGCCCTGCTCGGGCGATTTGGTCACGGACGACCACGCGGTCGCCTCCTCCGCAATCATCAGCACGCCCGGAAAGCGCTCATACACACTGCCGGTCAGCGTCTGCAAAAACCGCTTTGCCTGCGGATCCTCCTGCGTGTGGTCGGGCAGACAGCCGTCCGCTCCGTTGTTCTGATAGAGCATCACGGTAACCGAGTCCACCTTGAGCCCGTCGGCATGGAACTGCTCCAGCCAGTAGGTCGCAGAGGAAAGCAGGAAGGACTGCACCTCGGGCGTTCCGAATGCAAACAGGGATGCCTCCCACGGCTGAATGATATGATCCGCCGCCTCAAAGCACGGCTGTCCGTCAAACATCGTCAGCCCGCAGTCATTGCGCGGGAAGGCCGCGCACACCCATCCGAGAATCACGCCGACACCCGCCTGATGACAGCAGTCGATGAAATACATCAGATCCTGCGGGGTTCCATAGCGGCTGGTCGCCGCAAACCATCCCGTCGGCTGATAGCCGCCGGAGGCATCATCCGGATACTCCATCAGCGGCAGCAGCTCGATGTGGGTATAGCCCATGCTTTTCACATAGGGAATCGCCGCCTCCGCCATCTCGCGGTAGGAATACGTCTCGCCGTTTTCGCGCCGCTTCCACGAGCCCAGGTGCATCTCGTAGATATTCACCGGGCGCTGGTGGGTATCCTGCACGCTGCGGTACTTGAGCCACGAGCGGTCATGCCACACATAGCCCGCAGGGTCATAGACCTTTGAGGCGTTGTTCGGTCGGGTTTCCGCATGAAAGGCGAAGGGATCCGCCTTTTCCAGAATGCGTCCGTCCGCGGTCTGGATGCTGTACTTATAGCAGTCGTAGGTGCGGAGACCGGGCACAAAGAGCTCCCAGATGGAGGCATCCTGTGCGCTCGGCATCATAACGCCGCGCATACGGTCCCAGCCGTCGAACCAGCCGATCACGGACACGCTTTTTGCATGGGGCGCCCATACGCGAAAACACACGCCCGCTCTGCCGTCCTGTTCGGCAAAGTGTGCGCCCAGATATTCATGCGCCCGGGTTTCGCTTCCGTCATGGAACTGCGCGACACGAGCCGTTGTCAAAACAGGATAAATGCCGCTCTCCATTGCGCTCACTCCCCTTGCATTCAGCTCCTTTTCCCCATGAAAACATCGTCATTCTGTGCAAATATTCTATTTTTTTACACATTATGTTCTGCTTCTCGTTTTTTCGCACAGAGCATATTCTTCTTTCACGACGTTTTGTATGAATATTATACAACACATTTCCGAACAAGTCCAGAACAAATACCACATTATATACAAAAACCTTTGTCAAATTTTTTGAAATTTTGATTCTATTTTCTCTTATCCTGCAATTTCTTGCAGCATGGAGAGCACCTCTGCCGCAGCAATAAGCCGCGCCTGTGCGCGAATCGGCTCCAGCTGTAAGTGTTTGGACCGCACGCGCCCGCGGCAGCACACGGCCACATAGATCGTACCTGCCGGTGTGCCGTCCTCCCCGCCGTCCGGACCGGCATAGCCTGTGATGCCTGCGCCGAGGTCGGTGTCAAACCGCTCCGCCACGCCGAGTGCCATCTCCCGCGCAGTCTGGTCGGACACGGCAGTATAGGTATCCAGCGTCTCCTGCCGCACGCCCAGAATGCGGTGCTTGATTTCATTACAGTAAGAGCATATGCCGCCCTTGTAATAGGCAGAACATCCGGCGACCTCGGTAATCGCCGCGGACAGCAGTCCGCCCGTGCAGCTCTCCGCCACCGACAGCGTCATGCCGCTCTCCTTAATTGCCGCGCAGACCTCCTGCACCAGCCGCTCCAGCTCCTCTCGATTCTTCATTCAAATACTCCTCTCCAATGGTGTATGTTACCTTTAGTATAGCACACAAACCGCTGCTTTCAAAAACGAACATACGGCATACCGGCTTCTGTATTCCGTCCCG
>JAEDEU010000058.1 GCA_016293155.1 Clostridiaceae bacterium | reverse complement strand
AAAAAATGGTATGATTAAGGTCAGAGAACAACCCTTTCAGGATTGCGGAACGGTCTTGACCGTTCCCTACGAAACACCGCGCGACGAAAGGAGCGCCTTTGATGTCTGATTCCTTAACCAAACGCGCGCTCGCCTATGTAATGAAGGATATGCTGCGCGAACGCCCGCTCAGCCGCATCAGTGTCAGCGCGCTGTGTGAGCGGTGCGGCATGAACCGCAAGCGGTTTTACTATCATTTTCCGGATAAATATAGTCTTGTCAGCTGGATTGTGCGCACCGAGCTGGAGGAGGAGCTCAGCGCCTGTGAGGGCGACCGGCTGCTGTGCATGTGCCGCTACTTCCTGCGCAGCCGTGTTTTTTATCAGCGCGTGCTGGCGGAGGACAGCTGCGGCAGAGAGCTCGGCGCCGTGCTGCTGCCCATGCTGCTGCCGCTGTGCCCGCGCGGCATCCCGGACGAGGAGCGGCAGTTCTGTGCGGATTTTCTCACGGATGCCTTTCTCGCCGCCATGCGCCGCTGGCTGTCGGAGGACGAGCCCCTGCCGCCGGAGCGGTGCGCCGCCCTGATCCGCGCCATGAGCGCCTACGAATCCCATTCAGAAGGAGATACCCCATGAGCCTCCCCCCGATTCCCAAAATCCTGCGCGCCGCAATCGACTACAACGGCGCCGACCCGCGCCGGGTGCACCATCTCATCAAGGTCTACGGCTTTGCGCAGACCATCGGCGCAGGCGAGCAGCTGGATGCCCGCACCCAGTACATCCTGGAGGCCGCCGCCGTCCTGCACGATATCGGTATCCACGAGGCGGAGCGCAAACACGGCTCCTCCGCCGGAAAATTCCAGGAGCAGGAAGGGCCTGCCATTGCACGCGCGCTGCTCGCCCCGCTCAGTATGCCGGAGGACATCACCGAGCGCATCTGCTTCCTCATCGCCCACCACCACACCTATGACGCGGTGGACGGCATCGACTATCAGATTCTGCTGGAGGCGGACTTTTTGGTCAATGCCTATGAGGACGAGCTGCCGCGCAGCGCCATCGAGTATTTTTGCAAAAAAACAGCCAAGACCGCGACCGGTCTTGACCTGATTCGTGCGTTATTCCTCCCGTAAAAATGCATCCACATCTGCCGGACCGACATCTGCAATGATCTTGCCGCAGCCGGCGCACAGGAAGCAGTTGCGGATGGATGCCAGCCCCTGCAAGCCGGCAATCTCCATCGCATTGCCCAGCGGAACGCAGGGCGTTTTTCGGCTTTTGCGCTCGCCGCTGCGCTCCTCGGGCACCCAGTAAAACGAGGTGGCTCCGGTTCCGCGGATTCTGCCGCGGCGCATCGGCTTTCTGCAATACGGACAATACATGAATCTTCCTCACTTCCCTGCCGCTTCGTGCGGCGCATCATTTTTTTGTTTTTGAAAGGAGTGCCTGATATGTCAGCCCCTACTACCGATCAGTTTACCTGCCCGCAGTGCGGCGAGAACGGCCCGCTGACCGTCTGGAACAGCGTCAATGTCGATCTCGACCCGTCCGTCCGCGACAAGGTCGAGGATCTCTCCCTGTTTGAATGGACCTGCCCCAACTGCGGCAAGGTGTGTCTGGTTCTGCATCCGATGCTGTATCACGACATGACCAACCAGTTCATGGTCTGGTTCGCGCCGGACGGCGAGGTGCAGAACGGCGCGGAGTTTTCTCAGCTGGACGGCTACACTCTGCGCACCACGCGCACGCCCAATGAATTCCGCGAAAAAATCAACGTGCTCGAACGCCATCTGGACGACCGCGCCATCGAGCTGACCAAGCTGATTCTGGTCATGCAGCTCACGCGCGACAACGTGGATGTCGTCGATCTGGTGTTCCGCGGACTGGACACGCAGGGACGGTTTGTATTCGTGCTCGTGCATCCGGACGGCGCGGAGCAGCAGCTCGTCCTGCCGCCGACCACCTATGAAAAGCTGGCGCATGATGTGCGCGAGCTGCTGTTTACGCCGCGCGGCTTCATCACCGTGGATCTCGCATGGGCGAAGGACAGCCTCGACCTGCTCAATATGAACTGACGGAGGCGCGGCATGAGACAGTTTCTCCGTCTGATCGTCTGGGACGCGCTGTTTTTCATCGTCCTGACCATCGGGCTTTCGATTTCCGGTCAGCTCTCCGGCACGCCCGCCTACGGCGTGACCATCCTGACGCTTGCGGTCTGCGGCGCGTTTCTCGCGGAGCTGAGCAAGTGGGGCATCGGCACGCTGGAGCTGATCGCCGTCGGTCTGCCCGCGCTCTATCTCGCACTTACCCCCGTGCTGAACGGGCTGCCGGTCACCATCGACCTCGTTCCGTCCCCGCTGGAGGGAATGCCTGCCCTGTATCACTACATGGGCGCGCTCACCGCCGGCTTCGTGGGATTCAAAACGCTAAAGTGACTCATAAATTTCATAAGGGCGCACTGCAAACCAAACGTTGTTACAGTGCGCCCTTTCTGCGTGCTTATCGATTGTCCTCGGTCGGATTGCTCTCCGCCTGTACTGTCTGCCCATTCTGGGCCGCCTGCTCCGCCTCTGCCTTTGCAGCCTGCTCGGCATCGTATTTGCGGCGCAGATCGGCATAATATTCGCCTGCGGAACGGTCCGGATTGCGCTTCTGTCCGCGGTAAACCATGACCAGAATGACGATGATAAACAGCGCAACCATTCCGATCAATACCGCATCGAAGGAATATTCAATCAGCATATTTTGTTCTCTCCCTTATGTGTGCGATTGTGTTGGTGTGTACCCTATTCTATCACACAGGAGAGGTGTTTTCCAGTGGAAGTGCGGGGTTTTTCGGCAGCGTAAAGTAAAATTCCACGCCGTCCTCCACATTGCGCACGCCGCAGCCGCCCCGATGGGCATTCATCACCGCGCGCACGATGGACAGACCGATGCCTGTGCCGCCGCCCGTGATGCGGGTGCGCGCCTTGTCGGTCTTATAGAACTTGTCCCAGATCTTGTGCTGTTCCTCCTCGCTGATCGGCTCGCCCTGATTGCGCACGCAGAAAATATAATGCTGCGCGTCCTCCTCGGAGCGCAGGACAATTCTGCCGCCCTGCGGGGTGTGGTCGATTGCATTGGTCATGTAATTCATCACTACCTGCTCCAGCTTTTCGTAATCGCCGTACACGGTTTGATCGCCCACGCCGGAGAGGTCAATGACCAGCTGCTTCTCCTCCCACATGACGCGCGTCTTGCTGACCACGGACTCCGCCAGATCGTACAGCTCCACATCGCCGCAAAGCAGGGGCGCGTTGCCCAGCTCCAGCCGCGACAGCGCAAGCAGCTGAACCACCAGCTGATTCATGCGCTTTGCCTCGTCAATGATGGTGTCGCAGTAGTAGTTTTTATCCTCCTCCGAGCCGGAGATGCCCACGCGCAGACCCTCTGCGTAGCCCTGAATGAGCGCAATCGGCGTTTTCAGCTCGTGCGAGACATTGATGATAAACTCCTTGCGCATATCGTCAATCTGCTGCTTTTTGCGAATCTCCGCCTCCAGCTGCTGATTGATCTCGCGCAGCTCCCGAATCGACCGCTCCAGATGGTCGGACATCTGGTTGATGCTGGACGCGAGCTGTCCCATCTCGTCCTGCGTGCCGGTCTCCGGCACCTTTTTGGAAAAATCCATGCGTGCGACCGCGTTTGCGGTGCGCGTCATCTCGCGCAGCGGCTTGGTGAACCGTCCTGCCACGTAGTAGCCCAATCCGAGGCACAGCAGCAGCGCAAGCAGTCCGCTCAGGCTGAGAAAGACCAGGTTAAACGAGCGATTTTCCTCGATCGCCGCCGCGGGCACGCGCGCAATCAGCTGCTCCCCGCCGGAAAGCCGTCCGATCAGCGCGATGTACTCACTGTCGTCCACATTGCCGCCTACTGCGGTGAAGGTATAGCCCTTGCGCTCCAGCTCGTCGCTGTCGTAGTAGTACCACATAATATTGCGCCGCGGCTGGAAGCCCGGAAACACAAAGCTCTCCTCCGTCCGCGACGAGGTGCTGTAAATATACTCTCCGTATAATCCGCTGATATCAATTTTGACGCTGTATCGTTCCTCCAGCTGCTGCATTCGGTCGAGAAAGGTCTCCTCCGCCGTGACTCCATACGACTGGTTCACCGACTCATAGACATGGATGAGCGAGCGCTTTTTTGCCAGCTGGTAATAGTCGCGGAAAAACAGCAGGTTGAACGCGATCAGCAGACCGATAAAGCTGACCGCAATGGCCGCGATGCTGACAAAGACCTTAAAGCGGAAGGAATGCCGCCAATGTGTGCCGCGGTTCACTTTGCCGCCTCAAACCGGTAGCCGAAGCCGCGCACGGTCTGGATCATTGTACCACAGCTGCCGAGCTTGGCGCGCAGCTTTTTCACGTGGGTATCCACCGTGCGCAGGTCACCGAAGTAGTCATAGCCCCAAACCGCATTGAGAATGCTCTCACGCGAGGCAGCGATGTTCTGGTTGTTCTTAAAGTAGATCAGCAGCTCGTATTCCTTCGGGGTCAGCTCGACGGTGCTGCCGTTCACCGTGACCTCGCGGCGCATCTCATTGATGGACAGCGGACCGCTCACATAGGCTTCGCCCTCGTCCTGCTGGCGGCAGCGCTTTTCCAGCGCGCGCACACGGGCGGAAAGCACAATCGGAGAAAACGGCTTGGTGATATAGTCATCCGCGCCCAGATCAAAGCCGAACACCTCGTCGGTATCCTCCGCGCGGGCGGTCAGCATCATGACCGGCACCTCCCGGCTCTTGCTTCGGATATGGCGCAGCACGCTCCAGCCGTCGTAAACCGGCATCATGACATCCAGAATAATCAGATCAATGGACGGCAGGCGCTCGTCAATCAGCTCCATTGCCTGACCGCCGTCCGCCGCCTGCAATACGGTGTAGCCGTCACGGCGCAGGAAGTCGGATACCAGCCGGCGGATACGCTCCTCATCATCTGCAATCAGAATTGTGAACACGATGTTTCCTCCTCGTTTGTCGTCTCGAATTGTTTTCATTATACGGAAATATTGTGAACAGTGTGTGTCGATCCGCGAAAGTTTTTTCAACTTTGCATCCTGCTTGCATTCTCCGGAGTGATGTGCTATAATACAAACAGCAAAAGGTCCTAATGTTCCACGAGGGCTCAAAAAAACGAAAGCCTCGGAGGTGTGAGCTCCGAGGCTTTCTTCTTGGCTGATTGCCATCAATCAGTTTCTGTCCAGCCATTTACAGATGTAGTAAGAGAATACACCTGCCACAACAGAAACGAGAAAGGAAACAATATGTTCCACGATGGACTCACCCCTTTCCGTTGTCGGATTGGGTGATGACAACGTCAATATCATAGCATATTTTGTCATATCCGGCAATGAATTTTACAGACTTGCATTCTCCGGAGCGATGTGCTATAATACAAACATCAAAAGGTCCTAATGTTCCACGAGGACTCAAAAAAACGAAAGCCTCGGAGATGCGAGCTCCGAGGCTTTCTTCTTGGCTGATTGCCATCAATCAGTTTCTGTCCAGCCATTTACAGATGTAGTAAGAGAATACACCTGCCACAACAGAAACGAGAAAGGAAACAATATGTTCCACGATGGACTCACCCCTTTCCGTTGTCGGATTGGGTGATGACAACGTCAATATCATAACACATTCTGTCACATAATACAATAGAAAGAGATCCGCACGGGCAATTCCGGCGGATCTCCTGCTTTTTATTCGCTCTTGTGATTGCTGTTTGCGCCGTCCTTCGGCTTGCGGCGCGGCGGTCTGCGGCGGCGCGGAGCGCTCTTCTTGTCGCCCTCCGGACGCGGCTGCCTGTCGCCGTCACGGTGCGGCTTTCCCTGCTTCTGCGGGCGGGACTGCCGCTGCTTGTTTTCGCCCTCACGCTTTTCGCCGTCGCGCTTCGGACGGCTTCTGCGTCTGCGCTCGCCGCGCGGCTTTTCGGTCTGCTGCGGAATCGGCTCCGCAATCAGCATCTGATCGTCCGACGGTGCCATGATGCCCGGCTCCTGCTCCGGCTCGGGCTCCGGCTTCGGTACGGGCTTTGCCGCCGGCTTGGGCGCTGCCGGCTTTGCCTCTGCGGTCTTTGCCGCCGCGGCGGCACGGGACACCGGCTTGCGGCCCTTGCGCGCCGCCTTGACAATCTGGCACTCCGTGCAGCGGAAGCAGTGCACCTCATCCGGATCGCTGTCCAGACGCACCGAGCACGTGCCCTTGAGCAGCGAGGAATCCATCACCGTACCCGGTCCCTCCGGTGTCTCCACCAGCGATTCCGGACGCGGCGTGACCTTGCCCAGCTCCTCATAGACATCGTTTTCATATTTCAGGCAGCACATCAGTCTGCCGCAGGTACCCGAAATCTTGGTCGGGTTGAGCGACAGATTCTGTTCCTTTGCCATGTTGATGGACACCGGCTGGAAGTCGTCCAAAAAGGACGAGCAGCACAGCGGTCTGCCGCAGATGCCCAGTCCGCCGAGCATTTTTGCCTCATCGCGCACGCCGATCTGGCGCAGCTCGATGCGGGTGCGGAACACGGATGCAAGATCCTTGACCAGCTCGCGGAAGTCCACGCGGCCGTCCGCGGTGAAATAAAACAGCACCTTGCTCAGGTCAAAGGTATACTCGACCGTGACCAGCTTCATATCCAGATGGTGCTCCTCGATCTTCTTCTCGCAGATACGGAACGCCTCATCCGCACGGCGCTGATTGCTCTCGACCACCTTCTGATCCGCCGGGGTTGCCACGCGGATGACCTTCTTGAGCGGCTTGACGACCTCGCCCTCCGGAATTTTGCGGTTTGCGATGGATACCTCGCCGTATTCCACGCCGCGCGCGGTCTCGACGATGACATGATCTCCGATGCGGACCTGATTGCCGCACGGATCAAAATAATATACTTTTCCGACTTTTTTAAAGCGGACTCCAATAATTTCTGCCAAAATTTGTTCCTCCTCGGCAGACAGACTGTCTGCCCTGCTTTCTGAAAACGCCTGCGTGCCACAGCTCAGGCAGCACGGCTGTGCGGGCGAAAGCACTCCCGCAGGCGGTTATTTTCTAATTTCGAATGATTTCATAGGCGCGCGCCGCCAGACAGGCGGACAGCAGCGGAATGCCCGTATTGAGCGGAATCCGCGCGGAAAGCTCGCGCACCCAATCGTAAAGCTGCAACAGTCTGCGCTGCGGAACGTGCACGCCCAGCGAAGCGGTTTCCGTACGCAGTGCGCCGTTCAGCGGCTCGGACAGCTCCTCGGATGCCATGACCGCATCGCGCAGTGCCAGACACAGCGCGTCCAGCACGGCGGCAAACTGCGGGCGCGTCATGCCCGCGCAGGCATTGCACGCCTTGACGATGCTCAGCTCGGACGTTCCCGCGAGTGCGCGCAGGATGGGCGCGATCACCGGGGTCAGATCGTCCTGCCCGCCGGACAGCAGGCGAACCGCCTCGCCCACAATGCCCTGTGCACGGTGCGCGGCGGCATGGATTTCCTGTTCGTTTTTTTCCGGAAAACGGGCGCGCAGCAGCCCCTCCGTCTCGCGGACGGATACCGGTGACAGCGAAAACTGCGTGCACCGCGACAGAATCGTGGGCAGGATTGCGTCCGCATTTTCGCTCATCAGGATGAAAAACGCATATGCGGGCGGCTCCTCCAGCACCTTGAGCAGCGCATTCTGCGCGGATGGGTTCATTTTATGTGCATGGCGGATCAAAAATACGCGGCGGTCACTCTCGCTCGGGCGCACCGAGCTGTCCGAACGGATGGCGCGCGCGGTTTCCACCTTGATCTCCGCGTCCCCCGAATCAATCAGGGTGAGGTCGGGATGAATGCCCTTTTCCGCCTTCCGGCACGCGAGGCACTGTCCGCACGGCACGGCTCCGCCGCGCTCGCACAGCAGAGCGGATGCCAGAATGCGCGCCGCCGTCAGCTTGCCGCTTCCCTCCGGTCCGGTGAGCAGGATGGTCTGCGGAAACCGTGTTCCGAGTGCTCGGCGCAGCGCGGCCTTCAGCTCCGCATTGCCTGCAAGCGAATCAAATGTCATAGCTTTTCAAACCGCTCCACGTTCAGCACGAAAATCGTTGCGCCGCCCACCGTAACCTCCTTGGGCGCCGCCGTGGAAAAGCCAAAGCCCATTTCCGCGCCGCCTGCCAGCGGATGCGGACGCGCCTTGGTGTTTTCCTGAATCAGCTCCATCACGTCGTCAACCCGGTCGTCCTCCACGCCGGTAATCAGCGTGGTATTGCCGTCCTTCAGGAATCCGCCCGTGGTGGCGAGCTTGGTGACAAAATAGTGCGCGCGCGTAAGGGCGCGGGTTACTCTATTCGCATCATCGTGATTGATGATGGCAAGGATCATTTTCATGGGCGAAGCTCCTTTCCGGATGTAAGCTGTAAAAGCCTCCCGCTGAAAGGGAGTCTTTTGCCGATACGATTGTTACTTTGCCAATCGTATTATAACATTGATTGCGCAGAAATTCAATGTATTCGCCACAAATCCGCTCTCCGGGATAAATTACCGGTACGCCGGGCGGATAGGGTGTCACGGCGCGGGCACAGACCGCTCCCTCCGCCTGCGCGAGCGGCACCTCGCGGCACGGAGCGAACACCGCCTCGCGCACGGAAATCACCCGTTCGGGCGCGGGGAGTCCGGTGAGCAGCAGCTCCTGCGGCTGCTCCGTCCGTTCGCACGGAATGTGCATCAGCGCATTCTTCACACGGGCAAACGCCTCCGCAGTATCCATGCCGGTGCAGATCAGCACGGCATGGCGCGCGTCCGCCATCTCGCAGACAACGCCGCGCCGCTCCAGCTCTGCCGCAAGCCCAAAGCCGTCCAGTGCGGTTCCTCCGGTGCAGATCGTCAGGCGGCACGGATCGACCTCCGCCCCCGCCAGCACACCGAATGCCGTATGATGTTCTATCCACGTGCGCAGGTTTTCCACAGCCTGTGCACAATTTGTGTATAACCGCGCACCTTCGTCCTCCAGCCACGCGCGCGCCAGGTCAATGGACGCCATCAGCAGATAGGACGGGCTGGACGAGCCGAACATCGGCGCGGTTTCCAGCAGTGTGCTCCAA
>JAEDEU010000057.1 GCA_016293155.1 Clostridiaceae bacterium | reverse complement strand
AATACAAAATACAAAAATGCATGACGATTCTCTGTTGAAAAAGTCATACATCATGGTATAATAACATCGGATCAGCGATACGCGCTGTTTCGGAAAAACGGATATTGGGGTCCGTTTTGCGCGCATAAATGTGCGAATGAACTGTGAGAATGCTACTATAATGAAAGGTGGTTCTATAAAGCTATGAGCAATAGTACCCTGATGGAAACCCTCACCGAATATCTGAAGAGTGACCGCCGCAAGACGCTTGCTGAGGCAACTCCGCAGGATATGCATCACGCAATTTCTAAGGTTGCAATGGCACGCATTGCAGACAACTGGAAGCAGAGCCTGGATCTGCACCGCGCAGCACGCCATGCATATTATATGTCTGCCGAGTTCCTGATCGGTCGTGCAATCTACAATAACCTTCTGTGCCTCGGCATGTATGACGAGGTTGAGGAAGCACTGCAGAGCGTTGGCATGAGCCTGAGTATGCTTGAGGAGATCGAGGACGCATCTCTGGGCAACGGCGGTCTGGGCCGTCTGGCTGCCTGCTTCCTGGATTCCGCTGCAACGCTGGATCTGCCGCTGGACGGCTACGGTATCCGTTACGGCTATGGTCTGTTCAAGCAGTATATTCAGGACGGCTGGCAGAAGGAAACCGCAGATGACTGGACCCGCTTCGGCGATCCGTGGAGCATCCGCTGCGATTCCGAGACCGTTCAGGTTGTCTTCAAGGATCAGGTTGTCAACGCAGTTCCGTACGATATCCCGATCATCGGCTACGGCACCAAGAACATCGGCAACTTGCGTCTGTGGCAGGCAGAGCCGGTCAGCTCCTTCGACTTCATCGAGTTCAACGAGCAGCGTTACGATTCCTCCGTCCGCGAGAAGAACCGCGCAGAGGATATCTCCCGTGTTCTGTATCCGAATGACTCCACCGACGAGGGCAAGAAGCTCCGTCTGAAGCAGCAGTACTTCTTCTCCTCTGCATCCCTGCAGGATATCATCAGGAAGTACAAGATCAACCATGGCAATGATTTCTCCCGCTTCGCTGAGTTCAATGCCATTCAGCTGAACGATACCCATCCGGTTATCTCCATTCCGGAGCTGGTTCGCCTGCTGACGACCTACGAGGGCGTGGAATTCCGCACCGCATTTGAGATTGCGCAGAAGACCTTTGCATATACCAACCACACCATCCTGCCGGAGGCACTGGAGAAGTGGAACAAGCACCTCATCCTCGAGGTATGCCCGGAGATTTACTACATCATCGAGCGCATCAACGGCATGTTCATTGACGAGCTGATGAATAAGTACCACAAGGGTCCGGACTTCATCCAGAGCGTACAGATCATCAAGCATGACATGGTTCACATGGCAAATCTGGCAATGTACGGCTCCAGCTATGTCAACGGTGTTGCTGCAATCCATACCGAGATCCTGAAGCGCGATACCCTGCGCAGCTTCTATGAGATCTGGCCGGATCACTTCCAGAACAAGACCAACGGTATCACGCAGAGAAGATGGCTGGCACTGTGCAACCGTGAGTTGTCCGCACTGCTGACCCGCCTGCTGGGCTCCGACAAGTGGGTTACCGATCTTTCTCAGCTCAAGCAGCTGGAGAAGTACGCAACCGACAAGGCTGTTTTGGATGAGTTCTGGGAGATCAAGCACCAGAAGAAGCATCAGCTGGGCAGCTTCATGCTGAAGCACGACGGCACTGCACCGATCAAGAATTCCATGTACGACATCCAGATCAAGCGTCTGCATGAGTACAAGAGACAGTTCCTGAATGCGCTGAGCATCCTGTATATCTACTACGGCCTGAAGGAAGGCTCCATCACGGACTTCCATCCGACCACCTTCATCTTCGGCGCAAAGGCAGCTCCGGGCTATGCTCGCGCAAAGGGCATCATCAAGCTCATCAACGAGATTGCACGCCTGATCGAGAGCGACGGAGAGGTTCGCGACAAGCTGCGCGTCATCTTCGTTTCCAACTACAACGTATCTTACGCAGAGAAGCTGGTAGCAGCTGCAAACGTTTCCGAGCAGATCTCCACCGCAGGCACCGAGGCTTCCGGTACCGGCAACATGAAGCTGATGCTCAACGGTGCGGTTACCCTGGGCACGCTGGACGGCGCAAATGTTGAGATCGTCGAGGAGGCTGGCGAGGAGAACAACTACATCTTCGGCGGCAAGGTAGAGGAGATCGAGGCAAACAACAACCACGACTACATTCCGTACCACATCTACAACAACGATCCGAAGATCAAGCGCGTTATGGAAGCACTGGTCAACGGTACGCTGGATGACGGCGGTACCGGTATCTTCCGCGAGCTGTATGATTCCATCATCCACAAGGTTGACTGGGGTCAGAGCCATCCGGATAAGTACTTCCTGATGTACGACTTCAAGAGCTACGTTGAAACCAAGCTGCGCGTCAACCGTGACTATCAGGATAAGTACGCATTCGCTGAAAAGTGCTGGAGAAATATCTGCAACGCAGGCAAGTTCTCCTCCGACAGAACCATCAGCGACTACGCAGCCAACATCTGGCACATTGATCCGGTTGAGTTCGACTAATTTTCACTTCATTCCGTATCATCAGACCGGCAGGGCATTGTCCCTGCCGGTTTTTTACATGAGACTTACATTCATCCGGAAAGAGAAAAACAGATTTTACAAAAAAATTGCGGATTGCATTCCCAATTTTGCCGCCAATCGTGTATAATAAAATCATAATTGTGCGCTTTTCGGACAGGTGTATTTTGCGCCCTGTCTGATTTCAAGTTTTATTTTGGGAATACCGAAAGGGGACCACTGTTATGTTACCGCAAGAGATATTGGTTAACCGGGAATTGAGCTGGCTGGAGTTCAACCGTCGTGTACTGCATGAAGCAATGCGGCGCGATGTCCCTCTGTTTGAGCGGCTGATGTTTGCGGGCATCTATTTTTCCAATATGGATGAATTTTTTATGGTTCGAGTCGGCTCTCTGACCGACCAGAGCCTGATGGATCCGGATCGATTGGATGATAAGACCGGCTGGAACGCGGCGCGTCAGGTGGAGGAGATTCTGCGCGGCGTGCGTGCCGACGTGCCGAAGACGGAAAAGATGTACCATGCGCTCTGCAAGGAGCTGAAGCAGCAGAGTGTGGATCTGATTGACTTTTCCAAGATATCCAAGATGGAGGAAATGCTGGCGGAAAAATATTTCCGGGAGTCTATCATGCCGCTGCTGTCGCCGCAGATTGTAGATCATCACCATCCGTTCCCGTTCCTGAACAACAAGGAGCAGTATGTGACAATCGTGCTTGCAGGCAAGAACGGAAAAAACGGAGAAAAGGGCGATAAATCGGATAAGCAGAAACGGGAGGAAGTTCGCCTGGGCATTATTCCGGTCGGACAGCTGCCGCCGTATTTTGTGGTCAGTCTGGATAACCGCAAAAAGGTGATGTTCACCTCGGATATCGTATGTCACTTTGCCGAGCAGCTTTTTGGCAAAAATAAGATCGAGGAGCGTACCACCATCCGCGTCACACGCAATGCGGACATCTCGGTGGATGAGGCGCTGCTGGATTATGAGATGGATTTCCGCGGTGCCATGCAGGCGGCACTGAAAAAGCGCCGCCGGCTGTTCGGCGTGCGCCTTCAGATTGAAGGCAAGGTTTCCGAGCGCTTACAGCAGCATCTGTGCCGTTATCTGGAGATTCATCCGAATAACGTATTTATACAGACCATTCCGCTGGACTTCAGCTTCGGCTTCTCGCTGCCGGGTGCTCTGCATCTGGAGCACGCATCTCAGCTGCAGTTCCCGGAGCGCAAGCCGATGACACCGAGCAAATATAAGCAGAACATTCCGATCCGTGAAATGGCAAAGAATGAAATCCTGCTGGCGTATCCGTTCCACAGCTCGCGTCCGTTTTTGGATATGCTGTACGAGGCGGCAGTCGATCCGGAGGTCGTTTCGATTAAAATTTCGCTGTACCGTCTGGCAAAGCACAGTAAGGTGGTTTCCGCCCTGTGCCGTGCGGCGGAAAACGGCAAGCACGTGCTTTGCGTGCTGGAGCTGCGCGCCCGCTTTGACGAGCAGAGCAATATTGATTATGCGTCCATTCTGGAGCAGGCGGGCTGTACCATTATCTACGGTCTGAGCGATTATAAGATTCACGCGAAGCTGTGCCTGATTACGCGCAAGGACAAGAACGGACAGATCAGCTATACCTCCCAGATCGGTACGGGCAACTATAACGAAAAGACCATGGAGCAGTATACCGATCTGTGCCTGATTACCAACGATGATTCGGTCGGGCGCGATGCAACCGCCGTGTTTAACAGTCTGGCGGTCGGTGAGACGGTCGAGCAGACCGAGAGCCTGTGGGTTGCGCCAAACTGCTACCGAAGCCGCGTCATCGCGCTGATCGACCGGGAAATCGGCATTCAGCGGAACGGCGGCAAGGGCTATATCAATATCAAGGTCAATTCCATGAACGACATGGGTATCATGGAAAAGCTGGTTGAGGCTTCTCAGGCAGGGGTTGAGATCAAGATGCACATCCGCGGCATCTGCTGCCTGCGTCCGGGAATTGAAGGCTATACGGAAAACATCCGCATTGATGCAATTCTGGGTCGTCATCTGGAGCATTCGCGCATTTATGTGTTCGGTCAGGGCGAACGCCAGCGTATCTTTATGGGATCGGGCGACCTGCTCAACCGCAATACCAGACGCCGCGTTGAGATCTTTGCGGAGCCGAAGAGCGCAGAGGTGCGCGAGCATCTGCTGTACATCATGGAAATGCAGGAGAGGGACAACCAGCAGTGCTGGCTCATGCAGCCGGACGGGACTTATCGCAAGATTAAGCCGGCAGAGGGTGAGATCAGAGTCAGCAGTCAGGATATGCTTGCGGCGCACTTTATGAAGGATGATCCGGTTCAGCCGACTCCGGAGCCCAAGACAAGAAAGCGTGGTCTTCTGGCAAGACTGTTTGGTCTCGGTGAATAATTTACTACATCAGGAGAGAACCGCAGAAATGCGGTTCTTTTCCTGTTTATGAGCAAATTTCAAAGAAACCGTGAATTTTCTCCTGTTCCCTTGACAGAAATCGAAATCTTGGTAAACTGTTTATTATGAGGAAGTGAAAATATGAGGAAACTTGTTTCAGCCGGGCTTCTGTGCGCCGCGCTTCTGTGCGGCTGTGGCGCGCAGAAGCAGTCAGACGGATCGGCTGAGTATCAACTGACAATAAACAGTATGCCGGAAATGGCACAGACGGAAACCGAGCAGTATACCCGCAGTGCGGCGGCGTATCAGGACACGCTGCGCGCCTCGGAGGACTATGGAATGCTGCTGCCGTACAAGCAGCTGATTGTTCAGGCGGATGGCAGCACCGTGGAACGCTATGCACTTGCGGATCAAAACGGAGCGATTGTCACGGATGCAGTGTATGACAGTGTATCCGTCGAGACGGCGGGAAAATATGAGCTCTATGTACTTACACAAAAGCAGGGAAGCCAGGCACAGACGACCTGTGCCGCGCTGGACGGCTCGTGGGTGATCGGTCCGTTTTACGGCAGCGCTGAGATGACCGAAAGCGGCATTATCACGCGGGAATATACCAACAAAGGCAGCTGGCGTGGCTCGCATCTGTTTGATGCAAACGGGAAAACCGTGGTAAAAACCGAGGATGAAATCCTGTTTTGTCAGGACGGCACAATGCTCTGCCGCAAAGCGGGAAAAGAGGAGGAATATGTCTGGCAGAAGCTGGATGGGACGCTGCTGACCTCGTTCCGGGCAGAGGAGGTCGGCGCTCCGGCGGATGGCTATGTCATCGCCCGGGACGAAAGCGGCTGCGGTGTGCTGGATGAAAACGGCGAATGGGTGATTGCACCTGTTTATCAGTCTCTGGAAGGGCGTTTTGGTAGCTATCTGATTGCGCAGAATGCGGACGGAAAATACGGAATTCTCAGAATTGACGGCAAAACGATTCAGGAGTTTGAATATACAAAGATACAGCTATGCGACAATACGGCGCCGCTGTACCAACTCTGGACAGAGGACAAGAGCATTGTCGTCAATGCGGCAAACGGAAAGCGCTACGCGATTCCGTCCGGCATTACGACACAGGAAATTGTCGGATTGCAGCAAACCGGACATGCGGTACAGACAGAGGACATGGCGATCGTATTTGATGATATCGCATCTTTTGAGCTGAAAAATGTTTCCGCACTTCATGAAATCGGACGGAAAACCGTTGTTGCACAGGCGGAGGATGCGCTGTATCTGGTTCATCTGGACAGCAGTGCAAAGAGTGAAGCGATTCCGTATGTGTACTGCGAGCCGATGATTGCGGACGCACTCCAGAGCAGCACCTTTACCGTATGTGATCCGGAAACCGGACGTCAGGGCATCATGGCGGACAGCGGAAAATTTGTATTGCAGCCGATTTATCACGAAATCAACGTCATTACGGACGGATATTATCAGGTCAGAACCGCGCAGTTCACCGGTGTTGTGGATAAAAACGGCGAATGGATTGTAAAGCTCCGCAACGCGGCGGAAGACTGAGGAGGCAGACATGAAAAAAATTATGATTGCTCTGCTGTGCGCGGGATTGCTGCTAAGCGGCTGCGGAGAACAGGAGACTGTGGATACTCCTTCGGTAAACAGCGACACCTATCCGTCTGTCAGCGTGTCTCCCGCACTGGAGCCGGTGGCACAGTATCTGACACAGGCGGTGCTGGACTGCTCTGCGCATGAGGCTCTGCGTCATATTCAGGCATCTGACAGCACGGAACAGGCGTATCAGGCATTGCTGGACGGTTCGGCAGAGCTGCTGATTGCCTATGAAGCCGATCTGGGCGAGGAGGTCGAATGGACTGCGCTCGGCACGGATGCACTGGTATTTGCGGCTGATCCGAATTGCGGAGCGGACAACCTTTCTGTGCAGCAGCTGAAGGACATTTATGCGGGAACGGTCACAAACTGGAAGCAGGTCGGCGGAAAGGACATGGAAATCGTCATTCGCCATCGCGCGCAGGGAAGCGCAAGCCGCTCCGCACTGGAGCGTGCAATGACGGTAAATGCCGCAGAGGGCGCACCGGATGAACGCAGCGGCTGTCTGTATTACATGACCTGCTCGGAGTACCAGAGCATCGCGGAGGGAAGTCTGAAGCTGCTGACCGTGGACGGCGTACAGCCGGAAGAAAACGCATCAGAGTATGCATTTCCCATGCCGTACGGCGCTGCGCTGCGCAAAAGCGCGGAGCAGAATTCCGAGGAACGCATTGTCTTTCGCTGGCTTGCGGCGGAATACAGCAGCGCAAACTTTCCGAACTCCGATGTGCAGCGGTGAACTGTACACCTTGATGAGTAGTTAGGGTAATTACTTTGCTCTTTTTAGTGAAATAGACAGGATGCGTGTTCTTGACGGGAAAAATGTTTTCCTGTATAATATGGATAGTGTAAGACAAAGGCGTTTTACGGTTTTAGCCGTAAAACGTCTTTTTTTGTTTTTCGGGAGGATTTTTTATGCGTATACTCGAAACCAATGATTGGGTCATTTTTAATAATATTACATATCAGATTCATGAAATCCGTGACTTTGATCAGATGTGCCTGACCTTTTTACAGCAGCTGCGCCTGCTCATGGATTTTGATGCGGCGGTGTTTTATTATTCATCCAAGACCTGCGTGCCGGAGCTGCGCCATGCGGTTTGTCTGGATTATCCGCAGGAGGTTGCGGAGGAATATCTCCATCAGTATCAGGATTGTGACGGCAGCTATGGTCTGCTCAAGGGCGGCAAGGCGATGGTTTACCGCGCCAGTGATATGTTCTCGGACGAGGAACGCACAGCAACCGATTATTATCATAAATTCTGCGAGCAGCAGGGACTGCATCACTGTGTGCACCTGATTCCGGCGATGAACGGAAAGGCTGTCGCAAAAATCACCTTTTTCCGCAGCAGAAACAAGAGTAACTTTGTCTATGACGACCTGTTTCTGCTTGAAATGTTCAAGGATCATCTGGCGCTGCGCATTTCCAAGTATTATGATGAGCAGGAGCGCCAGAATGAAAAGCTGACCGTGCATCAGTGCGAGGAGCGCTTCCATCTGACGGCACGCGAGACCACCATCCTCGGTCTGCTGATGCAGGGACTTCCGAATGATGTGATCTGCGAAAAGCTGACAATTACCAACAATACCCTGAAAAAGCATATTTTGAACACCTATAAGAAGATGAGCATCCGCAACCGGACGCAGCTGTTTAAGATGGTAAAGGAATACAGCGATGACTGACATATTGCGTTCGTGAAATGGACAAAATACTCCTGAAAGGGAGTATTTTTTATGTCGGATTATCTGGTTGTGGTAGATTATCAAACGGATTTTGTCTGCGGGGCGCTGGGATTTCCGCAGGCGCGGGCGCTAGAGCAGCCGCTGTGCAGGGCGGTGGAGCAGCAGCTCCGGCGAGGCGGCAGGGTGTTGTTTACGCTGGACACGCATGGGGAACAGTATCTGCAAACCAGAGAAGGAAGACATTTACCGGTTCGCCACTGTGCGCGCGGAAGCGAAGGACACAGCCTGTACGGTGCGCTGAAATCGTTTGCGCCCCGTGTACAGCTGCTGGAAAAGGACAGCTTTGGCGCGCGGAGTCTGGTGACGGACTGTCCGATTCCGGATGGCGCGTCTATCACAGTCTGCGGCGTGGTGACGCACCTGTGCGTACTGTCCAATGTGATTTTGTTGCAGGCGGTCTGTCCGTGCAGTGAAATTACGGTGGATGCGGCGTTGTGTGCCGACCCGAACGCAGCGCTGGAGCAGGCGGCATTTGATTTGATGGAGCATCTGCATCTGAATGTGATAAACCGCAGACGGACGGGGCATACTGTTGGCGGGAGGGATGCGGAGTGAACCGTAGCAAAAATGTGCTGCAGGAGCTGGACCGGCGGATTGAGCTGATCGAACACCGCGACCGCGGACGGATTCCGGAAGACCCCGAGGAAATGATCCGATATGCGGTTTCCGAGCAGGTCGCCAAGTCCATGCTGATCGAAATGAATATCCTGCGCGATTGCATTACCAAGCAGTAAAAAA
>JAEDEU010000056.1 GCA_016293155.1 Clostridiaceae bacterium | reverse complement strand
GCATCCCCGCCGCATAGGCTTTATCAGTAATCAAAGCGGCGGAGGAATGAACTATGTTTATCGTAACAGCGAAGCTGTCCAAGCGCAGGCTGATCCTCGGACTGGCTGCCGTATGCGCAGTCCTGATTGGCGGGCGGATGGCGGTACAGATGGCGGCGGATACGCCCGAGCCTGCGGCGGTGCAGACCTCCGCGGAGGGCACGGCGCAGGAGGCAGATCAGGCAGAGGACGAACAGCAGGAGCCGGTGACCGCAGAGGTCAAAACCGGAGAACAGCGCATTGCGTATCTGGCGCAGTGCGGCTGGGAGGTGGACGAGAGCACCTGCGTGGTGCAGGAGGTCATCATCCCATCCGAATTCAGCGGAAATTATCAGGCATATGCCGAGCTTCAGGCGCGGCAGGGCTTTGATCTGGAGGCGCTCAAGGGAAAACGGGTCAAGCAGGTGACCTATACCGTGACCAATTGGCCGGACGAAAAGGAGGGCGTGGTCGCAAACCTGCTGATTTATAAAAATCGCGTCGTTGCGGGGGATATCACCTCGATGTCCGCGGACGGCTTTACCCGCGCGCTGACCGGCGGTACCTCGGACAGCGGCTCATAAAGTATGACAGAATATGACAAAAGCGGCAGATGTTCCTCTGCTGCTTTTCTTTTGGATGTATTTACAGCATTTTTTGCCGCAAATGGCGAAAGATGTCCGCAAAACTCTTGTGCAAATTCAACAAAAGTGTTATACTAACTCCAAAGTGTGTTTTTGTCTGCGCGCCGGCGCGGAAGAAATTCCCAAAAAACGGAGGATTGACTATGCCGCTGGAACGGATTGACAAGCTGCTGACCGGAGCCGGACTGTGCTCGCGCCGCGATGCGGTGCGGGGCGTGAAGGCGGGATGGGTGACACTGGACGGAGAGATCTGCCGGGATGCCGCCAAAAAGGTGGATCCGCAGACCTGCCGGCTGACCTGGAAGGGCGAGCCGGTGCAGACCGGACGGGTGTACCTCATGCTGAACAAGCCCGCAGGCGTGCTCTCTGCCCGGCAGGATGCCGAGCAGAAAACCGTGCTCGATCTGCTGCCGAAGCGGTTTCTGGACATGGGGCTGTTTCCGGTCGGAAGGCTGGACAAGGACACGGTCGGACTGCTGCTGCTCACAACGGACGGCGTGTTTGCCCACGGGCTGACCTCTCCGCGCAGGCATGTGGATAAGGTTTATCGCGCGGAAGCGGAGGGCGTACTGGACGAACGCGATATACAGGCGTTTGCCGAAGGGTTAACGCTGCGCGACGGCACGAAATGCCGACCGGCAAAGCTGGAAATTCTGAGCGCCGAAGCGGGGAAAACAACCGTGCTTGTCACGGTGCAGGAGGGAAAGTACCATCAGGTGCGCCGGATGCTCGCCTCGCGCGGTGCGCCGGTCGTCACGCTGGAGCGGCTTTCGGTCGGAGCGGTGACATTGGATCCGAAGCTGGAGCGCGGGCAGTGGCGCGAGCTGACTGCGCAGGAAATTGCGGCGCTTTCCGGATGACCGGAAACTCCAATATATGGAAGAATGTGCATAAAAATTTTGCGGCATATTTTATATAGGTTTCCTGTTGTAACGTGATTTTTTCGGCATTTTTACTATGTAAAAAATACGATTATCAAAAAATCACAAAAATACGCAAAAAAATTCGTGCAAAAAACCATGAGAATATGGTATAATTAAATAAATGTACGGCTAAAACAGGCTGGGTGGATGCCGCTGCGGTATGTGCTGCGTCAGTTTCAAAACGCCGATACATAAAAGGGATACAGTATATTGATGAGAAGGGTGAAAATACAATGGCATCTAGATTATTTCAGTCGATCGTCCTGCAAATGAAGGATACCGTGGATCGTACCATTGGTATCATTGATGCGTCCGGCGCCGTAATCGCCTGCACGGATCTTCCGCGCATTGGCGAAATGCGTGATGACGCGGTAGCAGAGCTCTCCTATGTCGGCGATATGATCCGTTTCGGCGGCTATACCTATCGCCCGGTTGCTGACCGCACCACGCGCTTCGAATATGCCGTATTCGTCAAGGGCGAGGACGAGACTGCACGCAGCATCAGCGGCATGGCAATGGTTGCAATCAGCAACATCAAGTCCCTGTACGACGAAAAGCACGATAAGGCGACCTTTATTAAGAACATCATTCTGGACAATATCCTGCCGGGCGATATCTATATCAAGTCGCGTGAGCTGCATTTCGGCAACGACGTTCCGCGTGCGGTATTCCTGATCCGTCAGGTGGAGCATCCGGATGTTGCGGCAATTGATGTGGTTCAGGGTATGTTCCCGGATAAGCAGAAGGATTTCGTGCTGCATATCAACGAAACCGACATCGTTCTGGTCAAGGAGGTCAAGCCGAACACCGAGACCAAGGAACTGGTCAAGATTGCAAAGAATATCGAGGAGACGCTGGAAAACGAGGTGCAGATCAAGAGCATCAGCGGCATCGGCTCGATCGCCATGCAGCTCAAGGACATCGCAAAGTCGTTCAAGGAATGTCAGGTCGCCCTTGAGGTAGGCGCGGTATTCGATACGGAGAAATCCATCATCACCTACGAAAATCTGGGCATCGGCCGTCTGATCTATCAGCTGCCGACCACCCTTTGTGAAATGTTCCTTTGCGAGGTGTTCCGCAAGGGCTCGATTGATGCGCTCGATCAGGAAACGCTGTTTACCATCCAGAAGTTCTTCGAGAACAATCTGAACGTTTCCGAGACCTCGCGCAAGCTGTTCGTCCACAGAAACACACTGGTTTACCGTCTGGAGAAGATTAAGAAGCTGACCGGTCTGGATCTGCGCGAATTCGATCATGCGATCGTATTCAAGGTCGCGCTGATGGTGCGCAAGTACCTCGCTTCCCGTGAAAGCGGACGCATCCAGGACTGATGTCTTGGGAGGAGAAATTCATTGATTAAAATGCAAAAGGTCAGCATGGTGTACGGCAACGGCATTCATGCGATCCGTGAAATGAGTCTGGAAATCGCCGACGGAGAATTTGTTTTTCTGGTCGGCGAGTCCGGCTCGGGCAAATCCACCATTACAAAGCTGCTCACCGCAGAGCTTCGTCCGACCTCAGGTATGATCCAGGTCGGCGATTTCCGTTTGGACAAAATTCGCCGCCGTCAGATTCCAAAGCTGCGCCGCACGCTGGGCGTGGTCTTTCAGGATTTCCGCCTGATCGAAAACAAAACGGTGTATGAAAACGTGGAGTTTGTCATGCGTGCCGTCGGCACGCGGCCGCGGCTGATTACCGAGCGCGTGCGCGAGGTGCTGCGTCAGGTGGGCATTGCGGAAAAAACCGGGGAATATCCCAAAAATCTTTCCGGCGGCGAGCAGCAGCGTGCATCCATTGCCCGTGCGCTTGCCAACCGCCCGCAGATCATCATTGCGGATGAGCCGACGGGCAATATTGATCCCGCCCGTTCGCTGGAAATCATGCAGCTGCTGCGCGAGATCAACCGGCAGGGCACAACCGTGCTCGTTGTCACGCACGAAAAAGCGCTGGTTGACAGCATGGGCGAGCGCGTCATCACCATCCACGAGGGCCGCATCGTGAGCGACCAGAAGGGAGGGTATGAGGCGTGAACCTGTTTTATCATATCCGTCAGGCGTTTTCCAATCTGCGCCTGAATCGGTTTATGTCGTTTGCCGCCGTGAGCGTGATGACCATCTGTATGCTGCTCACGTGCACGCTTACCCTGCTGACGCTCAGCATCGACAACGAACTGCGCACCTTGCAGGAGGAAAATGAGATCGACATCTATATCGACAAGTCGGTGTCTCAGAAAAAGGCGCTTGCCATGGAACAGACACTGCTGGCGATTGACAACGTCGAATCGGTCACGTTTGTGTCCAAGGAGCAGGCGCTGGAGGCGTACCGCGCCCGTCTGGGAGAAAACGGCGATATTCTGACCGAGGGCTGGGAGAAGGCGGAGGAAAATCCGCTGCGTGACAGCTATATCATTCACGTAAAGGATATCCGCCTTCTGGATGATACCAGCGAGGAAATCGCGAAGATTAAGGGCGTTGCCAATGTTCAGGCAAGCTCGGAGGTCGCCGCGCTGCTGGTGCGCCTGCGCGATACCTTCCGTACCACCGCAATGGTCATGGTTGTGGCGCTCGGCTTTGTATCGCTGTTCATCATTTCCAATGTCGTCAAGCTCGGCATGATGGCGCGCAAAGACGAGATTGCAATCCAGAAGATGGTCGGCGCGACCAACCATTTTGTCCGTATGCCGTTTGTCATCGAGGGCTTTGTGATCGGCTGCCTCGGTGCGGTGATCGCCTTCCCGTTGCAGTGGCTGCTGTTTGATAAGCTCAGCTCTGCCATCGGCTCGATGGTGTCCGGCTTTGCTATGCTCAATTTTATGGAAATCTGGCCGTTTGTCATCGGCGCATTTCTCGCCGCAGGCATCGCCGTCGGCGTGGTCGGCTCGTGGATTACCATCCGGCGCTTTTTGAAAGTATAGCCAAATTTGATGTGAACGAATTGGAAGGTTACAACAGTTGACAACTAGGTTACAATAGTGTAATATTAATTTGTCGGGATTGTTTGACACCAAACGATAGGTTATTTTTTAGGAAGGGAGCCGAATACAACAGTATGATGAAGCCACACACGGCAAAAAAGTGCGCACGTGTCGTCGCGCTGCTGCTCGCAGCACTGATGATCGTCGGCGTACTGTCTCAGATCTTTATGGTCGATGCCGCCGCGGCAGACAGCATGAGCTCGCTCAAGAGCCGGCTGGCATCCGCGCAGCAGGAACAGAAGGATATTCAGAAAGAAATCGACTCTCTGGATGAGCAGGTTGCATCCGCGAGTGAGCGCAAGGCGGCACTGGATCGCCAGATTACCGCAGCCTATGAGGAAATTGCAGCTGTTCAGGCACTGATTGATGCACTGGACGTTCAGATTGAAGAAAAAGAAGCAGAGCTGGAGCAGGCGATTGCACGCATGGATGAGCAGGAGACGCTGTTCAAGACCCGCGCACGTGTGCTGTATGAATGCGACGAGACCTCCTACCTTGAGGTACTGCTCGGCGCAGAGAGTCTGACCGATATGATCTCCCGCATGGAGATTGTCAGCCAGTTCAATGAATATGACAGCCAGCTGCTGGATGAATACACCGCAGCAAAGGAAGAAGTAGAGAGCCAAAAGGCATCTCTGGAGGCAGACCGTCAGGAGAAGGCAGGCTATCAGTCCGAGCTGGAATCCAAGACGGCGGCACTGGAGGTACAGCAGGCGAAGTCTCAGGCAATCATTGATGCGCTGGCAGAGGATAAGGATGCTCTGGTAGCAGAGTATGAAAAGGTTGCAGGCGAGCAGGATTCGCTCCAGAGCGAACTCTCGGAGCTGTCCAAGAAGCTGGCGGCAGCAAAGAAGCAGACTGTCGGCAAGGGCTCGTCCAGCTCGTCGTCCACCGCGTCCAGCTCCAAGGGCTGGGTATGGCCGGTTGCGGGCTACCACAGAATCAGCTCTCCGTTCGGTATGCGTGTACATCCGGTGACCGGTGTGTATAAGCTGCACGACGGTACGGATATTGCCGTTCCGAGCGGCGTGCCGATCAAGGCTGCCAAGGGCGGTACGGTTGTGAAGTCCTACTTCCACAACGCATACGGCAACTACATCGTCATTGACCATGGCAACGGCATCCAGACCGGCTATGCACATATGTCCCGCCGCGCGGTTTCCGTGGGAACCAAGGTTTCCGCAGGTCAGGTGATCGGCTATGTCGGTTCTACCGGATGGTCCACCGGCGCACATCTGCACTTGCAGTTTATCGTCAACGGTTCCTATGCGAATCCGATGAGCTACTATTAAATTTTCGTGTAAATTTACGTAAAATTACAGAGATCGGTTGAAAAACCGATCTCTGTTTTGTTATAGTAGGATTTGGCAGAAAAAATCTTCGGAAAGAAGGGAATCCTATGCGGAAAGAACACAATATTCCGCTCCGGCGCGTTCTTGCGCTGATACTTGCGGCAGTGCTCACCACGGGCGTGCTCACGGCGGCGGTATGCCTCCTGCTGATCCGCCCGAGCGGAGACACCGGAGAACTGAACGCGCTTGCGAAGGAATTGCAGGGGCTGATTGACCAAAAATTTGTCGGGGAGCAGGACAAACAGGGCTCGATTGACGGTGCGCTCGCAGGGTACGTGGACGGTATGGGCGACCGGTGGTCGTATTACATGAGCGCGGAGGAATACGAGGAACATCTGGAAAAGCAGAAGGTCAGCGGCGTCGGCATCGGGGTCAACGTGGTTTACGATGAGTCCGCAAAAAATCTCTGTGTGCTTCAGGTGTTCGAGAACTCGCCCGCAGAAGGCGCAGGCTTGCAGCCATATGACCGGATTACAGCGGTAAACGGCGTGACGGTCGCGGAGAGCGGCTATGAGCAAGCGGTGGATTCGGTGCGCGGCGAGATCGGCACGGATGTCACGCTCACCGTCCTGCGCGCGGAGACGGAGCGCGAGGAGGAAATCACCATCACGCGGCAGGAATACGCACATAAGTATTTGAATTATCATATGATGAGCGACGGAACGACCGGCTATGTGCAGATCGAGCGCTTTTTGCAGGAAACCGGCGAATACTTTGTTGATGCGATGAAGGCGCTTGAGGCGCAGGGCGCAGAGCGGTATGTATTTGATCTGCGCAACAATCCGGGCGGACAGCTGTCCTCTCTGGTGGAATGTCTGGACTACCTGCTGCCCGAGGGCAGGATCATCACGCTCGAAGACGCGGACGGCAATGTGACAAGTGAATTCAACTCGGATGCCGACTGCGTGGACGCGCCGATGTCCGTCATCATCAATGAGAATTCGTACAGCGCGGCGGAGTTCTTCGCGGCGGCATTGCAGGAATACGATCAGGCGGAGATCGTGGGCGAGCAGACCTGCGGCAAGGGATACTCCCAGCAGACCTTTGCGCTTTCCAACGGCGCGGCGGTGGCGCTGTCCACGCACTGCTACTATACGCCCAACCATGTGAGCCTGATCGGCAAGGGCGTGATGCCGGATGTCGCATGTGAGCTGAGCGCGGAGGAAATCGAACACTTCTATGCGCTGACCGACGAGGAGGATTCTCAGATCGCCGCGGCGAAGAAGGCGCTGGAATGAACAAAACTGTGCACTGCACACGCGGATTTCCGTCAAACAGACGAACGAATTTCCGCGGACGGTGCTTGACAGCGTTGTAAAACTTTGCTTATAATAATGTGTACGTATCAGATACACGAAATCATGGATACTAATTTTCAATAATACTGTGAGGTAAGATCAATGAAGCAGGAAATGCTGACACAGGAAAACCTGGATAAGCTCAAGGACGAGCTGGAATATCTCAAAACTGTCAAAATGGCGGAGGTCGCCGAGCAGATCAAGGAAGCACGTTCATTCGGCGACCTGTCCGAGAACGCGGAGTATGATGAGGCGAAGAATGAGCAGGGCCGCGTAAACTCCCGTATCCTGGAGCTGGAGCAGATCATCAAGCACGCCGTTGTCATCACCGAGGATATGTACGCAGCAGATGAGATTTCCCCGGGCTGCCGCTTCCGCGTGCTGGATATCGAGATGGACGAGGAAGAGGAATATCACTTCGTCGGCACGCAGGAGATTGACCCGATCAACAACAAGATCTCGGATGAGTCTCCGTTCGGCAAGGCAATGCTGGGCAAGAAGGTCGGCGCAATTGTCGATGTCGAAACGCCGAGCAAGGATGTCATCAAGTTCAAGGTGCTTGAGATCATTAAGTAAGAGAAACACCGGCTGTCTCCGCACGCAGGGCGGGGACAGTCTTTTACCGTGGACTGCATAGGAAAGGAAAAATAACATGGCAAACAACAACAAGCTGCAAGAGCAGGACGAGCGCGTCATCCGCCGCGAAAAGCTCGCAGCGCTACAGGCAGAGGGAAGCGACCCGTTCCAGCAGGTCAAGTTTGACCGGGACAGCACCACTGCCGAGATCATTGAGCACTTTGACGAGATGGAAGGCAGCACGGTGCGCATCGCAGGCCGCCTGATGAGCAAGCGCGTCATGGGCAAGGCTGCCTTCAGCGACCTGATGGATCGCTACGGCAAGATTCAGACCTACATCCGCCGCGACAACGTGGGCGTGGAGGAATACATGAAGTACCGCAAAATGATCGACACCGGCGATATGATCGGCGTCGAGGGCGAGGTATTCCGCACCAAGATGGGCGAGATCTCGATTTCCGTCACCAAGCTCGTGCTGCTGGCAAAGTCCTTGCAGCCGCTGCCGGCAAGCTGGCAGGGTCTGAAGGACACCGACATCCGCTACCGTCAGCGCTATGCGGATCTGATTGCGAATCCGGACGTCCGCAGAACCTTCGAATACCGCTCCAAGATCGTGCGCGAGATCCGCAACTTTATGGATGAGCGCGGCTTCATGGAGGTCGAGACCCCGTGCCTGAACACCATTCCGGGCGGCGCAAATGCGCGTCCGTTCGTCACGCATCACAATGCGCTGGATATTGATATGTACATGCGCATTGCAACCGAGCTGTACCTCAAGCGCCTGATCGTCGGCGGCATGGAGCGCGTCTACGAGATCGGACGTATCTTCCGCAACGAGGGCATGGATACCAAGCACAATCCGGAGTTCACCACGATTGAGCTGTATCAGGCGTATACCGATTACCACGGCATGATGGATATCACCGAGGATATGGTCATTCACTGCTGTGAGAAGGTTTTGGGCACCACCAAGATCACCTATCAGGGCACCGAGATTGATTTCTCCAAGGGCTGGAAGCGCATGACCATGGCGGAGGCCGTTCAGGAGGCAACCGGCCTGGACTTCATGGCGATGGATGCCGAGCAGGCACTGGCAGCAGTCAAGGCGGCCGGCATTGAGACCGAAAAGGGCAAGGAGAGCTGGGGCGATCTGCTGGCACTCGTATACGAGGAGAAGGTCGAGGAAAACCTGATTCAGCCGACCTTTATCATGGACTATCCGGTAGAGGTATCCCCGCTGGCAAAGCGCAAGCCGAGCGATCCGCGCCTGACCGAGCGCTTCGAGTGCTTTGTTTACGGACGCGAGCTGTGCAACGCATTCTCCGAGCTGAACGATCCGATCGACCAGCGCGGCAGATTTGAGGCGCAGATGGCGCTGCGTGCCGCAGGAGACGACGAGGCAAATATGATTGATGAGGACTTCATCAATGCGTTGGAGTACGGTATGCCGCCGACCGGCGGTATGGGCATGGGCATCGACCGTCTGGTCATGTTCCTGACCGACAGCCCGTCCATCCGCGATGTCCTGCTGTTCCCAAC